>NZ_JALAHB010000245.1 GCF_022712115.1 Brevibacterium sp. | reverse complement strand
TCGGGGGGACTGCGGAAGGGGCTCCAGGAGGGACTGTGCCTCGTGATGACCGTCATCGTCAGGAGTCACGAGAGCGGCGATACCGTTCTCCCCCACCGGGCGCGCTCCCTCCACGGGGGCCTCATCGACACGCACACCGCCCGTGAGCCGGAGCCCGCCCTCGCCCTCATCCGTGAGGTCTGCGGCGAGCTCCGCCTCCCGTCCCAGCTTCACAGCACCCAGGGCGCTTCCCGCCAGGAAAGCGACTCCGGCCTCCCTGAGGCGCTGCAGCACCTCCCAGACCAGACCGCCGGTGAAGGAGTCCAGCCGGATGTCCTCGCTGCCGCCGTATACCTGCGACGGCAGGCGTTCGCTGCCGCTGAGCCGGTAGAGCTGAGCCATGAGCGCGGACTGGTGCGCGGCATATGGGAGGAACCCGGGTGCTGCGAAGCTCGACCAGGAGAGGTTTCCACGCCGCCAGGTCCCCGGCCGCGCACCCTCCTCCACCACACGCATGACGGGGGTCCACTCCACGCCGTGCGGCACCTCGTCGGCGATGTCCCAGATGGGGTAGCCGTAATGCGCCCGCTTCTGCACCATGAGGGAGAACTGGATGCCGAGCCTGCGCACCTGTGTCCCGTCCGCTCCCTGCCGGACGCCGTCCCCTCGCTGCGCGGCAGCGCTGCGGCTTCCACCCGTGAACGTCCGCAGAACGGCCTTCCAGCCCGCTTCCGGCTCGTCCGCGCCTGCACCGCCGCACCCGGAAGTACCGTCCGTGCCGCCGTGAGAAGCATGGACGGCGTCTCCCTGTGCCGCTGCCGCCTGCCGCCCGTGCGTCCTGCTGTCCGCGGCCAGGAGTCTGCCGAGGGCATCAGAAGCCCCGAGGTCCGCCTCCGGCGGCGGACTGCCCGGCATGTCCAGCTGCTCCACGATGCACAGCATCGCCACGGCGTGCTTGCACGCCTCGCCCACCGGACAGGTGCAGATCGATCCCTCGTACAGGTAGGCGGGCTCATCAGGCGCCACGGTGCCGTCCGCGCCCGCGGTGCGGCTCACGTCCAGCATGAAATGGGCGAGGACGCTGTAGGTCTTCCCGCCCGATCCCGCGACGCGGCCGATGAGCACGCTCTGCTCCTCGTTCCAGACGATCGACTGCACACGACCGGCGACCGCATAGCCCTCACCGCGCTCCAGGGGCCCGTCGTCGAACCACTCCTCCATGGCACTGACGTCCAGGAGGGGCAAGAGTCCCGAGGAGGAACGCACCACGAGCTTCGTCATGGCCCCATCCTTCCACCCGCCGCCCCTTCCAGACGTTCCCAGGAGCCGTCCGCCCCCGGCCCCAGATCACGTGCTGCGAGATCGAACGCATGGAGGACTCCCGAGGCGTGCGCACAGTCGCTGCCCGTGCCGCAGGTGCAGATGCTCCCGGTCAGTTCGTACTCGAGCCCCTCCCCACACGGCACCGGGGTGAACTGCACGAGCACGCGGGCCTCGGGCTCCTCGCGGCGGGCCGGGGCACCCGCACCGCTCCGGGTCCCGCCCTCCGCATGTGCTCCCGGAGCTTCCCGCCCGGCCGCGGCGCGGACCGTGCCCGTGAGCGCCGCACGTGCCGCGTCCCAGGTGAGCGTGCTCACGTCCCCGCGGACCGCATGGCGTGCGCCGCCTTCCAGCGCTTCGTCGTCGAAGCGCTCCTCCATGCCGTGCAGTGCGAGTGAGGGGAGTGTCCCGGACGGTGAACGAACCACGATCTCTGTCATGGCGGAAAGTCTGGCACGAGGCACGGACACAGAAAGGGAGACACTGCCCCCTTCCGGCATCCACGTGGAGGACTATACGAATATTCTCATCGAACACGATGGGCAGACGCGCAGATGCGACCCGGACACGCCGCGACACTCGTCACTCCTCCGCGAAGAGCCCCCGCATCTCCTCCGCCGTGAGCGGCCGGGAGAATCCGCCTCCGCCCTCGCCCTCCAGCAGAGACTCGGCCAGCCGCGCCTTCCTGCGCTGCAGCTCCAGCACCTTCTCCTCGATCGTCCCGCGCGCCACCATCCGGTACACCATGACGGATTCGGACTGCCCGATCCGGTGCGTGCGGTCGACGGCCTGCGCCTCTGCCGCGGGGTTCCACCAGGGGTCCATGAGGTAGACGTAGTCCGCCTCCGTGAGGGTGAGGCCGAAACCGCCGGCCTTGAGGCTGAGCAGGAAGACTCCCGCGTCCCCCTGCCGGAAGCGGTCCACCACCTCCTGCCGGCGGCGGGTCGCCCCGTCGAGCCGCACACAGCGGATGCCGCGCGCCTCCAGCGCCTCCTCGACCCTGTCCAGATAGGAGGTGAACTGACTGAAGACGAGCACCCGGTGCTTCTCGCCCAGCACCTGCTCCAGCTCCTCGAGCAGAGCGCGCAGCTTCGAGGACTCCACTCCCGCGTGCTGCTCCTCGTCCACGATGGAGGGATCGAGGGCGAGCATCCGCAGCAGCGTGAGGGAGCGGAACACGATGAAGCGCGTGCGCTCCATCCCCTGCTGCTCCAGATCCTCCAGCAGGCCCAGCACCTTCTTCCGCTCCCGCTGCAGCACGGCGTCGTAGAGCTTCCGGTGCTCCGGCAGCAGCTCCACCTCGCGGATCTGCTCCTGCTTGGCGGGCAGCTCCGCAGCCACGTCCTCCTTCGTCCTGCGCAGCACGAACGGGCGGATCCTGCGGCGCACCCGCTGCAACCGGTGCGCGGAGCCGCCCTTCTCCACCGGCAGCGTGTACTGCTGCCGGAAGGCCACCGGCGAGGGGAAGATGCCGGGCGCGGTGAGCGCCAGCAGCGCCCACAGGTCGTCGAGCGAGTTCTCCACCGGGGTGCCGGTGAGCGCCAGCCGGAAGGGAGCGCGGATGTCCCTGAGCGCCTGGTGGGCCTGGGTGCGGCGGTTCTTGGCGAACTGCGCCTCGTCGAGGACGAGGCCGCTCCAGGAGCCACGGGCGTACTCCTCCGCGTCGAGGCGCAGCAGGGTGTACGAGGTGAGCACCACGTCCGCCCCGCGCGCCTCCTCGGCGAGTGCCTCCCGCCGCCCGGCGGTGCGGGCGGCGGCACGCGTCTGCTCGATCACCCGCACGTCCAGACCGGGTGCGAACCGCTCCGCCTCGCCCTTCCAGACGCCTACCACCGAGGCCGGTGCGACCACGAGGAACGGTGCCTGTGGGTGCGCGAGGGACCCGGGCACCCCCTCCCCCGATGCCTCGGGCACGGGCTCCTGCGGGCTCACCGCAGGCGCAGCACCACCCTCGCGCGGACCGGCCGCGGACGGACCGCCGCCCTCCCGGGCCCGCACGATGAGCGCGAGCGTCTGCAGGGTCTTGCCCAGCCCCATGTCGTCGGCGAGGATGCCTCCCAGACCGTGGTCGTACAGCAGGCTCAGCCAGGCGAAGCCGTCGTGCTGGTAACCGCGCAGCTGCGCACGCAGACCCGCGGGCACCGGTGGACGCGGCACCTCCGCCAGCCGCTCCAGCGCTCCCACGGACCGCCGCCAGGCGAGCGCGGCCTCCGAGCTGTCCGCGAGGTCGACGAACTCCTCCCACAGGTCCACCTGATAGCGAGAGATCCTGGGGGCCTCCGGATCCCACTCCCCCAGCGCCTCCGCCTCCCGCAGCAGCGTGCGCAGCCCGTCGAAGGCCGGATGGTCGAGGCTCAGGTACGACTTGTCCGGCAGGAGCAGCCGCTTCTGTCCCCTCGCCAGCGCCCGGAAGAGCGAGGCGAAGGGCACCGTCCGCCCGGCCACCGTCACCTGGAAGGCCAGATCGAACCAGTCCCGGTCCTCCGTCTCCTCGCTCTTCACCGTCACCGCGGGAGGCTCCGTGAGTTCGCGGTAGTCCGCACGCCGCCCGCTGGTCGTCACCCGCACGCAGTCCAGGCGTTCGAGCTGCGGCAGGGCGCGCACCGTGAAGGCCGCGGTGTCCGTCCCCGTGAGGTCCTGCCTCTCCACGGTCCCCGCGCCCGCCCAGACGCGGCTCGCGCGGGCGGCGACGGCGGCCTCGGCGGCGGGATCCCTGGCCGCCCCCGCGCTCGAGGCCACCGAGTACTCCCGCCGCGGTCCCTCGTACAGCCACGACCAGTGGAGGGCGACGGTGTCCTCCTCGCCGTACACGGCCAGCAGGGACAGCCGAGGCGGAGCGTCCGCCGGCAGCTCCACACTGCCGTCCTCGCTGGTGACGGGAACCGCGGAGCGGAGAACCGGGAAGTACTCCGCCGTGAACTCCTCCGCCTCCCGGGCAGGGACCACCACGGGCGCGCGCAGTCCGCGCACGGCCTCCGCGCCGGGAACCGCCGGCGCCTCCGCAGGGGCGAGCGTGAGGGTGAGCGCACCGCCCACGGCATCCAGCTCACCGCTGAGACCCGCGAACCCGTGATCGCCCACCACGCCCGAGGCCGCCATCGGCTCCCCGTCGATCCGCAGCCGGGGCTCGAGGTGGAGGCGACCGTGCGCATCGCGGTGCAGGTCCACCCGCTTCTCCGCGGCGCCGCCCACGCGCACCGCGGTGAGCAGGCCCGCACCTACGAAGGAGACCCCAGCGGCCCGGAGCCGCTCCAGCAGGGGCCAGAGCAGGGCCGAGGGATAGCGGTCGAGCCGCAGCAGGCCCGCCTCGCCCGGGTTGAGATTGCGCTCATCGCGGGAGAGACGGTGGAGCTGGTCCAGCAGGGAGCGGACCCGGCGCTGCGGGCCTGTCCCGGGGTGGGCGAAGGAGCGCCAGGTGAGCCCGCCCCGGCGCCAGGTGCCCGGCCTGCTCCCGGCCTCCACCGGACGGATGCCCACGAACCATGCGGCCCCGTCGGCCAGATGCGCGCGTTCCAGCGGGACGGGCGCGGAGTCGTAGAACCAGCCGCGGGAGTCCTCCGCGCACAGCTCGAAGGAGATGCCGAGCGCGGCGGGCGCCTCTGCCGCGGAGCGGGCACCGTCGTCCGCACGGGCCCTGGCCACAGGGGCGAGCAGCCGCTTCCATTCCGGATCACGGGGACTCTCCGGGTCGCGAGCCGGCCGCTCCGATGCCGCGTGCTCCGGGTCGCGGGCCGGGCGCCCCCGGTCACCGCGTGCAGGGTCACTGGATGCCATGCGCCCATTCTCCGGCACGACACGGACACAGGACCGGTGAGCCGCGGCACGAGAGGCCCGGATGTCCGATCCTGCGGACACGATCTCCACAGCAGGCCTTGCGCAGAAGCTCCGGCGCAGCGCGGAAATGACACGAATTGACACACGCTCGCGTGACCTGCTTCACTTCCGAACGAAACGTGAGCGCCACCACCCCTGGTGGCGCTCCGCATATTTCTCTCATCGGAGCAGAAGTGACAGCATTCATCGATTGGCTCAACGGCGTCGTGTGGGCGCCCCCGCTCGTCTATCTGTGCCTGGGCGCGGGCGTGTTCTTCACGATCCGCACCCGGATGATCCAGATCCGCCAGATCCCGGCGATCTTCAAGCAGATGTTCACCGGGCAGAAGTCCGAGGACGGGGTCTCCTCCTTCCAGGCGCTCCCCATGTCCCTGGCGGGGCGCGTCGGCACCGGGAACATCGCCGGCACCGTCACCGCCATCGCCTTCGGCGGACCCGGCGCCGTCATGTGGATGTGGATCTCCGCGCTGCTCGGCGCCTCGACGAGCTTCGTCGAGTCGACCCTGGGACAGCTCTACAAGGAGCGCGACAAGGACACCGGCGAGTACCGCGGCGGTCCTGCGTACTACATCGAGCGCGCCTACCGCCACACCAAGGCCCACGGCCTCTTCAAGGTCTACGGCACGGTGTTCGCCTTCGTCACGATCCTCTCGATGAGCTTCCTGCTCCCCGGCGTGCAGGCGCAGTCCATCGCGAGCGCTGCGGAGAACGCCTGGAGCATCCCCCACTGGGCCACCGCGATCGCCGTGGTCATCGCGCTCGGCTTCATCGTGATCGGCGGCGTCAAGCGCATCGCGACCTTCGCCAGCTACGTCGTCCCCTTCATGGCGATCCTCTACATCCTGGGCGCCATCGTCATCGCCTTCGTCAACATCGACCAGCTCTTCGACGTCATCGGCCTCGTCGTCTCCTCCGCCTTCACCACCACCTCCGCCGTGGGCGCCATGGTGGGTGCGGCCGTGGAGTGGGGCGTGAAGCGCGGCATCTACTCCAACGAGGCCGGGCAGGGCACGGGCCCCCACGCCGCCGCCGCGGCGGAGGTCTCCCACCCCGTCAAGCAGGGCCTCGTACAGGCCGGCTCGATCTACATCGACACCCTCTTCGTCTGCACCGCCACGGCCTTCATGGTCCTCTCCACCGGGATGTACCGGGTGTTCCCCAGCGGTGCGCAGTTCGACGCGGACGGCAACCCCGCGGAGACGCTCGAGCGCGTGGGCGGCGGAGTGAGCGCCCAGGTCGAGGTGGGCGTGCCCTACGCCCAGGCCGGATTCGACGCGGTCTTCCCCGGTTTCGGTGCGAGCTTCGTCGCGATCTCGCTGGCGTTCTTCGCCTTCACCACGATCGTCGCCTACTACTACATGGCGGAGACGAACCTCAAGTACGTCCTCCGCAATGTGCGCAACCGCCGCGTGAGCTCGGCGCTCACCCGCTTCCTGCAGCTGTTCATCCTCGTGGCCGTGGCCTACGGCTCCATGTCCACCGCTGGTGCGGCATGGGCGCTGGGCGACATCGGCGTGGGCCTCATGGCATGGCTCAACATCGTCGCGATCCTCATCATCCAGCAGCCGGTGTTCAAGGCGCTGCGAGACTACGAGCGGCAGAGGAAGCACGGCCTCGATCCGGAGTTCGTCCCCTCCGAGGCCGGCGTGGTCGGCGCGGACTTCTGGGACCAGCGTGCCACGGAGAAGGGCCTGGCCAAGGAAGGGGCCCCTGCTCAGTGAGACCGCGGTCGCCTCGCCGGCGCCCGCGCTGAGCTGAATGACGCAGAGGCAGGACACTCCCACCGGGGAGTGTCCTGCCTCTGCGTCAGTCCTTCTCCTCCGGCGCCTCCCCGTCGGTGGGCGCTTCCCCTGCGACAGGTGCTTCCCCTTCGGCCGGCTCGGACCCGTCCGTGCCAGGCACAGCATCCTCCGCAGAGACCCGGTCGTCCGCAGAGACCTCGCTCTGCGCCGCATCGTCGCCGCGGTCCTCCGCCCACCGCATGGTGGAGACGACGGACTTCTGGCGCGTGGGATTGTCCACCGAGGTCGCCGCGCCCACGTAGGGCTCGATCGTCTGCAGCAGCTTCTGCGGGGTGGCCAGCACGAGGTGGAAGCCGAACTCCACGAACACGTCCAGCGCCATCCGCGTGTAGCGCGTGTCCGCCTTGTCGAAGGCCTCGTCCAGCACGATCGTGCCGTAGCGGGAGACCGTCTCCTCCGGCTCCGCCAGCTGGTACCGCAGCGCCGCCGCCAGGCAGAACACCACGAGCTTCTGCTGCTGTCCGCCGGAGAGCGCAGCCCCGGAGTCGTAGGCGACGTGGGCGCGCCCGTTGTCGTCGACCTCCTCGGCCAGGAACGTGACGTGCAGGCGGGTGTCCAGGCATGTGGTGCGCCACACCCGGTCCACGGCCTCGTTGGACCCCAGCCGGCGCATGAGCTCGGCGAGGACCTCGAACGCGGACTCCGCCGTCTGCAGGTCCGCTTCGTCCCAGCCGCCCTCGGCCACCGTCCGCAGGTCCGCGATGAAGCGGTTCACGGTCTCGCTGCGACGGACCTTGGGCTTGATCCGCAGATACCGGCCCTCGTCGAACTTGGACCGCCCCAGCGAGTCGTTGACCCGGTCCACCCGGTCCTCGATCTCCCGCGGAGCGCCCAGGATGTCGCTGAGCAGCTCACCGATGAGGTCCCGCGAACGCTCCTTGAGCATCGTGAGGAAGCGGGCCTCGTGATCCGGCAGGCCCTGCGTCTCGATGGCCTCCAGGATGGCGAGGTAGCCCGCCCGGTCCGCCGCGTCCGCCGTGAGATCCGCCGAGGCGCCGGGCCACCGCTCCTTGAACTGCACGGCCAGCCGGGTCACGGTGCTCTCCGCCCGCGCCGCGGCGTCCTGGGCGGCGTCCTGCTCGGCCCGCAGCCGGTCGGAGACGATCTGGCCGGTCTCCGCCAGCCCCGCCCGGCCGGAGCCCATCGGGCCCGCCGCACCGGCGGCCTCGGCGTGCCCCTCAGCTTCCGCCTGCTCGAGCTCCGCCCGGACCGCGGCGAAGCGCTGCGTGAGCGTCACCGCGGTGTGCTCCTCGAGCTCGGGGATGCGACCGGAGGCGATCCCGGTCTCGAGCCTGGTCCGCTCCGCGGCGAGGTCGTCGCGGCGGTCCTGCTCCGTGAGCAGCAGGTGACGGGCGTCCTCGGCCTCCTGCCGGGTGACGTCGCGCAGGTGGCGGGCGTCCGCCACGGCGTCCACGGCGGCCTGCAGATCCCCGTCGTCGTCCGTGAGCTCTGCGAGCCTGCGCTCCAGCTCTGCGACGATCCGGTCCGCGGACTCGCGGTCCACCGAGCTCCACGACAGCTCGCGCAGACCCGCCAGCACGCCGGAGCGGCGCTGCGCGGCATCGCGGGCGCGGTTGGCCGCGTCCACGACCTCGCGGGCGGCCTCGAGCTCCTCGGCCACCTGCCGGCGCCGCTCGAGGTAGGCCTCGAGCTTGGCCTCCCGGTCTCCCAGCACCCAGCTGCTCCGGTCGTCGATCGCCCGCCGGTCGTCCTTCTCGTACCGCGTGCGCGAGGACTTGAGCTGGCCCGCGCGGGTGACCGCACGGGAGTGCTCGGCGAGTTCCGCGGCGCTCTCCACGCAGGCCAGGTCGAAGCGCTCGGCGAGCGCGGCGCGCACCCACCGGCCGAACCTGCCGTCCTTCACGCGCACCCGGTGCACGAGGGAGAGCTCGCTGCGCGGCTGGCGCACGGCGGCGGGCTCGCTGCCCACCTCCTCGAACACGAGGCGCGCGCGGATCCGCTGCGCGTCCACCCAGGCGCGCACGGCCGGGAGGTGCTCGCTGCGCACGAGGACCGTGAGCGCCAGCGGTCGCAGCACCCGTTCGATCGCGCCGGTCCAGTCGCTGTGCTCCTCGCGGACATCGACCAGCTCAGCGACGAACGGCAGCGCGCTCTCGGGCAGGTCCGTGCCCGCGCAGATCTGGCGGCGCACCTCCAGCAGGGGCGAGGGCACGGTGGAGCCGCTGCGCCGCACCTCTGCGATGTCCGCATCCAGGCGGGCCAGCTCCTTCCGCGCGGAGAAGAACCGCTCGTGCTCCTCGTGGGAGGGACCTCGCCGGCCGTGCGCCTCACCGGAGGACTCCGCGGACTCGGCGGCGTCGAGGGTGCGGGCGATCTCCGCCTGGAGCTCGGCGAACTCCGCGGCCGAGGCCGGGGCCCGGTCGATGCCCGCCTGCGCCAGCTGCCGCTGCAGGGTCTCCCAGCGATCACGGGTGGCGAGCGCAGCCTCCTTCGCGTCGCGGATGCGCATCTGCAGGGCCTCTGCGTCCGCTCCGCCGGCGGCCATGCTCCGGCGCTGTGCGGCCTCGAAGTCGTCCTCGGCGGCACGGGCGGCCGCGAGCGCCTCCTCCGCGTCCGCGGCGAGACCGGCCAGCCGCTCCTCGGCCCGCGTCAGCTCCTCCCGGGTGAGCTCGAGGCCCCGGCGCTGGATGAACGGCTGGACGGCGGCGGCGAGCACCCGGGCCTGCTCCGCCGTCTCCTGCGAGGACTCGTAGGCGCGGGCGGCGGTGCGCAGCTGGGCGAGGTGGTCGCGCTGCATCCGCAGCTGGGAGACGTGTGAATGGGCGTCCGCGAGCTCGCCGAACTGCTCCACGGCGGTCTCCGCGAGCTCGAAGGTGCCCGGCCGCTCCAGCATGTGCTCGCGGAACAGCTGGTCGAGGCTCTCGAGGCTCTTGGCCGACTGCGTCTTGTGGAGCAGCTGCAGGGCGGACTCGTGGCGGATCCCGAAGACGCTGCGGAGCCGCGCGTAGAACTTGCCGTGCGTGCCCGCCGTCGTGACGACAGCGTCCGGGTACGCGGCCTTGACCCGGCGCGCCTCGATGCCGGAGCGCACGTGCTCCTGGAGGTCGGCGAGGTCCACGGCGGAGCGGTCCAGCAGGCAGAGATCCGAGACGTCGGAGCTCGAGGTGCCGGTGCCGCGGATGAAGAAGAGACGGACGAGCGAGACCGGCTTGTGCCCGGGGTTCTCGTAGCGCAGGACGATGCCGCTCCAGGTGGCCCCGGGACGCAGGTAGCGGCTGACCACGCGGTCCTCGGTCGAGTCCGCGGTGCGCGACCACGCGCCGCGGACGTAGGACACGATGCTGCGCTGGTCCGCCCGCGCGCCCGCGGACTGCGCCGCGACGTTGAACCGCAGCCACTTGTCCGGGGTGAGGACGGCGGCGATCGCGTCGAGCAGCGAGGACTTGCCGGAGCCGGAGGGGCCGGTGATGAGGTGCCCCCGGCGGGCGATGGGCAGCCGGTGGATCTCCTTGTCGAAGGTGCCCCAGTTGGCCAGCTGCACCTCCGCCAGGCGCCACTGGTCGCCGGGCGCGGCCTCGGAGTACGCGGGGTTCTCCGGGGAGAGGTCGAACAGGGTCGCTGTGCTCACTTAGGCGTTCTCCTCTGCGGTCTGCTGGGCATCCTGCTCCTGCTGCTCCGCGGCCCGGGCCTGGACCCTCTCACCGGCGATCCGGCGGTACACCTCCGTGAGCTCGCGCACCCGGTCTTCGTCCACGAGGAAGCGGATCATGGGTGAGATCTGCGCGCGGTCGTCGTCGACGGTGTGGAGCACGCGGACCTTGTTGAGCATGCGGGACCAGGAGCCGTTGAGGTTGCGCTTGAAGGTGGCCTCGTCCCCGTCGCGGTAGACGCTGAGCAGGTCGTAGACCTCCTCCTGGCCCACGATCACACGGGATTCCCCCGGTGCGGCGAGGAGCAGCTGACGCAGCACGAGGAGCATGGCGGTGTCGAGGAAGGTGAGGCGCTCGGACCGCAGGGCGCTGGGCGCCTGGATCTCGTGCGTGTCGACCTTCCTGGTGAAGGCGAACTCGTCGACGGGATCGAGCACGAGCTCGAGGAAGAGATCGTGGAGGCGGGAGCGGATCGCGGTCTCGTCCGCGATGAGGGCGGCCCACAGGCCGGGGCTCTGGGCACCGGAGACGTAGGGGCCCTTGAGCAGCTCCAGCAGCACCCGGCGCGAGGCCTCGGCGAGGGTGCCGGTGTCACCGCGCCACAGGCCCATGGTGGCCTCCGGATTCTGCAGTGCGGTGCCGACCGCCGAGGCCGAACCCACGCCGGCCGTGTCCTTGGTGCTCATACATCCACTTCCTTCGTGAAGACGTGCCGCTGGACGACGGCGCGGCGCAGCACCCCGTCCGTGCCGTGCCAGGAGAGCTCCTCCGCGGCGTCCATGTCGATCTCGCCCTGGGTGGCGGCCAGCGAGATGAGGCCGATCACGCTCGCCACGCCCTGGGTGGCGGGGTGGTGCTCCAGCACCTCCGCGACGGAGGCCGGTGTGCCGCCCCCGTCTCCCAGCACGGCGTTGACGTTGTCCGTGAGCTCGTCGAAGTCGATCTCCGACTCCCGGGCGATCGCGGAGAGCGCGGCGAAGTCCACCGTCACGGCCTCGGCCTCGTCGAGGGTCTGGCCGGTGTCGAAGTCCGCGGGATCGTGGAGGATGAGCGCACCCACGCTGCTCATCCGCATGGAGGAGAGCTCCATCTCCTCCCCCACCGGGGTGAAGGGCCGCACCTCCAGACGCGCGGGCACGGCCTGTGCGAGCGCCTCCTGCAGGAGGCTCCGCATGGCGCGGTCGCTCATGTACTCGTGGGAGTGCACGTAGCGGCGCAGACCGCGGGCGAACTCCGTGAGGACGCCCTGCACCACGCGGCTGCCGTCCTTCATGTCCCGCATGAGGCTGCGCAGGGCCTGGCGGGAGCGCAGCGGCAGGTCCTGGGCGAAGTCGCGGCTGAGGATCGCGGAGATGTCCTCCTCGAACGCCGCCGACTGCTCGGGATCGCGCACGAAGGAGGAGAACGCGGCGAAGGTGCGGCCCTCCTCGGAGTCCTCGATGAGGTCCATGCCGTGGAACACCTCGTCGAGGACGGAGCCGTGGAGTTCGTCCGCCTCGAGGATGCGGGTGCGCAGCTCGTGGTTGAGCTCCTCGAACCGCGCCCGCACACGGGCGAAGTCCGCCGGCATCCCCTGGGCCTGGTTGAGCACGTCGATGACCCGCTCCTTGGCGCGCTTGCCGCCCAGCACGCGGGCCTTCGCGTCCCCCTTGCGGATCCGGGCGATCTCCGCGTCGATACGGCGGCGCTGGCTCTCCAGTGCGCGCAGCCGGCGCCCCGTGTCCGGGTCCGTGTCGATCGCGAGCTGGTGCAGCGAGGTGGCGAGCGCCACCAGCCGGGACTCCGTGACGGTGGTCTGGGGCTCCTCCAGCTGTTCGAGGATGCGCAGCGCGTCGAATCCCGCGGCGGAGAGTTCGTAGGTCTCGCCGCGGGAGTCCGTGGCGGGGCGGCGGATGAGGATGCCGGCGCCCCGCCAGTCGTCGCAGTAGGCCTTGGCGGAGCGACCGGACAGGTCGAAGTGGTCGCGGAGCTCGAACAGGTCGTCGTCGACGAGTTCGTGGAGGTCGACCGTGTCGATGCGGGCCCCGGGGGCGCCCAGATGCTCGCCGAGGATCGCGGCCATCACCGCGACGTGGTCTGCGCGGAGCATCCGCAGCGTCGCGCTGGAGTCGACGAGGCGCCGGAACGAGAGCGCGGAGGCGAGTGCGGACATGCGAACCATTGTGCCGCGTACCTGCACCGGCGGTCGCGCTGAGCGCCCACGGCGTGCGCGAGGTCACGTATGCGCTCCGCGTCCCACCTTTCGCACTTCTCAACGGTGTGCGCATGCGCAGCCCCGTGAACACCGGTGAGAAGTGCGAAAGGTTGCGCGGTGCGGAGATGCGTGACAGAACTGAGGTGCACGGCAACGACGAGGCGCACGCAGGGATTTCCTTCCCTCCCCGAAAGGACACGGAGCGGCGATGACGATGTTCACCGGCCTCAGCGCATTCCCGCTCACCCCGCTGGCGGACGATGCCGTGGATGAGGAGGCGTTCAGCGGCCTCGTGCGGAGGCTCGCAGCAGCCGGCGTCGATTCGATCACCGCACTGGGCTCCACCGGGTCCTACGCCTATCTCACGCGGGAGGAGCGCGCCAGGGTCGTCCGGCTGGCCGTGGACGGCGCCGGCGACACCCCGGTGTTCGCGGGTGTCGGAGCGCTGCGCACCTCGCAGGTGCGGGCGCACGTGGAGGACGCGGAGGCAGCCGGAGCGCAGGCCGTGCTGCTGGCACCGCTCACCTACCAGCCGCTCACCCACGACGACGTCTTCGAATTGTTCCGCACCGTCACGGAGCACACGGACCTGCCGGTGATCGTGTACGACAACCCGGGCACCACGCACTTCACGTTCACCCCGGAGCTCTACAGCCGCATCGCGGAGCTGCCCGGCATCACCTCGATCAAGATCCCCGGCGTTCCGGCAGACCCCGCCGAGGCCCGGGATCACGTGACCGCGATCCGCGCCGTGGTGCCGGAGCATGTGACGATCGGCGTCTCCGGTGACGCGTATGCGGCCGCCGGGCTGAGCGCCGGATGCGAGGCCTGGTACTCGGTGGTGGGCGGAACACTGCCGGAGCTCGCGCTGGAGATCACACGGGCCGCGCAGCGCGGTGATGCCGCCGAGGCCGCGGCCGCCTCGGCGCGCATGTCGCCGCTGTGGGAGCTGTTCACGGAGTTCGGCGGGAGCATCCGGGTCATCGCCGCGATCGCCGAACATCTGGGGCTGGCCCCACGGAAGTGCCTGCCTCTCCCGCTCCAGGGCCTCACCGAGGCACAGCGCCGCAGGGTCGCCGAGGTGGTGGAGGCGCTCGGCCTCGGGCGCTGAACCTGCCGCCGACTTCTCTCTGTCCACCGTCCACTGCTCCCTGCACCCTGTTCCCCGCATCCCGCATCCCGCATCCCGCATCCCGCATCCCGCATCCCGCATCCCGCATCCCGCCAGGAGGCTCCCATGCCCGCCCGTACAACCAGATCGCGCACCTCTGCGAAGAACGGCTCGTTCGCCGCACCGCGGATCGACGCCCTGCGCCTGCCGGAGCTCGACGAGGCGGACGCGGCGGAGATCCGTGCGGGCGGCGTCTGCGATCTGCGCCGCTACGCGCACGCGGACCTGACGGAACGCGACCTCACCGGGGTCAGCTTCACGGAGTGCGAGTTCCTCGGCCTCGAGGCGCACGAGGCGCAGCTGCGCGGCTCTCGCCTGCTGCAGACCCGGGTGGAGCGGCTGAACGCGCCGGTCCTCGGCCTCGCCCGCTCCACTCTGCGGGAGGTGCGCATCGAGGATTCGCGTCTGGGTGCCGTGGAGCTGTTCGACGCCTCGCTGGAATCGGTGGAGATCAGGGGGAGCAAGCTGTCGTGGGTGAATCTGCGCGCGGCAGAGCTGACCGACGTCCTCTTCACCGACTGCGTGATCGAGGAGCTGGATCTCTCCCAGGCGACGGCGGGACGCGTCGCGTTCCGTGACTGCACCGTGCGCTCGCTGCAGCTCGAGGGGGCACGGCTGAGCAGTGTGGACCTGCGCGGAGTGGAGCTGCGGTCTGTGAGCGGAGTCGAGAGCATGCGCGGCACGGTCGTCTCCTCCGCGCAGGCTGCGGAGCTCGCCGCTCTGCTCGCCGCGCAGCTGGGCATCACGATCGCAGAGTGAGTGCACGCCGACAGACGCAGCGCTCCCTTCTTCAATTGGGGTCAATCGAGAGCAGGAGACGAAGCAATGACGTCGATGATCTGCTCAAGCCAGTGGCGCGCCGCCGCAACGTCGGGCAGCACTGATGTCCTGCCACCGACCTCGGTTTCTGCTCGTGCCTCGGCGTATGCGAGTTCCCAGCCATCCATCGGACGCAACGGGAGCGGGGGCCAAGCCTGCTGGCGCCGCCAACCGAACGTGCGCACGCACAACCCCTGCAGGACCGGCAGATCGGGGCCAGCGTTCCACAGCAGCTGCAGGTCGACCAGATCATGCGCTCGCACATAGGCAGGATCGGTGACGGCGTGAAGCTTCTGCGCGAGCTGGTACTCAAGATCGACCAGCTCGACTGGTTGCAGATCTCCGAAGCCGAAGTGGGCCCCGAACTGCACGAGTTCGCCGTCGATCTCCTTCCGCGTGTGCGCGTAAGGATCGATCTCTGGATCGGAGACTTCGACATCGAGCGCACCCCAGGCTGTGCCGAGGAACATGATCGATACCCGATACGGGTGCATCACATACTCCGGCCGAGCAAGCCCCGGATCATGGAGCCGCGCAGCCCGCACAGTCGCCGTGAACGCGACGCGTTCCGGCGCATCCGGGTCGCGACGCAGCTCACCCTTCGACGCCGGCAGCCTCCCCCAGCCCTCGGCCAGACGTGTGCGGAATTCCTGCTCGAACTCCTCACCGCGGGCGCGGGTGGAGACATCGAAGTCGGAGGTCGCGCGCGTGCCACGCTCACCGAACCGCAGCTTCACCCCCATGCCACCCTTGACAGCGACAGCCTCGGGGAGCATCTGCGACACGATCAACGTGCAGAGCATCACACGCGCACGCGCAATCGGAATGCTCAGCTCGGCAGCAGCCTGGGCGAGTCTGGCGTTGAGCTGAGTCACGTTCAGCGGCGGCATCACTTTGCTCATGCCGATGCCGCCTCCCACTCTGCCGCATCCCGCTCGCCTATCAGGTCTCGCCTGAGCGCCTCATCGACCACAGCCTTCCATCGATCGGGCGGCATCCGATCCCGCACGTCGTCCAGTGCCCGCCGAACCGTCGTCGCCGGGACGCCCTCGTAGCGAGTGAGATCCTCATCGGGCACGTCAGGCCGCCTCTCCAACTCCATCCACTCCGGCAGCCTGCGCCGCACACGGCGGCGCGTGCCCACACACACCTTCGGTGGATTGAACTGTCCGAGCCTGAGCAGACTGAGCACGGACTGACGGTGCAGGAACGCGCCTCCTCCAGCAAGGTCCACAGCGATCGTCGGCTCGGTGAACGAGGTCATCGGCACATCACCGTGTGTGTAGACGCCCTGCCCATACCCGCGGAGCGCACCACGGGCAGCAAGCTTCCGCACCTCGACGGCGGGCACGCCCGCATCCTCCGCCTCCGCGACGGTCACCACACCGTTGCGGGATGCAGCGATCTCCCATAGATCCTGCCGATAGCTCACCGGTACACCTCCTGGCAATACAGTACCAAAAATGGTACTCAGTTGACACGCTCCGTGTTGAGCCACTCCCGCATCCGGTTCACCCCAAGGGTGGGAAGGCGGGATGCAGACGACGGCTGAGTGAGAACCCTCCCTCCCGGCCGGGCACCCCCCCAGGAGCGACCATTTCGATCCGCACTCAGTCCCGCGGCCGGCTCCGCACCCGCACTGCCAGCAGCGCGCAGGCGATCACCGCCGCGCCTCCGAGGACGGTGACTCCGCTCAGGTGCTCCCGCAGGAGGAGCGCCGCCCAGCCGAGGCTCATGATCGGCTGAGTGAGCTGGACCTGGCTCACCTGCGCCATCGGGCCGATCGCCAGGCCCCGGTACCACGCGAAGAACCCCAGGTACATGCTCACGACAGCGAGGTAGGCGAAGGCTCCCCACTGCGCACCCGAGGCCACCGGCGGCTGCTGCACGAGAGCACACGCGGTGAGCACGGCCATGAGCGGTGACGCCAGCACGAGGGCCCAGGAGATGGTCTGCCAGGAGCCCAGGCTGCGGGAGAGCACACCGCCCTCCGCATAGCCCATCGCGCAGGCGAGCACGGCCGCGAACAGCAGCCAGTCCGCGCGGTGGAGCCCGCCGAGGCCCTCGCCCTGCACCGCGGCGAAGGCCACTGCCGCAGCAGCACCGCAGACCGCGGCGATCCAGAACCCCGCCCGAGGCCTCTCCCGCGTCCGCAGCACCGCGATCACCGCCGTCGCGGCAGGCAGGAGCGCGATGACCACCGCTCCATGGCTCGCCGGGGCTGTGGTGAGTGCGTACGAGGTCAGCAGCGGGAATCCGATGACCGCCCCTCCGGCCACGACCGCCACCTGCGCCCACTGCCCGCCGCGGGGAAACGGCTGCCGGGTCAGCATCAGCACCGCTGCAGCGAGGACGGCCGCGATCACGGCCCGGCCGGCACCCACGAACAGCGGCGACATGTGCCCGCCGTCCACGGCGATGCGGGTGAGGGGGACGGTGAAGGAGAAGGCGGCGACGCCCAGGAGGCCCCAGAGGAGGCCGACGCGCGGAGAGTGTAGCGGAGTGGGTGTGCTGACAGTAGCGCTACTATGTGTCTTCATGAGCAATGGTAGCAGTGAGAGGATCGCCGAGGCCCTGCGCACCTGGATCTCCACGGCTCCCGCAGGGGCGAAGCTGCCGTCCACACGCGCTCTCGTCGCGCAGCACAGTGCGAGCCCGGTGACAGTGCAGCAGGCACTGCGCCTCCTCGCCGCGCAGGGTCTGGTGGAGACGCGGCCGGGTGCCGGAACCTTCGTCCTGGCGGCGCGCACGGCGAGACCCCACGACTACGGATGGCAGACCTCGGCACTGGGGACACCTCCCCGCCGGGTGCATGGCGGACCTGCCGCTCTGCGCACAACGCCTGTGGACACCATCGCCCTGCACGCCGGCTACCCCGACCGCGAACTGCTGCCTGAGCGCCTGGTGCGCCCCGCGCTCACCCGTGCCGCCCGCAGCGACGCCGCCGTGACGCGGCCACCGGCGGCGGGCACGGCTGAGCTGCGGGCCTGGTTCGCCGCAGAGCTGAGTGCGCTCGCTCTGCCTCACATCTCAGCTCCCACCGCGAACGACGTCGTGGTCCTGCCCGGCAGCCAGAGCGGGCTGAGCGCGGTGTTCCGTGCGCTGGTGGGCGAAGGCGGGACCCTGCTCATCGAATCGCCCACCTACTGGGGAGCGATCCTCGCCGCAGAGCAGACAGGCGTCCGGCTCATGCCGATCACCAGCAGTCCGAACGGCCCGGACCCGGAGGAGCTGGACCGCGCATTCGCGCAGACCGGCGCCCGCGCCTTCTACGCCCAGCCCTCCTTCGCCAATCCCACCGGTGCCTGCTGGTCACCGGAGCTCAGCAGACAGGTGCTGGAGGTGGTGCGCGAGCGCCGGGCATTCCTCGTCGAGGACGACTGGGCGCACGACTTCGGGATCACGGCAGACGCCTCGCCCCTGGCCGCGCAGGACGAGAACGGACACGTCGTCTGGCTGCGGTCGCTGACGAAGAGCGTCTCCCCCGCAGTCCGGGTGGCCGGGCTCATCGCGCGCGGGCCGGCGCGGGACCGCATCCGCGCCGAGGCGGAGGCGCAGTCCCTGTATATCAGCGGAGTCCTGCAGGCGGCGGCCCTCGACGTCGTGACGCAGCCTGCTTGGCGGACGCACCTGCGCGGCCTGCGGCGAGAGCTGCAGTCCCGCCGCGACCTCCTCGCAGGAGCGCTCCGGGAACATGCGTCGAGCGTCTGCCTCGACGCCCTCCCTCACGGCGGGCTCAACCTGTGGGTGCGGGTGCCCGACTCCACGGATCTGTCCGAGCTCACACGCGACTGCGGAGCCCGAGGCCTCCTCATCGCCGGCGGCGACGCCTGGTTCCCGGCAGAGCCCACCGGCCGATTCCTGCGCCTCAGCTTCGCGGGCCCTGATCCTGGCGCGTACCCCGAGGCCGCTCGCATCCTCGAAGCCGCGCTCAGTGAGCAGCGGGGCTGAGCACCCCGCGAGCTGAGCACCCCGCTACGCCGTGAACTCCCGCACCGTGCGCTCCAGCACGCGGCTCAGCGTGACGAGGGAGTCGAGGCTCACCCATTCCTCCGCCGCATGCGCGCCGGCCCCCACGGGACCGAACAGCACCGCGTCGATCCCCGCCTCGGCCAGCAGGGCGCAGTCCGTCCACGCCTGCATACCGGTCACCTCGGCCTCACGCCCGGTGACCTGCGCGTACGCCTCTCTGACCACTGGCACCACAGCGGAGTCCTCCCCTGCGTCGAAGGGCGGCCGTTCGAACGTCACCCGCACCTCCGCAGAGAACTCAGGATCACGGGCGGCGAGTTCATCGACGATCTCCCGCAGCTCCGCCTCCACGAAGGCCGCGTCCTCGCCGGGAACGGTGCGCCGCTCCAGCGTCACGGTGCACGCGTCCGGATAGCTCGAGACCTCCGCTCCGCCGGAGATGAGCGAAGCATGGACGCTGCCGGTGCCCAGCAGCGGCGTGCGCGGCCCGGCGGCCAGCCGCTCGCCGAGCCCACCCAGCGCAGTGAGGAAGGCACCTGCCCTGACGATCGCGTCCACACCCAGGTCCGGCCGCGAACCGTGCGCCGCCACACCGCGCACAGTCACCTCGGCCCACACGAAGCCGCGGTGCGCGGGCATGACGACCTCATCCGTGGGCTCGGGGACCACTGCGGCATCGATGCGGATGCCCTCCGCACGCAGATGGTCGAGGACCTCCTCCGTCCCGCCGCTCACGTCCTCCTCGTCCGCCACGAGCGCCACCACGATGTCCCCGCGCCCCAGCTCGCCATCAGCCGCCCGCGCCGCCGCGAGCAGGACCGCCGCCCCCCCGCCATGCAAGT
>NZ_JALAHB010000244.1 GCF_022712115.1 Brevibacterium sp. | reverse complement strand
GTCCAAGAAGAACCAGGCCCACGAAGAACCGGGCCCAGGAAAGAACACCGCTCAAGCACAGGCGGGGCCGCTCACCACATTGCAGGGCTGCTCAGCGCACGCGGGACTGCTCTGCCACCACGGCAACGAGACGCTCGACCGCGTACTCCGGGTCACGGCCGCCGCCCTTCACGGCCTCATCCGCCTCCGCCGCGGCCAGCAGAGCCCGTCCCAGCGCGACTTCGTTCCACCCTCGCACCTCACGCTTGGCCCGGTCCACCTGCCACGGCGCCATGCCCAGCTCCGCCGCCAGCGACTGCGAGGAGCCCGGCAGTCCCTGCACCTTCGCCAGACCGCGCAGCTTCATGGCCAGCGTCGCCACCACTGGCACCGGATCCGCTCCGGTGGCCAGCGCATGGCGCAGGAGCGCCAGCGCCTCCCCCGCCCGGCCGGCGGCCGCGGCATCCGCGACCTTGAACCCGGTCGCCTCGATGCGACCGCCGTAGTAGCGGTCCACCGCGGCCGCATCGACCGGGCCCTCCGTGTCCGCGAGCAGCTGCCGCACTCCCGCATCCAGCTCCGAGAGATCGGAACCCAGCGCGCCCATGAGCGCCGTGAGGCCGTCTGCCGTGATCTCCCGCTTGGCGCGGGAGAACGCATCCTGCGCGTACTTCTGCCTGTCGGCCTCGCTCTTGAGCACCGCGGCGTCCACGGTGGGCACCTCTGCCGCCGCCAGTGCCTTGAGCAGCCGCGCACCCCGGTTGCCGCCCTTGTGCTCCATCACCACGACGACGTCCGGATTGGGGTCCTGCACGTATGCGAGGGAATCGCGGAGGAACTCGTCCGTCATCGCCTGCAGATCGCTCACGAGCACCAGACCGTGGGAGCTGAAGAGGGAGGGTGCCGCCGCTCCCGGCAGGGAGCCCGGCTCATAGGAGGATGCGGACAGACGCACCGGCTCGATGTCCGCATGCTTCTTCCTCACTGCGGCGACGATGCGCGTGCGGGCGTTGCGGATGAGCACGTCCTCACCGCCGGAGATGAGGACGAGAGGTGCCGGTGCCGCCCTGTGCCAGGGGACCGTCTTCTTCTTCGCTGCCGCCATGTGCGCAACTCTATCCGCCTGCGCGGGCACGGCCGCAGTCCGGATCCTCCGCCCGCACGGCACCACCCGCGGTCACCGCCAGCGTGCCGCACGCATCCGTCCGCAGCACCTCGGCACCCCCGAAGGCGGCGAGTGCAGAAGGCGTGGGATGCCCGTATGAATTGTCCGCGCCGACGGAAACCGCCCCCACCCGAGGCCGCGCCGCGCGGTGCAGCGCGGGAGCCATGTCCCCGCTGCCGTGATGCGGCGCGAGCATGAGATCGACGGGCGGCTCCTGCGCGAGCACCGAGGCGAGGACGAGCGACTGCGTCCGCCCGATGTCCCCCGGCAGCAGCACCGTGATCCCGTCGGCCTCCGCCAGGAGCACCAGCGAATGCCCGTTGCCGTCCGCGCTGGAGCCGGCCCGCGGCGGCGGCCACAGGACGCGCACCCGCACCCCGGGAGGCAGCGCCTCCGGCGGGAGCGCCTCTCCGCGGGCAGCCGGGATGCCGCTCAACCCTGTGAGTGCACGCGCGTCCTCGGCCTCCGGGGTGTGGGCGAGCGCGCGCGGGACGATGAGCGCATGGACCTCGGCGGCCTCCACGGCAGCATCGAGGGCTCCCACGTGATCGCGGTCGAAGTGGGAGACCGCGAGGGTCAGGCGCCGGACGCCCGAACCTTCCAGGCAGCGGTGCAGGGCTTCGGCGTCGTCGCCCGTGTCCACGAGCAGAGCATGGTCACCGGACTCTTCCTGTGCGCGCAGGAGCACGGCGCTGCCCTGCCCCACATCGCAGACGAGCACGGACCACTCGCCGCGTCCCGGCTGTCCGAGGACCGGTACGAGGCTGCCGCCCACGGCCACTGCGAAGGCGAGGACGGCGGCCGCTGCTCTGGACCGACCGCGGAGCAGCACCGCAGCGCACACGAAGGCCGCCATGACGCAGGCGAGCACCACGCCTCCGGGCGCCTCGGGCCAGCGGAGGGCCGCAGCCGGCAGCGCCGCGCACACATGTGCCACTCCGGTGATCCACCAGGCGCAGAATGCGCCCAGTCCCCCGAAGAGCCGTGCGGGCCACGACGCCCCCGCCGCCTCGAGCGCCATCGCGAGCAGGCCCAGCACGGTGGCGGGAGCGACGGCCGGTCCGGCGGCGAGATTGGCGGGAACCGACCACGGACTCAGCTGAGGGGCGAGCACGATGAGCAGCGGGGTGCAGGCGAGCTGCGCCGCCGCCGGCACGGCGATCGCCGCGGCCGCCCAGCCGGGGACCCGGCGATCGACGAGGAGCTGGGTGAGCGGAGGAGCCACCAGCAGGATCCCGGCGGTCGCGGCCACGGACAGTGCGAAGCCGATCTCGCCGGCCAGCTGCGGCTGCCACACGAGGAGCACCGACACCGCGGAGGCGAGCACCGCCACGGTGGGCGTGCCCACCGGCCGCAGGAGACCGATCGCGGTGAGTGCGGCCATCGCGGTGGCACGGGTGACGCTGGGCTCCGGTCCCACCACGAACACGTATCCCGCCGTCACGCAGGCCGCCGGCAGCAGGCGCGCCCACCAGGGCCGGCAGAGACGGGACATGACGAGGAGCACCACCCCGGCGACGATGAGGATGTTCGCACCTGAGACAGCGGTCACGTGTGTGAGCGAGACGGTCCGCATCGCCTCCTCGAGCTCGGCCGAGACCCGCGCGGTGTCTCCGATCACCAGTCCCGGCAGCAGCTCCGCGCCCTCATGCCCTCCCACCGAGGCCCGGGCCAGCCCCGCTCGCACGTCCGCGCGAGCACGCCACACCGCCCCCGGCGCGCGCACCGCCGTCGCCTCCTCCACGCCCGCGAGACCCTCGTCCCACCAGTCGAGGCGTGCCTCGACCAGTGTCCCGGCAGGCGGCAGCGGCTCGTCCGCGATGAGCGTCGCCCTCCCGAACTCCCCCGTGGCGAGCGCGCGGTAGCGGCCCGAGGCGGTCTCATGGGACTCGCTGACGACGCTCGCCCGGACGGACTCCGGCTGCGGCGCCCTGCCCTGTCCGTGCGCATGGGCTCCGGCCAGCACACCCGTGAGTCCGGCGGAGAAGGCCAGACCGCCCGCGACGGTCCGCAGCGCATCCACCCTGCGCCGCCCCGGCCGGGCGAGCAGCAGGAGGACCCCGAGCGCCAGGAGAAGCGCGCAGACCGCGAGCACGGCAGGCACTCCCCCGGTGCCGGCGCCCAGCCACGCCCCGGCGGCGGCCGCGGCCGTGCGGCAGGTGCCCACACGATGGACGAGGCGCGTTCCCGCCCCTCGCAGCAGCTCCGACGTCCGCTGCCGCACCTCCCGCCGCACATGCTCACACCGTGACGAGGTCACGGAGCCTCCCGAGGGTGGCCTCCCCGATGCCGGGCACCTCGAGCAGCTCCTCCACCGAGGAGAAGCCGCCGGTCTCCTCCCTGTGGTCGAGGATCGCCTGCGCCGTCACCGGACCGACCCCGGGCAGGGTCTCCAGCGCCGCGCCGTCCGCGGTGTTGAGGTCGATGAGTGCGGTGCCTCCGTCCGCCGCGCCGGCGCCTCCGCCCGCTTCGCTCGCCGCACCCGCTTCGCCTGCCGCCTGGCCCGCACCGCTGCCGTCCGGCGGCGACGCGAACTCCCCGGACTCCACCTCGGCGGCGGTGGGCACGTACACCTGCTCGCCGTCCGCGAGGGGGCGGGCGAGGTTGAGCGCCGAGGCCTGCGCGGACGGATCGGTTCCGCCGGCAGCTTCGAGCGCGTCCGCGATCCGTGCGCCCGCCGGCAGCTCGACCACGCCTTCGCGCTCCACGGCGCCCACCACGTGCACGACGAGCGGGCCGGCATCCTCGTCTGAGGCAGGCTCCTCCCCTGCAGATGCCTCCGCCCC
>NZ_JALAHB010000243.1 GCF_022712115.1 Brevibacterium sp. | reverse complement strand
TGCCCCATGAGGCCTGCGGCGAGTTCGAGGGCTTCGATCCCGCCTGGTCGCGGCTCGTCACGGTCGACACCTTCGACGGCGCCCGCACCTTCCACGTGCTGGACACCGGTCCGGCACTCGCCGAGGCCGGCCTCACCCCCACCGGCACCATCCTCGCCCTGCACGGCAACCCCACCTGGTCGTACCTGTGGCGGCACCTCGCACAGGCGGCGATGGACCAGGCCGCGGGGACCGAGGCCGCAGGGCCTCGGCCCGGGCGCGTATGGCGTGTCATCGCCCCGGACCAGCTGGACATGGGATTCTCCGAGCGCCTCCCGCACGCCCGCGCCCCGCGCCCGGCGGATCCCGGTGTGCGCCGCATCGCGGACCGGGTGGCGGACTTCGACGCGCTCGTCACCCACCTGCTGGCCGAGGGTGACGGAGACGCGCCCACCGGTCCGGCAACCGCAGCAGGCACCGCGGAAGCCACCGCCGCCGCAGCAAAGGCTGCCTGGGAGAGCACCGCAGACCACCCCGTCGTCACGATCGGCCACGACTGGGGCGGCGTGCTCTCGCTCACCTGGGCCGCGCGCAACCAGGACCGCGTCTCCGCCGCCGTCTCGCTCAACACCGCCGTGCACCAGCCCGAGCACGCGCAGCTGCCGGCACCGCTGGCCGCCGCGCTCGCGGGACCGCTGCTCCCCGTCTCCACGGTGCACACGGATCTGTTCCTGCGCACCACGCTCTCGCTGGCGAAGGACGCACTCTCCGCCGGGGCCGTCGCCGGGTTCCGGGCGCCCTACACCACGGCGGCGGAGCGCGGCGGGATCGGCGGGTTCGTCGCGGACATCCCCGCCACGGACACGCACCCCTCCCACTCCGAGCTGCAGCAGCTGGGCGAGGACATCGCCTCCTTCACGCACCCGGCTCTGCTGGTGTGGGGCCCCAAGGACCCCGTCTTCCTCGAGCGCTACCTCCGCGACCTCCGCACCCGCCTGCCGCAGGCGGACCTGCACCGCTTCGAGAAGGCGAGCCACCTGGTGAGCGAGGAGGAGGACGTGGCCGGCGTGGTGCTGCGCTGGCTGGAGGAGCAGTTCCCCGCAGCCGGTCCGTCCGCAGTCGCGCAGACCCCCGCGGCCGAGGCCGCGCGCACCTCTGCGACGACGGCCTCGGAACCGTCCGCAGCCTCGGCGGCGCCCACGGACGCGGAGGCCCCCGCAGCCGAACAGCCCCGCACCAGCACACAGCCCTCGGAATCCACGCGCCTCATCGTCGATGCGCTCGAGGAGCGCGCGGACGACCACTCCCCCGCCACCGTGGACATGTCGCAGAATCCGCGCGCATCCCTCACCTGGGCGGAGGTCGCGGCGCGCGTCCAGGCCATCGCGGAGGGCCTCGTGCGGCTGGGCCTGCGGCCCGGCGACCGCGTGTCCATGCTCGTGCCGCCCGGCAACGACCTCACGACCGGCCTCTACGGCGTGCTGCGTGCGGGCGGAGTCGCTGTGGTGGCGGACGCGGGTCTGGGGCCTGCGGGCATGACCCGCGCGGTGCGTTCGGCCGACCCGCAGTGGATCATCGGGGAGCGACCCGGCCTGGCCCTCGCCCGCATGGCCGGCTGGCCCGGTCGCAGGCTCTCCGTGCAGAAGCTCTCCCGCGCCCAGCGCACCGCCCTGAGCGTGGAGACGAGCCTGGAGGAGCTCCTCGATGCGCCCGAGGCCGCCGGCACACCGCTGCCCCGCCCCGCGGCCGAGGACGACGCCGCCATCCTCTTCACCTCCGGCTCCACTGGACCGGCCAAGGGCGTCCGCTACACGCATGCGCGTCTCACCGCTCTCACACAGGTGCTCACGCGGGTCTTCGACGTACAGCCGGGCACCTCGCTCGTCGCGGGCTTCCCGCCCTTCGCACTGCTGGGGCCGGGGATCGGGGCGGTCTCGACCACGCCGGACATGGCGGTGACGAAGCCGCGCACGCTCACGGCCGCGGCCCTGGCGGAGGCGATCGAGGAGGGCGGGGCCACGATGGTCTTCGCCTCCCCCGCCGCCTACCGCAATGTCGTCGCCACGGCCCATGAGCTCAGCCTCGCGCAGTCCACGGCGTGCGCACGCGTGCAGATGGTCCTCTCCGCAGGGGCGCCCGTACCGCTGGAGCTCATGAACGCCCTCGCGTCCGTGTTCCCCAATGCGCGCATCCACACGCCCTACGGCATGACCGAGGGCCTCGTGCTCACGGACATCGACCGGGCTGAGGTCGCTCAGGCGCACGCGGACTCCGAGCGCGCGCTCCGTGCCGCAGCGGAGGAGCCGTCCGCCGAGGCTGCAGCCACCTCCGAGGCCGCAGCAGGGTCCGCCCCCGCTGCTGCTTCCGCCCCCGCGACTGCCTCCGGCACCGCAGCTGCCTCCGGCACCGCCCGCTCCTCCGCCCGCACCGCGGTCTCCCGCGACCTGGGCGTCTGCGTGGGCCGGCCGGTGGACGGCGTGCGCCTGGCGCTCGCTCCCATCGGCGAGGACGGCGCTCCGTCCGAGGACCTGCTGGAGGGCGAGGAGGCCCAGGGCGTCCTGGGCGAGTTCGTCGCCTCCGGCGCACACCTCAAGGCCGGCTACGACCGCCTGTGGAGCACGGACCGCGCCGCCGCCCGCGATTCGCGCGACGGCCTCCTCTGGCACCGCACCAACGACATCGGCCACTTCGACGCTCACGGCCGCGTCTGGCTCGAGGGACGCGTCCAGCACGTCGTCACCACACCGCACGGTCCGCTGGGACCGGGCGGCCCGGAGGCCGTGGTGGACGCGCTGGACGGCGTGCTCCGCTCCGCCGCCGTGGGCGTGGGGCCCACCGGCACGCAGGCCCTCGTCATCGTCGTGGAGCCGGATCCCGCACGGTCCCCGGGCGTCCGTGGCCGCGGGCTGCACTCCCGGGGGCTCCCGGCGCACGGTCCGGCGCCCCTGGGGCTGGCCTCGGCGGTCCGCTCCGCCGTGCGCGCCGTCACCGGCCACGACGTCGCCGCGGTGCTCGTCACCCGGTCCTTCCCCACGGACATCCGCCACAACTCCAAGATCGACCGCTCACGGCTCGCACGCTGGGCGGCCGAGGTGCTGGCCGGCGGGCGCATCGGGAGGCCCTGACGCCACGCAGGGCGGACCATCCCCGCCGGCACCGCCCACGGCAGGCCGGGCGCATCACCCCGGCCTGCCCGCCCCGGCTCCCGTTCGTCGGACCCGGATCGTCCGTCCCCGTCACCAGGAGGCACTCATGCACGTACTCGTCACCGGCGCTTCCGGGCTGCTCGGCTCCTCGACCGCCCGGGCGCTCATCGATGCCGGCCACACCGTCACGACGCTGCAGCGCAGGCCCTCAGGCGTGCCGGGGGCAGTGGACGTGCAGGGCTCCGTCACGGATCCGGAGGCCGTGCAGATGGCGGTCTCCGGGGCCGAGGCCGTCATCCACATGGCGGCGAAGGTCTCCGTCTCCGGGGACCCGGCGGACTTCGAGCGCATCAACGTCGAGGGCACCCGCGTGCTCCTCGAGGGTGCGCGCGCGGCACGCGTGCGCCGCTGGGTGCACATCTCCTCGCCGTCGGTGGCGCACGCGGGCTCCTCGCTCACGGGCGACGGCGCGGGCCCGGCGGACCCGGAACGCGCGCGCGGCGACTACGCCCGGACGAAGGCCGCCGGCGAGCTGCTGGCACTGGGCGCGGACGCCCGTGCCGAGGCCGCGGGGGAGGACTTCCGCGTCCTCGTCCTGCGTCCGCACCTCATGTGGGGGCCGGGCGACACGCAGCTCACGGAGCGGATCATCGACCGCGCGCGGGCGGGGCGGCTGCCCTTCATCGGCTCCGGTGCCGCACTGGTGGACACGCTGTACTCGGCCAACGCCGTCGAGGCGATCACCGCGGCGCTGCCCGCGTGTGCGCGCGTGCACGGCGAGGCCCTCGTGCTCACGAACGGGCAGCCGCGGATGATCGGCGAGCTCATGAGCCGGATCGCGCTGGCAGGAGGGGCGAAGCCGCCGGCCGTGCACGTGCCGGTGGCGGCGGGGCTGGCCGCAGGTGCGGCGGTGGAGACTGCGTGGGAGCATCTGCCGGAATCCGTGCGGGAGAAGGGTGACGGCGAGCCGCCGCTCACCCGCTTCCTCGCCGAACAGCTCTCCACCGCCCACTGGTTCGACCAGCGCCGCACGCGCGAGGTCCTGCAGTGGGAGCCGCGCGTCTCCGTCGAGGAGGGGCTCGCGCTCACGGCGGCCCACTACGGCGGCAGCGCGGACTGAGGCCGCCGAGGCCGGCCAGCTGACCCGGGCCGGCCTCGGGCAGATCCCACCCTCGCCGAGGCCGCCTGTCCCAGCACGGCCGGCTCCGGCACAGCCGACCCCGGTCTCGGGCCGCCTCGCGCGAGCCTCGCCCCGCTGCCTCCGAACCCGGCCTCAGCCGGCGAACTCCTCCCGCAGGCGGTGCTTCTGCAGCTTGCCCGAGGCGTTCCGCGGCAGCTCGTCCACGACCTCCAGCCGCGTGGGCTTCTTGAACGACGCCAGCCGGGGCGCGAGGAAGTCCTGGATCTCCTCCAGCGTGGGCGGGTCCGCCGGATCCGCCGGTACGACGATCGCCAGGGGCGTCTCCACCCACTGCGGGTGCGGCACGCCGATCACGCTCGCATCGGCAACCTTAGGATGAGCGGCGACGGCATGTTCAACCTCGACGGAGGAGATGTTCTCCCCGCCGGAGATGATGATGTCCTTCGCCCGGTCCACCACCGTCACGTAGCCGTCCTCGTCCCGGGTGACGAGATCGCCGGAGTGGAACCACCCGTCGTAGGTGGCCTCGGCGGTCTGCTCCGGCTTCCGCCAGTACTCGCGCATGAGGCCGGGGCCGCGGTAGACGATCTCCCCCGTCTCCCCCACCGGCACGTCCTCGCCGTCGGGCCCCACCACTCGCGCGGCGACGAGGCCCACCGGCTTGCCCACGGCACCCATCCGGGTGAACGAGTCCTCGCTGGAGAGGACGCACGTGACGGGAGACATCTCCGTCTGCCCGAAGGCGGCGCTGATCGCCGCGTCCGGGAAGGTGTCCGCCATGAGCTGCAGCGTCTCCCGGCTCGCCGGGGACGCACCCCACTGCAGCGCCTTGAGACGCAGCCGGCGCTCCCGGATGCCCGGCAGCGAGCAGAACGCCTGCCAGAGGGTGGGCACGAGGAACATGTTGGTCACGCCCTCGGCCTCGACCAGGTCCGCGAGCGCGGCGATGTTGGTCATCACCTGCGAGGGCGCCACGACGACCTTCACCGAGTTGAGGACCGCCGGATAGACGGTGCCGATCGCGGCGATGTGGAACAGAGGGACCACGAGCATCAGGGCGTCGTCCGCTCCGCCGGCCGGGGCGATGCGGTTCGTGGTGATGGTCTGCGCCGCCATGTTCAGGTGTGTGAGGACCACGCCCTTGGGGGCGGAGGTGGTGCCGGAGGTGTAGATGATGAAGGCCGCCTCGGACTCCGCCACGTCCACGGGTGCGGAGATTTCGCCGGAGTCCGCGATCGCCTCGAACTCCTCCCCGAAGCGGATGACCGGGACCTCGCCGCCGGAAGTGGCCTCCGCCAGCCGCGCCTCGCCCAGCTGATCCGCGAACCCCAGCACGGCGCCGGAGTCCTCGATGAGGTAGTCGAGCTCCGGACCGGCGGAGCGGATGTTGAGCGGCACCGCGACCGCGCCGGCGGTGTTGATCGCCAGGAGCGCGGCCAGCGCCTGCGCACTGTTGAGCGAGAGCAGGAACACGCGGTCGCCGGGCCCCACGCCGCGGCGCTGCAGCTCGGCCGCGACAGCCCGCATCCGCGCGTGCAGCTGGGCCCAGGTGGTCCGGCTCTCACCGTCCACGTGGGCGATCTGCTCGCCCCTGTCCTGAGCGTGCAGCTCCACCATGTTCATCCAGTGCAGCCGCCTGCTCGCGGCCAGCTGTGCATCCAACATCGTCGTCTCCTCCTCCGCGCTCATCCGCGCATGTCCGTTCTTCCCGGGAGCGCTGTGGGCGTCGCGGCCGCTGCGTCCCGACCTCTCGTGGCGTCGAATCCTCCCCAGGTGCGCCGCGGACACCCGGATCCTTCACTCCGCTCTCACTCCGGCCTCCGCGGCAGGTGGATCTCCTCGTAGATCCGCGCGCCGAACGGCTGGAGATCCAGCGGCGAGCCCTCCCACTCCTGCGCGAAGGCGTGGTAGTCGTCCTCGGCGGGGATCCCGCTCTCCTCCGCGAGGGCCGCCCACTTCTCGTAGCCCTCGTCGAAGGAGGCTGCCGCGGCCGCACCGTCGAGGGCGTCCGAGGCCTCCACCTGCGCGCGGAGCTCCTCGACCGCGCCCTGGAACGCGGACTCGGCGTCGTCCTCCAGGCGGGCAACCTCACCGCCGTTGTCCTCGATCATGCCCACGGCGGTCGCCGAGGAGTCGATCATGGCGGTGAGACCGGCACCGGTGAACACCTCGAAGGAGTCGAAGATCGCCTGCTTGGCCGCGAGCGGCAGACGCTCGTAGCCGGGCCCCGCGACGAGTGCGGTGGGGTTGCGGCCCCATGCACCGTCCTGCGGCAGGGACACGTGCGGCGCGACCTCGAGGAAGCCGTAGTCCGCGCCGATGCGCAGACCGCCCAGGGTGCAGTCGATGGTGTTCCGCTGCAGCGCCTCATAGGCCTCCGTGAACTGCATCGACACCGGCGAGGCGTCCAGCGCCTCCACGATCGTGAAGTCCGAGGCGGACCCCACGCGGATCTGCTTGCCGCGGAAGTCCGCCGCGGAGGTGACGGGCTCCGTGCACATGAGGGCGTTGGAGGTCTCGAAGAACATGGGACGCAGCACCGTCGCGCCCATCTCCTCGTAGTTCTCGACGACCTCGGGCGTGTCCCAGGCGGTCTCCAGCGCGGCCGCGGTCGTGGCGACCTCGGTGAGCACGGGGCTCGAGGGCGTGGACGGGCTCAGGCTGATGAGCTCGCCGATCGCCTCGTACTTGCTGGGCGTGTAGATGGGGATCTCCACGCCGATGTCGATGCGCCCGTCCGCCACGGCCTCGGTCACCTCGTCGAAGGGCGCCACCGACTGGCCCCACGCCATCTCGAACGTCACCTTGCCGCCGGTGAGCTCCTCGACCCGCTGCGCGAACTCGAGCTCCGCCTTGCCGCTGCCGCTCTCCGCCGAGGCCCCACCGCCCTGGTAGGTGAGGGTGACGGGCTCCATGTCCTCCAGAGCCGCCTGGTACTCCTCGGGGCTCGCACCGTACTCCACGCCCTCGCCGCCGCCGGCCTCCCCACCAGCGCCGCCGCCCGCGCCGCCCGCACAGGCGCTCATCCCCAGCGCAAGCGCGAGCACCGCAGCGGGGAGCGCGGCGGAGCGCAGTCCCCGGTGCGGACGGGATTCGCGGACGGCGCCTCTGGGGCGAGTGATACCGGCGGCGCGGACCGTGTGGGCATCGCCGGCCGGGGGACGACGGGAGGGACCTCCGGACATGCGCGCAGTCGTCGGTTCCAGCATTGTTCGGCTCTCCTTTGAACGAACGATCAGTCAACGTGGACTGGAACCGAGGATACCTGCTTCCGCCGCCGTTCGCTCAGCCTGAGAAGGCCTCCCGCAGCCGGTGCTTCTGCAGCTTGCCCGAGGCGTTCCGCGGCAGCTCGGCCACGACCTCCAGCCGCGTGGGCTTCTTGAACGACGCCAGCCGGGGCGCGAGGAAGTCCTGGATCTCCTC
>NZ_JALAHB010000242.1 GCF_022712115.1 Brevibacterium sp. | reverse complement strand
CCGTCTGGGCATCCGTGTCCAGGACATCATCGCCGAATCGATCCTCCGGCAGAAGATCGAGGGCGCGCTCACGCAGAAGAACGAGCTCCTGGTGAAGGTCTACAACCGCAGGGCCGTCGAGGTCGATGAGATCGTCGAGGGGCTGCTCTCCTACGCGGACCGGCTGCGCCCCTACGTCGCGGACACGGCGCTCCTGCTGAACGAGGCGTTGGACCGGGGTGAGCTCGTCGTCATGGAGGGCGGTCAGGCCACCATGCTGGACGTGGACCACGGCACGTACCCGTTCGTCACGTCCTCCAACCCCACGGCGGGCGGGGCGTGTGTGGGCTCCGGGGTGGGCCCCCCGCGCATCACCCGGTCCGTGGGCATCGTGAAGGCGTACACCACGCGGGTGGGCTCGGGGCCGTTCCCCACGGAGCTGTTCGACGACATGGGCGTCTACCTCCAGACCCAGGGCGGCGAGTACGGCGTGAACACCGGCCGCCCCCGTCGCTGCGGGTGGTACGACTCCGTCATCGCGAGGTACGCCTCGCGGGTCAACGGCTTCACCGACTACGTCCTCACCAAGCTCGACGTGCTCTCCGACCTGGAGGAGATCCCCGTCTGCGTCGCCTACGACGTGGACGGGGGGCGCGTGGAGGAGATGCCTCTCACGCAGTCGGACTTCCACCACGCGACGCCCATCTACGAGACGTTCCCGGGCTGGCAGGAGGACATCACCGGCGTCCGCACCTTCGAGGACCTGCCGGTGAACGCGCAGAACTACATCCTGGCGCTCGAGAGGCTCTCCGGCACCCGCATGTCGGTCATCGGCGTGGGTCCCGATCGCGAGCAGTCGATCGTGCGGCACGACCTGATCGACTGAGGCGGTATGGAGGGCGTGGCTGCAGACGGCAGCGCAGGAAGCACTGAGGAGGCGACCGCCCTGTGAGGGGCGGCAGCTCCTGGCTCTGGCCGCTGGTGCTGGCGGCCGTGCTCACGCAGACGGGACTCAACCTGTTCCGTCCCGTCACGTCGTACAAGCTGCTGGACCTCGGCGCCGCTCCGGCGCTCATCGGCGTGGTCACCGCGGCGTACGCGATCCTGCCTCTGGTGATCGCACTGCCGCTCGGCCGCCTCACGGACCGCACTCTGCGTCTGCGCCACATCATGGGGGCGGGGGCGCTTCTGCTCGCCGCCGGCGGTGCGCTGCAGGCCGCGACCGAGAGCATCGCATTCGTGTTCGCGGCGAACGCGGTGCTGGGCCTCGGGCACCTGCTCTTCACCATCGCGGGACAGACCGCGATCGCCAGGTTCTCACCCCCGGAGGCGCTCGACCGGGGCTTCGGCTACTTCACGGCGGCGTTCTCCGCGGGGCAGCTGCTGGGGCCGCTGCTCGCCGGCGCCGTGCTGGGACGGCAGGCGCATGCGGACCAGATCGCACTGGCGCTGTGGCTGGGCGCCGGTGCGGCGCTGCTCGCCGTCCCGCTGCTCGCCGCCGCGGGCCGGGCCCGAGGCCGTGGCGAGGAGGCGACGACTCCCGGCGCTGCGGATGCGAGGGAGGCTGCGACCGACACGGCGGGCGCGGTGCGGCCCACAGCCCTGGGCGTGCTCGGAAGGCCCGGCGTGGGTTCGCAGATCTTCGCGAGCCTCACCCTGCTCGTCATGATCGACGTCCTCACCGCGTATTTGCCTCTGGTGGCGGAGCAGGCGGGGGTCGCACCGGCCGTCGTCGGCGTGCTCCTGGCCGGTCGCAGCATCGCCTCCATCGCCTCGCGGATGCTGCTGCCGCCGCTCACCCGTCGCTTCGACCGGAGCCGTTTGGTGAGCGTCTCGACGCTGGGAGCCGGCGTCGCCCTGGTCTTCCCACCGCTGCTGATCGGCAGTCCGTGGGCCGCCGGAGCGCTGATGGTGCTGGGCGGCTTCCTCCTCGGGCTGGGCCAGCCTCTGACCATGTCGCTCATCACGCAGGCGGTCCCCGCGTCCTGGCGAGGGACCGCGCTGGCCACGCGGCTCATGGGGAATCGGCTGGGTCAGGTGGCATTCCCCGCCGCGGCGGGGCTGCTGGCCGCTCCGCTGGGTGCCGCCGGCCCCATCTGGTTCTCGTGCGGCATGCTCGTGCTCTCCGGAGCGGAGATGTCCGTGCGCAGGAGGCCGAGGTGAGGCTGCCCGGCGACGCGAGGACGGCGGGCCGCCTCCGGCGGAGTGGACCGGGAGGTGCGAAAGGCGTGTCTATACTGTACGAGGTACGTATTCATCCGATGAAGGATACGCATCGGAGCAGTCGAGATCGCAGGTGGAGGAGCGCAGGGTGAACGTATCCGGCAGTCGGCTTCACGCTCCTCTGTGGACCCTCATCACCGTCACCTACAACAGCGCGGACAAGCTGCGCGAGTACTGGGGCGGCTTCGCGTCCGATGACACGGTCGAGTGGATCGTGGTGGACAATGCCTCCACGGACGGGACCGCGGACCTCGCGCGTTCCTTCGGCGCGCAGGTGGTCCGGTTGGAGGAGAATCGCGGGTTCGGTGCGGCGAACAATGTGGGCTTCGCCGCAGCGCGAGGAGAGTATGTCGCGTTCGTGAATCCGGACATCGCCGTGGACGTCGCGACACTCCCCGTGCTCGAGCGCCTGCTCGGCGATCGGCACCTGCTCGTGTCGCCGCAGCTCGTGAATGACGACGGATCGCGGCAGCCCAACGGGCGGGGGTGGCCGTATCTGACCGACAAGGTCCTCAACCGTCTGGCGCCGGCGAAGGTGCAGGGACGCTACCGCCTCTTCGCAGGGGATGCGCAGGAGCTCACGCCGGTCGTCTGGCTGACCGGGGCCGCCGTGGCCGGCCGGAAGGAGACATTCAGCCGGTTGGACGGGCCCTGGGACGATCACTTCTTCCTCTACTACGAGGACACCGACCTGGCTCTGCGGGCCCGTCGCGCGGGCATCCCCAGCGCAGTGACCTCTCGGGTGGTCTGGACGCACGGATGGGCCCGTGAGACGGCGGGGCGGTTCCGTCTGGCTCCGTGGCGACGGGAGATCGCCTCCCTGCTCAAGTTCTACGCCCGGTATCCCTACCTTCTCGGGCCCGCTCTCCACCCGAGGTCGAAGCGAGGAACATTCGGATGAAGGTGCTCGTCGACGCGCTCGCGGCCACGAAGTTCTCCGGTGGGATGCGTCTGCACGCGGCGGAGCTCATCCGCGCCTGGTCGGAGGCGTTCCCGGAGGACGAACTGGTGGTCGCCGGCGGCTCGTCCCTGCATGAGGCGGTGGCGGACTGCTCCGGCGTCAGCGGCCTGCGCTGGCCCAACGAGCGCATACTGACCCGGGCTCCGGGGCAGGTGCTCGCCACGCCGGTCATGCGAGCGATCACGCGCGCAGACTGCTGCGTCTCCCTGAGCCCGATCGTCTCGCCCCTGTTCCGCCGCACACCGGCCTTCTGCTTCCAGCACGACTGGCGGCACCTCCGGCGGCCCGCGGAGTTCGGCGCGGTCCAGAAGGCGTACCGCAGGCTGTGGGAGGTCTCGGCCAGGCACGCCGATCTGAACATCTGCATCTCCGCCAAAACGGAGGCCGAGACCCGGGAGGTGGTGCCCGGCGCGCGGACGCTGGTGGTGGAGAACGGGCGTGACCATGCCCGGCGCTGGCGGATCACGCCGGCTCAGCCGTCACCCTCCACCGTCGTGACCTTCGGGCATCACAATAACAAGCGGCCGGAGCTGGTCATCGACGCGCTGGCCCGGTTGGGGCCGGAGGGCGAGAGCGTGACTGCGACCGTGCTCGGAGCCAGGGGCTCCTATGGGGAGGAGCTCCGGGCACGGGCCGTCGCCCTGGGACTCGGAGACCGCGTCCGCCTGCCGGGTTTCGTGACGGATGACGAGTATCAGCAGCTCATCGCCACGGCGTCGTGCATCGTGCTCGCATCCTCCGACGAGGGATTCGGCCTGCCGCTCGCAGAGGCGCAGTACTTCGGCATTCCCGGTGTGACGGCTTCCGACAGCGGGATCGAGGCGATCTTCGAGGACGCGATCGTCGCCGCTCCCGAGGCAGCGGCGATGGCCGCAGCGATCACCGAGGCGCTGGCGCGGCCCCGCGGCAGCGTGGGCGAGGGTCTCTGGCGGTGGGCCGATGCGGCCGCTGCCGTGCGCGGGGCCCTCCTGAACGCTCTGCAGAGGTGAGCGGGTGGCCAGCCTCACCAGACACGTGAGCATCACGATGCTCGGCAATGCGGTGGTCCCTCTCGCGGCGTTCTTCACCGCTCCGATCCTTGCGCAGACCTTGGGCGTCGAGGGACGCGGCGCTGTCGGAGCGGCCGTCGCCCCCTTCACCCTCGGACTCTCGCTGTTCACGATGGGTCTGCCGGAGGCCCTGACCTACTACGTCTCCCGCGGGGTACGGCCCATCGGTGCGATGCTGCTGCGCGCCTCGGTCGCCGTGCTCGTGATCGGGCTGCTGGCGGCCGCCGGCTTCGTCCTGCTCGCCGATGTGCTGGCGAACGGTTCCGAGGTGGTGGCCTCCCTCATCCCCGTCGCCGTCGCCATGCTGGTGCCCGCGCTCCTGCTCTCGCTGGTGCGCGGCGTCGCGCAGGGGCTGGACGCCTGGGGCCTCGTCGCCTGGGAGAGGACGATCGGGGCGGTCGCCCGGCTGGTGCTGGCGGTGTGCCTGGCGGCCACCGGTCAGCTCACGGTGTTCACGGCGACCCTTCTGATGTCGGCGACGACGCTGCTGGGGGTGTTCGCCTATCTTCCGGTCATCGCCAGAGCACGTCGCGACGCCGATGCCCATCGCTTACGCGAGGCCGCAGGGAAGGACGGCGCAGGCGTCCCGCAGGGGAGAGGGGGGCCGCGCAGCCCACGCGGGCTTCTCGGCTACGGAAGCCGCGTGTGGTTCGGCGCGATCGCGGGGATCCTGCTCTCACGCGTCGACCAGCTCCTGCTGCTGCCCCTGTCCGATGTGCGCGAGGTCGGGCTCTACGTCGTCGCCGTGCAGGTGGGCGACCTGGTTCTCGTATTCAACAACGCGATCCGAGACGTGATGTTCCGTGCGGAGTCGGCCGATCCTCAGGCTGCGCGACTGGCAGGCGCCTCACGGATATCCACGATGCTCACCGCGGCCACCGCGCTGGGGGTGGGGGTGGTGAGCATCTGGATGCTGCCGGTGCTCTTCGGCGAGGAGTTCTCCGCGGCTCTGCCGGTGCTCGTCATCCTGCTGGTCGGCACCGTGCTCGGCAATCCGGGATCCGTCGCGGGAGTGGGACTGAGCTCGCGCGGGCGGCCCGGTCTGCGGAGCTGGTCGCTGCTGATCGCCTGCATCAGCAGCGTCTCGGTGCTCTTCGTGCTGGCGCCTCCGCTCGGCGCGGTCGGAGCGGCGATCGCCACGCTCGTGGGCAATGTCGTCGCCGGCGGGCTGAACCTCGTCTGGCTGCAGAAGCACTTCTCCATCCCCAGCCGTGACTTCCTCCGGATCGGCATGCAGGATCTCGCAGCGGCGAGAGAGCAGATCCGAAAGGTCGTTCCGGGATGAACGGGAGGACGGGCATGGTCGGGACGGTTGCCGTGTGGAAGCGCTCCTGGCTTCCTGCGTCCGAGACGTTCGTGCGCAACCAGCAGGATGCGCTCAGCGAGTGGACGCCCGTCTCCCTCGGTCTGGTGGGGGAGCCCTCCCCGCTGGCCCGGGAGACCGATGTCCTCCTCCTGCGCCGTGCCCGCTTCAGGCGCCTCTGGCTCCGGCTCGCGAGTCTCATCGGCTGGTCCTGGCACCTGGAGAGGTATCTCCGGGCGAATCGGCCCGATGTCCTCCACGCGCACTTCGTCCCCGAAGCCGTGGTCGCCTCCCGCGCCTGCGCGCGTGCGGGAGTGCCTCTCGTCGTGACGGTGCACGGCCACGACGTGACGGCGGCGCCGCGCACGCCCGGCCTGCGCGGCATCCGCTACCGTCGCCGTGCGCGTCGGATGCTTCGCAGAGCGGCGCGTGTCGTCGCGGTGTCGGAATTCACGGCGCGCAAGGCGGTAGAGCTGGGTGCCGCCCCCGACAGTGTCGTTGTGCAGCCGATAGGCATCCCTCTTCCCGACGATCGCCCGCCTTCGCGCCCTGAGCCCGAATGGGACGTGGTCTTCGTCGGGCGCCTGGTCGAGGTGAAGGGGGTGCAGGACCTCGTGGCCGCGGTCGGCACGCTCGCCGCCCAGGGGAGGCCGGTGCGCGTCGCCGTGGTCGGAGACGGTCCGCTGCGCGGGGAGCTGGAACGGCAGGCCGCGGAGTCGGCGGCCGAGATCGAATTCCTCGGTCGGCTCTCCCCTGCGGATGTCCGCAGTGTGCTCAGGCGCTCCCGCATCTTCTGCGCACCGTCGAGGACCGCACCGGACGGCGCCGCGGAGGGATTCGGGATGGTCTATCTCGAAGCGGCCGCGGAGGGCCTGCCGGTCGTGGCCTATGCCCACGGCGGTGTGCCGGAGGCGGTGGCGGACGGGAGGACCGGCCTGCTGGCCGCTGAAGGGGACCGCGCAGGACTCACTGCGCACATCGGCGCGCTTCTCGAGGACGAGGGACGGGCGAGAGAGCTCGGGGAGGCTGGCCGTGCCAGGATCGAGAGGGAATTCGATGTGCGGACGCGGACCCGGGGCCTCGAACAGATCTACGCCGCGGTGTGTGCGCAGCCGCGTGACCACGGACGCAAGTAGACCAGGGAGGGCGGTCAGCAGGTGAGGGAGACAGTGGAGCGTGCCTCGGCACCGGCGAGGATCGCGATCGACGCGCGCATCCTCTCGAAGTCGACGGGCACGTACGCGAGGATGCTGCTGAAGCATCTGCAGGAGATCGACTCCTACAACGAGTACACCGTTCTCCTCCGTGCGGAGGATCTGGGCAGATGGAAGCCCCACGCGCCCAACTTCTCCGTCGAGAAGGCGGAGTACGCGGATTTCAGCTTCGCGGAGCAGTGGGCCTTCTGGCGGCACCTCAGGCGCAGGAGGTTCGACCTCGTGCACTTCTGCATGCAGCAGCAGCCCATCCTCTACCGAGGCGCCAAGGTCACCACGTTCCACGATCTCACCCTGCTCCGCACGGTGGACACGTCCAAGAATCCCGTGGTCTTCCGGGCGAAGCGGCTGGTGGCGCGAGCCGCATTCTGGATCGCTCTGCGGACGGCCACACAGGTCATCACCCCGAGCCGGTTCTCCGCAGAGGACGCGCGGCGCTATGCGAAGCTCCCGGCGGGCAGGCTCACCGTCACTCCGCTCGCCGCGGAGATCGAGACCACGGAACCTGAGGCCAGGGAGCTTCCGTTCAGGGAGTACGCACTGTACGTGGGGAACTTCTTCGACTACAAGAACATCGATCGCCTGATCCAGGCTCACCAGCTCCTGCGCGGACGCGGGAGCGACCTGGGGCTGGTGCTGGTGGGGCGGCTGGATGCCGCAGGCATGCGGCTCAAGGAGAGATCCGAGCGACGAGGGGACGAAGCGGTGGAGTTCACCGGATTCATCAGCGACGCGGAGAGGGACTGGCTCTACGGGAATGCGGCGGTCTACGTCTTCCCCTCGCTGAGCGAGGGCTTCGGCCTGCCCGGGCTGGAAGCCATGAACTACGGCGTGCCTGTCGCGGCTGCGGATGCGACCTGCCTGCCGGAGGTCTATCAGGACGCCGCGCACTACTTCGACCCCACCTCGGTGCCTGCGATGGCGGAGGCGATCGCCGAGGTGGTGGGTTCCGAGGAGCTCTCGACCCGCCTGCGTGAGAACGCGGCCGCTCTGCTGCAGACGTACTCCTGGAGGACGACTGCAGAGCTCACCCACTCCGTGTACGAGAGCGCTCTGCGCTCTGCGGCGGGACGCGGGCCGGCATGAGCACGGGTCCCGGTGACGAGGAGAACGGCGCACCGCGGTCAGGAACCGCTGCTGCGCCGCCGGTGCTGATCGTCGACCACTCGAGCGCCACCGGCGGCGGACAGCTCTCGATGGCGCGATATCTGCAGTGGTCCCGGCGACAGTGCGAGGTGGAGCTTCTCGTCTTCGAGGGCGGGTACCTCGCCGAGGCCGCCGAGGAGGCAGGCGTGCGCACGACGGTGCTGAGCGCTCCGGCGGGGCCGATGCGACGCCTGGTGCTCCTGCGGGAGCTGCGCCGCTTCCTGCGCCGCCGGCCGCGCTCCGTCGTCGTCGCCAACAGTCTCAACGCCGCACTGAGCCTGGGCATGGCGGCTCCGCGGGGCCACCACCTCGTGGACTATCTGCGCCAGGAGGCGATGCCGGCGGGACTGAGCCGGCTGCGGGGGAGATTCCTCGAGAAGACCGGGTACGTCCGCTTTGCGGAGTTCATCGCGAACAGCAGATGGACCGCGGGGACGCTGCCGGGCGCGGTGGCGCGGAGCCGTCCCACCGCGATCGCCTACCCCATCTCCGGCATCGCCCAGGTCGAAGCTCTCAACGACGCGGTGGTGGGACGACCCGGGCGGCTCTCGGTGCTCTCCCTCAGCCGTCTGAGCCCCTGGAAGGGTATCCACCTCCTCATCGAAGCGGTGCGCATCCTGGAGGCGGAAGGAGTTCCCGAGACGTTCGAGGTGACGATCGCGGGGGGCGATCACTTCGGGGAACCCGAATACGGCGCAACGCTGAGGGAACGGGCGGAAGGCCTCAGGACCCCGATCCGCTTCCTCGGCCACGTCGACGACGTGCGGTCGCTGCTCGCGGACCACGAGGTGCTCGTCTGCCCCTCGGTCACCCCGGAGCCCTTCGGGCAGGTCAACGTCCAGGGCATGGCGAGCGGTCTGGTCACAGTGGCCTCCGATCAGGGCGGAGCGGCGGAGATCATCGAATCCGGGCGGAGCGGCTTCCTGTTCGAGCCGGACAGCCCGGAGGCTCTCGCCGCCGTGCTGCTGAGGCTGGTGCGGAGCCCCGGGGAGCTCAGCCGGGTGCGGGCGGCCGGTCTCGAACGCGCCCGCAGGTTCACCGACGATCGGACGCTGCCGGCGCTCGACGCCCTGCTGCTGCGGATGCAGAGGACCGCGGGCATGCGCTGAGCGGCGGCTCGGAGGTGTCCGTCGGCTGCGGCTCCTCGGGTGCGGAGCCGTCGTCCGTGCGCGCCTTCCTCCCGTCCCCGGAGAACTCGATCGTCCCCAGGGCTGCCGCCATCCACGCGAGCATGTACTCGGAGGCGGAGCCTGAGGCGAAGGAGCCGGAGAACACCGTGGAGGCCAGGAAGAGGAGGACGACGACGGCCGCGGTGAAGCGGTGGGTGCCCTTCGATCCCAGCACGCTGAGGACGAGGACGGCGAAGACCGCGGCGAGGGCGAGGGCGGTCAGGAGCGAATACCCGGTCGCGAAGATGAAGAACCCGTTCTCGAGGCTGGAGCCGAGGACCCCCGAGGCGAGGAGGTCGCTGACCGGGTAGGGGGAGACGACGAAGTCCCCCAAGTGGGAGAAGAACCAGTCGATGGCCTGGAGGCGGAGTTCTGTGGAGACGCCGTCATCTTCCACCTTGTCCGAGAGTGTCGCGGACAGTTCGCTTCTCACCAGGCTGAAGATGAGGGCGCCCACGGGCACGGCGAGAATGAGGAGCGCCATGTTCCGGCGCGCCGTGTTTGCGCGCATCTCCCTTCCTGCGACGAAGACGGAGGCGAGGACGAGCAGTATCAGCCCTGCGCGTGAGGCGCTTGCGAGCACCGCGGCGAGGCTGAACACGATGACGCCCACCCAGAGGAGACGGCTCTTCAGCAGCGTGGTGAGCGGCAGGACCACGGCGAGGAACACCGCGAGCGGGATCCAGTGGCCGAACGTGGCGACCGGCTGCGTGATCTCGTGGTCGGTGCCCCACCACCACTGCTGTTGGTAGGCAGACTCCCAGACGTAGACCTCGCCGGTGAGGTACTGCGCCCCTGCGAGGCCGATGATGAGCGCCGTCAGGACGGCGAGGCCCCGCAGCAGGCTCCTCAGCGGCCCTGAGTCCCCGGTGAAGGAGAGAAGCGTGAGCACGTAGAGGAGGAACGGGCCGACTGCGATGTTGAGCACTCCGCCCAGGGACGTCCCGTGCCCCGTGGACCAGCGGATGAAGATCATGAGTGCGGAGAGGAGTGCGACGAGGCACAGCAGGAGAGGGCGGGAGTTCAGGACCTGGAGGAACCGCCGGGGAGAGCGCAGGAACTGCACGGCAGCGCCGGCTGCGACCATGAACAGCCCCGGATGGACCGGAAGGGGGACGACGGTGCCCACGGCGATGGACGGAACCAGCACGAAGAGAGCGATGGCGGCGAGGATCACGAAGTGCGGGCGGGAGGCGAAGACCACGCTGAATGCCACGGCGCCGACGACGGCGATGAGCAATGTCGTCACGTGGGCCTCGTCTCGCTGCGGCGGAGGTGCATCCTGCTCCGCTCATGGTAGCCGGGACCGTTCACCGCTTCACGTCCGTCGGGGGTGCGGACTTGCGGCCCAGAGCGGTGAGGACGACCTCCTGTGCGCCGCGATACAGCCTTCTGAGGCGCGCGCGTGCGACCGAGGTCTCCCGCACTCCGAGGTTCTCGGAGGAGGCCAGTGCCACGTCCGCCGAGGGCCAGATGAGGCGGAAGGCGATTCCCGGTCGTTCGCGGACCGGCATCTCTCGCAGCGCCGCCCAATAGGCGAGCGCCTTGTTAGGGCGGGTGCGGGGATACCAGTCCCGGGGCCGCCCGGCCGCCGATGTGTCCAGTCGTGCCTCCGGGAACGCAGAGGTGAGCGCTTCTTCCAGCGCGACCGTCGCGTCGAGGGCGGCGGAGGCCGTGAGGGTCTGCGGGCCGGCGGTGCGCAGCACCTCCGTCGCGGCCGGCACTGCCGCGGAGGAGACGACCTTGCCGATCGCGGGCCGGACGATGTGCAGGGCGGAGAGCACCGCATGCGCGGCGCGCTCGGGCGCCTGTGCGTCCACCCCCGCGAACTCCACGTGCTCTCCGCGCGCACACACGGCGGCGAATGCCTCCTCATCGGAGAGGGCGAGCCCCGGTAGGCGACGATGCAGATCGATCTCACACCCCCATCCCGCACGGGGCACCAGCGTGACCGAGTGGTTGATGACGGAGTGCTCCCAGACGTCGGCCATCGGCCCCCACCCCCACGGCTTCAGCAGCGAGGCCAGTTCGGTGAGCCGGTCCGGCGCGACCCACGCGTCGACATCGGCGGAATGTCTGCGGCTGCGCAGACCCTGTGCATGGAGGACGGGGCCCTTCACGAAGACGAGCGGGATGTCCCGGGCGGAGGCGAGAGAGGCCACGAGTGCGTAGACGAGCTCGTGGAGGGGCGAGGAGAGCCACGGCGCAGGGATCGAGGTCTGCCTGGCGGGATGGTGCAGATCGGTGGAGGCGAGACCGCTCTCGCACATCTCCTCGACGATCGTGCGTTCGTCCTCATCGAGGCCCGCTGCCTCCACCGGGTGCTCTGCGAGCCTCCGCCAGAGCGCCGCGCCTCCGGCCGGCAGAGCGAGCGGAACTCCGGGGACGGTGGGAGTGACGAGGATCTCCGCGTCGCCGAAGTCCGATCGAGCGGAGACGTCGAGCGCGCCGTAGGAGACGGCGATCCATGCGGTCATCGTGCCCCAGCCTCTCAGGCGGCCAGCAGACGTTCGAGGTACGCGCCGTATCCGCTCCTGCGGAGGGGTGCGGCGAGGTCGGCGAGCTCCCTGTCGGAGATCCAGCCGTTCCGCCACGCGATCTCCTCGATGCAGCCGATCTTGAATCCCTGGCGCTCCTCGATCACCCGGACGTACTCGGAGGCCTGCATCATGGACTCGACCGTTCCGGTGTCCAGCCACGCGGTGCCGCGGTCCAGCGGCTGCACGTGGAGGCGCCCGGCCTCCAGATAGCGCTCATTGATGCTCGAGATCTCGAGCTCGCCCCGCCTGCTGGGGCGCACGCCCCTGGCGATCTCGACGACGTCGGAGTCGTAGAAGTACAGGCCGGGAACGGCGTAGCTGCTCTTGGGCACCGCGGGCTTCTCCTCGATGGACACCGCTCGCATCTGTCCGTCGAACTCCACGACGCCGTAGGCCTGCGGGTTCGACACCTGATAGGCGAAGATCACCGAGCCCTCGGCGCAGGTGTGCTGCCTGAGGCTGCTGCCCAGGCCGGTGCCGTGGAAGATGTTGTCGCCCAGGACCAGCGCCGACCTCTCGCCGGCGATGAAGCTCTCGCCGATGAGGAACGCCTCCGCGAGACCGCGCGGTGCCTCCTGCGTCCGGTACTCGAGGCGCATGCCGAGCTGCTCGCCGTCGCCCAGCAGTCCGCGGAACTGCTCGCGGTGCTCCGGTGTGGTGATGACGAGGATCTCGCGGATGCCGGCCATCATGAGCGTCGACATCGGGTAGTAGACCATGGGCTTGTCGTAGACCGGCATCAGCTGCTTCGAGATGCCCCTGGTGATCGGCCAGAGGCGGGTTCCTGAGCCACCCGCGAGAATTATCCCCTTCACGAGTCCATCGTATGCCATATACGCCCCGTCTTTCGTATGTTTGCAGGTAGACTGGAGGGCGGTCCTGACGGCCGGCCGGCGCGGGGCCTGCGGTCTGCTCAGCGGCTGAAGGGCGATATGGGAAGCAGGATTCTGGTCACCGGGGGAGCCGGCTTCATCGGCTCCAACTTCGTGCATCATCTGGTGGCGCACACCGATGCGCACGTCACTGTGCTCGACAAGCTCACCTACGCGGGGAATGCCTCCTCCCTGGACGGCCTGCCGGTGGGGCGCGTGCGCCTCGTCCGCGGCGATGTCGCCGATGCCGGTCTGGTCGAGCAGCTCTTCCGGGAGACGGACGCGGTGGTGCACTATGCCGCAGAGTCGCACAACGACAACTCGCTGCAGGATCCGCGTCCGTTCCTCGACACGAACGTGATCGGCACTTACACGCTGCTCGAGGCCGCCAGACGTCACGATGTCCGCTATCACCACATCTCCACGGATGAGGTCTACGGCGATCTCGAGATCGACGATCCCGCGCGATTCACCGAGAGCACGCCCTACAATCCCTCGTCGCCCTACTCCGCCACGAAGGGGGCCTCGGATCTCCTGGTGAGGGCCTGGGTCCGTTCTTTCGGCGTCCGTGCCACGATCTCCAACTGCTCGAACAACTACGGCCCGCGGCAGCACGTGGAGAAGTTCATCCCCAGACAGATCACGAACCTGCTCGACGGACTGCGGCCCAAGCTGTACGGCGCCGGCGCGAACGTGCGGGACTGGATCCATGCGGAGGATCACTCCTCGGCCGTCCTGGCGATCCTGGAGCGCGGCCGGATCGGCGAGACCTACCTGATCGGGGCGGACGGAGAGCTGAGCAACCGGGACGTCCTCGCCCTGATACTCAGGAAGATGGGGATGCCCGAGGACGGCTTCGACCACGTCGCGGACAGGCCCGGCCACGATCGTCGCTACGCGATCGACTCGGCGAAGCTCCGGTCGGAGCTCGGGTGGACGCCGCAGTTCCGGGACTTCGAACGCGGTCTGGAGGAGACGATCGCCTGGTACCGGTCGAACGAGGACTGGTGGCGGCCGCAGAAGGCGAGGACGGAAGCGGACTACCGGAAGCGGGGCCAGTGACGATGGCGCCTCTGCCCCTCGCGGTGCGTGAGACCCCTGTCCCGGGCCTCCTCGTCGTCGACCTCCCGGTGCACGGTGACGCGCGTGGCTGGTTCAAGGAGAACTGGCAGCGGGCGAAGATGACGGCGCTCGGTCTGCCCGACTTCGCACCGGTGCAGAACAACGTCTCGTTCAACGCCGAACCGGGGACGACCCGAGGCATCCATGCGGAGCCCTGGGACAAGTTCGTCTCCGTCGCGTCCGGCAGGGTCTTCGGCGCATGGGTGGACCTGCGCGAGGGGCCGAGCTTCGGCCGCGTCTTCCACACCGAGATGGGGCCGGAGACCGCGGTCTTCGTCCCGCGGGGAGTCGGGAACGCCTTCCAGGCGCTCGACGAGGGCACCGCGTATTCGTACCTGGTGAATGACCACTGGAGCGAATCGGCACAGAGCGATTACACGTTCCTCAACCTCGCCGACGAGACCGTGGCCGTCCCCTGGCCCATCCCGCTCGAGCGGGCGGTGCTCTCCGAGAAGGACAGAGCGCATCCGCGGCTGGCCGAGGTGACTCCGATGCCTCCCAAGCAGACGCTGGTCCTGGGAGCGGGCGGTCAGCTCGGAAAGGCTCTCCGGTCCGTGTTCCCGAACGCGGACCATGCGGATCGTTCGCTCATCGACATCACCGACCGCCGCAGTCTCGAGCGCGTCGAGTGGACGAGGTACGCGACCGTCATCAACGCCGCCGCCTATACGAGGGTCGACGAGGCCGAGTCGGCCGAGGGCAGAGCCGCCGCCTGGGGAGTCAATGCCGCAGCCGTCGCCGATCTCGCGCGGATCGCGCGTGCCCATGCCCTCACGCTCGTACACGTCTCCAGTGACTATGTGTTCGACGGACGCCGTCCCGGCGCGTACACGGAGGACGCCGCCCTGTGTCCCCTGAGCGCATACGGCCAGAGCAAGGCAGCCGGCGACCTGGCCGCTGCCGCGGCCGGGCGGCACTACATCCTCCGCACCAGCTGGGTCGTGGGGGACGGCGCGAACTTTGTCCGCACCATGGCATCTCTCGCTGCGCGCGGTGTCGATCCCGAGGTGGTCTGCGACCAGCGGGGCCGTCTGACCTTCGCGGAGGATCTGGCCGCTGCCATCGCGCATCTGCTCGCTGTGCGTCCGGAATACGGCACGTACAACGTGACCTGCGGCGGGGAGCCGATGTCCTGGGCCGAGGTCGCCGCGCGGGTGTTCGGTCTCACGGGACACGATCCCGCGCGCGTGACCGGGGTGACGGCGGCAGAGTACTTCGCCGGCAAGCAGGCCGCGCCGCGCCCGGCCAACAGCGTGCTCGATCTGCAGAAGATCGAGCGGACCGGTTTCCGGCCGCGCCCTGCGCTTCGTGCGCTCGAGGCGTATCTCGCGGACCGCTGAGGATCAGGAGCGGTGCGGAAGGCTGCGCAGGGCGTCCGCGACGGTGGCGACGAGGCCGGCGATCTGCGCAGCCACCGCTGCGTGCACGTCCGGTGAGGCATCGATGGGATCGGGCACGTCGTCTGCGTCGGAGAGCCGCGCGGCGAAGCGGTTGCGTGCCGCGGCTTCCACGACCGGGCGGGCCTCCGGCACCCCCGCCGGTGCCGCCACACCCGTGCCGGTCTGCACGGCATGGGGAACCAGTGCGGCGAACTCGGCGAGAGTGAAGGTGCGCTGGGCGGCCCGCGGATAGCGTGAGATCAGATGATCCCTCTGCCCGCGGGTCATGGTGAGGAGGAGATCGGCGGTGTCGACCCGCACGTCGTCCAGCTGCTCACCCACCAGGCCTTCCGGCTCCCCTCCGTGCGCTCGGAGCTGTGCGGCGGCCAGCGGGTCCATCGGAGCGCCGGTGACCGCGCGGAGACCGGCGCTGCTGAGCTCGTAGCGACGATCGCCGGCGAGGGATCGGCGGAGCAGCTGCTCCGCCAGCGGTGACCGGCAGATGTTGCCGGTGCAGACGGTCAGTATCCCCAGCGGCGGGGCCGGCCGATGCGCCCGGCGGCTCATCGTGACGCACGCATGGCACGACGGGTCTGGGGTGCGTCTCCGGCAGCGGCATGCCGGGGCGCGCCCTCTGCGGCAGCGGGCTGCTCCTGTGCCTTGCCGTAGTAGGCGCGGTATTGGTAGCCGTACCCGTCGGCCTTCGCTCCCTTCATGGGAACGCCGTTGAGGATGATTCCCAGAGCGCGGCCGTGGACCCTGTCCAGGCTCCGCAGCGCAGCCTTCAGGGCGTCATAGGTGGTCTTGCGGGCCCTCGCGATGATGATGGCGCCGTCGGTGCGGGCCGTCAGAATGGCGGCATCCGTCACCGGGAGGAGCGGCGGTGCGTCGATCAGCACCACTGCGTGGGCGGTGAGTTCGGTGATGAGTTCGTGGAGGACGTTGGAGCCGAGCAGTTCGCTGGGGTTCGGCGGCACCTTCCCCGCGCCGAGGACGAAGAGGTTGCCGGTGTCGCCCCACGGCTGCATGACGTCGCTCAGCTGGGCCTCCCCGATGAGCACGTCCGTGAGACCGATGCCGGGGAGGAGGCCGAACGTCTTGGCGACCATCGGCCTGCGGAGGTCGCCGTCGATGACCACCACCCGGCGTCCGGAGGCCGCGATGGTGGCCGCGAGGTTGGCGGTGACAGTCGATTTGCCCTCTCCGGGGAGCGAGCTCGTGACGACGATCGAGCGGGGAGGGTTGTCGATGTTCATGAACTGCAGGTTCGTCCGCAGCTCCCGGATCGCCTCCGCGACGGCATACTCGTCACTGCTGCGGGCGTCTCGGTCGTTGCCGCCGGAACTCGTGATGATCCGGTTATCAGCGGTGAATCCCTGGTGCAGCGGGATGGTGCCGATCACGGCGTGATCCGTCTGGCTCTCCACCTCGGCCGTCGATCGGATGCGCCGGTCGAAGATGTTCCTGAGCAGCGCATAGCCGATCGCTGCGACCAGTCCTGCCAGCGCTCCGATCCCCACCGCGAGTTTGGTGTTCGGCGACGAGGGGGACGTGGGGAGCTTCGCGGAGTCGAGGGACTGGAAGGTGACGATCGACTGCTCGCCCTCCGTCGCGTTGGCGTTCTCCACCTCGGTGACCTGGTCGCCGATGGCTCCCACCCAGGCTTCGGCGAGATCACGTGCGTTCTCCGGAGTGTCCGCCCTCGCGGACACGCGGATGGTCGCGGTGTCCGCCGGGTTCGTGACCGTGACCTGGCCGATGAGCGACTCCGGGCTCTCGGTCAGTCCGAGCTCCTGCACCACCGATTCCGCGACCGCGCGGGACTCCGCCAGGTCCAGGTAGGAGACGACACGTGATTTCGCATAGTTCTCACCGGCCATCGCAGTGCCCAGGTCGCTGCTGACGCCCGCGGACACGATGCCGCTCGCGTCAGCGGTGTACTCCTTGGGCTGGATGAGCGCCCACCCCAGCCCGAGTACGGCCCCAGCGCAGGTGATCGCGACCATGGCGAGCCAATGGGCGCGCACGATCTTCCAGTAGTCAGTGAGCTCCACGCTGGGGGTCTCCTCTTGCAGTGCCGACGATGCGGTTCGCTTTCATGCTAGCGGCGCGTTCCCACGAGTGCCGCATTGACCGATCTGCGGTCAGAAGCGGCCGTTCACGGCCGCCCCATGCCGGTGTAGGTCCAGCCGGCCGCGCGCCACTTCTCCTGATCCAGGCAGTTGCGCGCGTCGATCACGGCCCGGCCACGGGCGAGCGAGGCCGCGTGCTCGGGGGTGAGCTCGCGGCGATATTCGTCCCACTCCGTGACGACCAGGACCGCCTCCGCGTCGCGGAGGGCATCGTCCAGACTCTCCGCATAGGCGAGGTGCGGGTGCACCCGGCGGGCGTTCTCGAGCGCCTGGGGATCCGTGACGACCACATCCGCGCCCAGACCGTGCAGGCGCACGGCCACATCCAGCGCGGGCGAGTCCCTGACGTCGTCGCTGTGGGGTTTGAAGGCCGCCCCGAGCACGGCGACCTTCCTGCCGTGGGGTTCCCCGCCCAGGGCCTCGACCACCAGCTGCGCCGCCCGCTCGCGGCGCCGGAGGTTGATGGCGTCGACCTCGCGCAGGAAGCCCACGGACTCGCCGCGGCCCAGCTCCTCCGCACGCGCGGAGAACGCGCGGATGTCCTTGGGCAGGCAGCCTCCGCCGAACCCGATCCCGGCGCCCAGGAACTTCCGGCCGATCCTTTCGTCGTGGCCGATGGCATCTGCGAGCTGCGTGACGTCCGCGCCGGTGGCCTCCGCGATCTCCGCCATCGCGTTGATGAACGAGATCTTGGTGGCGAGGAACGCGTTCGCGGAGACCTTGACGAGTTCCGCGGTGGCGTAGTCCGTGACGAGGAAGGGGGTGCCCTTCGCGACGGCGGGGTGGAACACCTCTCGCAGGACCTGCGCGGCGTCCGCGCCCGCCCGGCCCGCCGGGACCCCGACCACCAGGCGGTCCGGGTCGACGGTGTCCTTCACGGCCCAGCCCTCGCGGAGGAACTCGGGGTTCCAGACCAGTGTGGCACCGGTGGGCTCGACGCGTTCGGCGAGTTCAGCCGCAGTGCCGACCGGGACGGTCGACTTGCCCGCGACGACGTCTCCGGGGCGGAGGTGGGGGAGGAGTGCACCCACGGCCGCATGCACGTAGGTGAGGTCCGCGGCGTAGCCGTCGGCCTGCTGCGGTGTGCCCACACCTATGAAATGGACCGCTGCGCCGGTGGCGGCCGAGATGTCCGTGGTGAAGGTGAGGCGGCCGGAGGCGATCCCCTCGGAGAGGATGTCCTGGAGCCCGGGCTCGAAGAACGGCGCCTCCCCGCGTGAGAGCGAGGAGACCTTCTGCTCGTCGACGTCCACGCCGACGACTTCGTGACCGATCGAGGCCATCGCCGCGGCATGGACGGCACCCAGGTAGCCGCAGCCGATCACACTCAGACGCATTCTCACTCCTCGCAGACGAACGACGGACGGCGGGACACCGAAGGGCCGTCGGGATGCGCGGGGCACCGCCCGGCGACCGTTCCATTCTAGAGTCATTCTCCGGCCGTGCCCGCACCGCTGAGGCTAACAGGGCCGGGGTGCGCTCCGGTGTGTGCAGAGCGCGGACGGACGAGGCCGGGCGGGTGCGCACGGCACCGGCCCGGCCTCGGCGGCGGTCAGGTCCTCAGCAGGTCAGCTCTGCGCCTCCACCAGGGACTCTCCGCCGAAGTGCGCGGGCATCGTCCCCTCGTGCGCCTGCCGCAGCTCGTCGAGGCCGAGCGTGAACTCGTCCACGATTTCCAGCTGCTCACCCGCGGCGTCCGTCATGCCGATGCGCACGAACGGGAATCCGCGCGCGGTGCACATGTCCGAGAAGCGCACCTCCTCGCTGCGGGGGACCGCCACGATCGCGCGCGCCGTGGACTCGGAGAACAGTGCGGTGAAGGCATCCACGCCGTCGCGCTCCTGGAGCGCCGTGAGCCACACGCGTGCGCCCACGCCCCAGCGCAGGGTGCTCTCCACGAGCGCCTGCGCGCGCCCGCCCTCGGAGAGGTCGTGCGCGGCGTCGATCATGCCGTCCCGGGAGGCGTTGATGAGGATGTCCGCGAGCTCCTTCTCCGCCTCGGGCCTGTACCGCGGAGGCACGCCGCCCAGGTGATCGTGCGCGGTCTGCGCCCAGGCGGAACCGTCCAGCTCCGCCTCCGTGGTGCCCAGCAGGTAGATCGTCTGGCCGGACTCGCGCCAGCCGGACGGCGTGGCGAGGGTGACGTCGTCGAACACCCCCATGACGCCGACCACCGGTGTGGGATGGATGGCGGTGCCGCCCGTCTGGTTGTACATGGAGACGTTGCCGCCGGTGACGGGCACGGAGAAGTCCACGCACGCCTCCGCGAGCCCCTCCACCGTCTGCGCGAACTGCCACATGATCTCCGGGTCCTCCGGGGAGCCGAAGTTCAGGCAGTCCGTGACGGCCAGGGGGCGCGCGCCGCTCGTGGCGACGTTGCGGTAGGACTCCGCGAGCGCCAGCTTGGCGCCCTGCGCGGGGTCCAGGTAGCAGTAGCGGCCGTTGGCGTCCGTGGCCAGGGCGATGCCGCGGCCGGTCTGCTCGTCGACGCGGATGACGCCGGCGTCGTCCGGGAACGCCAGTGCGGTGTTGCCCTGCACGTAGCGGTCGTACTGCTGGGTGATCCACTGCTTCGAGCAGAGGTTGGGGGAGGCGGCCACGTCCAGGACGGTCTGCCGGAGCTCCTCGGCCGTCTGCGGCGTGGCGAGTCCTGCGGCCTCCACCGTGTTGGCCAGTGTGGACTCCGTCCAGGAGGCCTTCTGCATGGGCCGTTCGTAGACCGGGCCGTCGTGGGCGACGGAGCGCGGCGGGACGTCGACGATCACGTCGCCGTGCCACTCGATGACGAGGCGACCGGTGTCCGTCACCTCGCCCAGGACGCTCGTCTCCACCTCCCACTTGTTCACGATGGCCAGGAACTCGTCCAGCTTCTCCGGCCGCACCACGGCCATCATGCGCTCCTGCGACTCGGACATGAGGATCTCCTCCGGGGTGAGGGAGGGATCGCGCAGCAGCACGTCGTCCAGCGCGATGTGCATGCCGCCGTCGCCGTTGGAGGCCAGCTCCGAGGTGGCGCAGCTGATGCCGGCCGCGCCCAGGTCCTGGATGCCCTCGACGGTGCCGGCGCCGCACCGCTCCAGGCAGCACTCGATGAGCACCTTCTCCGCGAACGGGTCGCCCACCTGCACGGAGGGGCGCTTGGAGGGCTTCGCATCGTCGAAGGACTCCGAGGCCAGGATGGAGGCGCCGCCGATCCCGTCGCCGCCCGTGCGCGCACCGAAGAGCACGACCTTGTTGCCTGCGCCCGAGGCGTTGGCCAGGCGGATGTCCTCGTGCTTCATCACGCCCACGGCGAGGGCGTTGACCAGCGGGTTGCCCTGGTAGACGGCGTCGAAGACCGTCTCGCCGCCCACATTGGGCAGGCCGAGGCTGTTGCCGTAGCCGGCGATGCCGGAGACCACGCCGTGCACCACGCGCGCCGTGTCCGGGTCGTCGATCGCACCGAACCGCAGCTGGTCCATGACCGCGACCGGGCGTGCGCCCATCGAGATGATGTCGCGGACGATCCCGCCCACACCGGTGGCCGCACCCTGGTAGGGCTCCACATAGCTGGGGTGGTTGTGGCTCTCCACCTTGAAGGTCACGGCCCAGCCGTCGCCGATGTCCACCACGCCCGCGTTCTCGCCGATCCCCACGAGCAGGTTCTTCCGCATCTCCTCCGTGACGTTCTCGCCGAACTTCTTGAGGTGCACCTTGGAGGACTTGTAGGAGCAGTGCTCCGACCACATGACGGAGTACATGGCGAGCTCCGCGGAGGTGGGGCGGCGGCCCAGCACCTCGCGGATGCGCAGGTACTCGTCGTGTTTGAGGCCCAGCTCCGCATACGGCTGCTCGACCTCCGGGTTCGCGGCGGCGAACTCGACCGTCTCCTTCACCCTCTTCGAGGTGTCCTGCGTGAGGTCCCGTGGCGAGGTCTGCTGCTCCGCGGCATTGCCTGCGGCCCCGGCCGGCTGCGTGTTCGTCATGATCCTGGAGGTGGTCCTTTCCTGAAGACGGCGCCATGAGCATCCTACCGTCGTGGGAACGCCGCCCGGCGCCTGTTCGAAGGCTGTCCGGCGGCGCAGGAGCCGGGGGCCTGCGCACGTCTACCACTGAGCCCCTGTGAATGGAAGTGGTGCACATCACCTCCTCGGGGGTGGCGTTCGCTTCAGCTGCGATCGCATCGACCCTGCGGCTCTCCGATGCGGAAGGGGCGGTATGAGTTCATGCGGCGCTGTGGGTTCTCCCAGGGAACTCCTGGAATGGGGCTGAAGGGGTTCTGTATGTGAAGCCTTCATTAGGGTAGCTTTCCCTAACACATACGGGGTTGAGGCAGATCTCCCCGATGATTCCGAGGAGGAGAACGGACTGATGACTGCCTTGAGGACAGAGCAGGGTGAGGCCCCAGGCGGCAGAGGGCCCGTCCCGGCCTGCGGAGCCGGGCAGGGCGGGGCCGCCGCCGGGGCGAGGTCGGAGCGAAGTCCACTGCTGAATGCGGCGAGTGCGCGCGAATACGAAGCCCTGCTCCATGACGTCGTCGACGCGCTGGGCCGTCGCTTCCGCACGGTCGAGGCTCCCGTCTCGGGGGTCTCGCGCTCCGACCTCGAGGAGCAGGTGGCCAGGATCGATCTCGACGGCCCGGCGATCGGCCACGAGGCTGCACTGCGGGAGGCCGAGGAGCTCTACACCGCGCATGCGGTCTGGTTCCACCACCCTGCCTATGCCGCCCATCTCAACTGTCCGGTCGCCGTGCCCGCAGTCGCGGCGGAGGCGATGCTGGCGGCGGTCAACACCTCGGTCGACACCTACGACCAGTCGACTGTCGCAACCCTGATGGAGCGCCGCCTCATCGCGTGGGCCGCCGAACAGATCGGTTTCGCCGCCGGAGACGGCGTGTTCACCTCGGGCGGCACGCATTCGAATCTGCAGGCTCTGCACCTCGCTCGCGAGGCGGCTCTGCGCAGAGCCGCCTCGCGGACGGAGGAACTCCCACGACTGCGCGTGCTGGCCACCGCGGAGAGCCACTTCTCCGTCGGGCGTGCGGCACATCTGCTGGGGCTGGGCGCGGACGCCGTGCTCTCGGTCGCTGCGGATGCCGAGGGACGCATGGACCCGGAGGCGCTCGACGCTGCCCTGGCCGGAGTCGAGGAGGACGGTGCGCGGGTGATGGCCGTCGTGGTCACGGCCGGTACGACGGACCGCGGGGTCATCGACCCCATTGCGGCAGTCGCCCGCCGCTGCGAGAGCGCCGGCCTCTGGCTGCACGTCGACGCCGCCTACGGCGGCGGGCTGCTCGTGTCGCCGCGACGCAGACACCTGCTCGCGGGGATCGAGCGGGCGAACTCGGTGACGATCGACTTCCACAAGACGTATTTCCAGCCGGTCTCCTCCAGCGCGCTGGTGGTGCGCGAGCCCCGGGACCTCGCCGCCACAGCGCACCATGCGGACTACCTCAACCCCGTTGCGGAGGCCGGCCGTGCGGACTCCGAGCCCAACCAGGTCGACAAATCCCTCCAGACCACACGGCGCTTCGACGCCCTCAAACTGTGGACGACCCTGCGCGCCCTCGGGGCGGAGAGGGTGGGCGAGATGGTCGACGCCGTCTGTGATCTGGCTGAGTACGTGCGCCTGCGGCTCGAGGCCGATCCCGAGTTCGAGGTGCTGGGTCGCTCGGATCTCAGCACGGTGCTCTTCCGCTTCTGCCCCGCAGGTGCCGACGAGGCCGCCGTCGACGCGCTGGTGCCGGAGATCCGGAGCCGGCTCTTCGCCTCCGGGCGGGCTGTGGTGGCGCGCACGGTGGTCGCGGGGATGCCCTGGCTCAAGGTCACCCTGCTGAACCCTGAGGCGACCCTCGCGGATCTCGACGTGGTGCTCGAGCATGTGCGCACTGCAGGACGTGAAGCGCTGCGGGAGGGATGCGGCGCACGGAGCCCCGGCCGGTCGGCCGCGGAGCTGGCGATGGCCGGGGGTGAGCGCGGATGACGGGTGTGACGGAGCCGGCCAGCGGGTCTCTGGGTCCGCAGCACGCTGAGCCGGGACGCGAACGCGTGCACGATGTCGTGGGCATCGGAATCGGGCCCTTCGGTCTGGGAATGGCGGCCCTCGCCGAACCTCTGCCCGATGTCGACGCCGTCTTCCTCGACCAGGCTCAGGGCTTCCGATGGCATCCGGGGATGATGCTCGAGGGCGCGACCGTCCAGGTGCCCTTCCTCGCGGATCTCGTGACCATGGCCGATCCGACCTCCCCGTACTCGTTCCTCGCCTTCCTCAAGGCCGTGGGTCGTCTCTACCCCTTCTACATCCGCGAGTCCTTCTATCCCCTGCGCGCCGAATACGACGAGTACTGCCGGTGGGTCGCGGATCAGCTCACGACGCTGCGCTGGGGACGCCGGGTGACGGCGATCGAGGTCGAGACGGGTGGGCCCGAGGCTCAGGAGCACTACCGGGTGAGGGCGGAGCTGCTGGACGCCTCAGGGGAGGTGATCGGCATCGAGCACCACCGAGGCCGCCATATCGTGCTGGCGGTCGGCACCAGTCCGGTGATGCCGGCTCCGCTGCACGCGCTGCGGGCGGCCGCCGCAGCGCACGCCGACGAGCCGAGGCGCAGCGGTCCGGTCGTGCACTCGGCCGACTATCTCCCCCAGCGCGAGGCGCTGCTGCGGCAGGATTCGATCACGCTCATCGGCAGCGGACAGTCGGCGGCGGAGATCTACCGGGACCTCATCGAGGAGACGAGCGCCCGCGGCATCCGCCTCGACTGGCTCACCCGTTCGCCGCGCTTCTTCCCCATGGAGTACACCAAGCTCACACTGGAGATGACCTCCCCGGAGTACACGGACCACTTCCGTTCGCTCCCCGAGGAGCTGCGCGCCCACCTGGGGAGAGAGCAGCGCAGCCTGTACAAGGGGATCAGCGGCGATCTGGTCGACGAGATCCATGACACGCTCTACCGGCTCAGCCGCGGCGGGCGCGAGGTGCCGAGCATGCTGCTGGCCGGCGCCGAGGTCCTCGAGGCGCGCAGCGAACCGGTGCGGCAGTGCGGCGGGAGCGACGTGGGCCGCCCGCAGGCGGGTGAGCAGCCGGTGCAGGAGGAATCCGGTGCGGACCGGTACGTCCTCCGCGTCCTCCAGGCCGATCAGGAGCGGACCTTCGAGCTCCGCACCTCTGCGATCGTCGCCGCCACGGGGTATTCCTCCTCCGTCCCCCCGTTCCTGGCACCCATCGCGGACAGGGTGCGACTGGACCGTCGCGGCCGCCTCGACGTCAGCCGCGAGTACACAATCGACGACGAAGGCCGCCTGCACGTTCTCAACGCCGAGGAGCACACGCACGGTGTGACCGCTCCGGACCTGGGCTTCGGAGCGTGGAGGGCCTCGGTGGTGCTCGCCGCGATCACGGGGAGGGAGCCGTATCCCATAGAGCGGAGGATCGCTTTCCAGACGTTCGGAGCACCGGGGACGGCGGGCGCGTTCGGGCACCCCGGCACTGTGAGCGCTGACCCGCTGGCAGATGAGACGACCGGTGCGCACGCATCCGGGACCGGCGTCGACAACCCTGTGGCGCTGGACCACACGGAGGGCGTCACCGACGGGGGCACAGCTGCAACCGCGCATACCCCTGCGCAGAGGATGAAGGAGGCCGTGAGCCGATGAACCCGACTGACACCCCCACCATGGCCGCGACTCACCGCGCGGAACCTGATGTCATCGACGACAGCGCGGGTTCCGATGACCCTGCTGGCGGCTTTGCCGGTGACCCTGCAGGAAACCCCGCCGCGCAGGCAGCCGATTGGGACATCACACTCGAGCCCGTCGATCCGGTGCGCGATGCGGCGACACTCCAGCGCTGGTTGTCAGATCCCAAGTCTGTCTTCTGGGCCATGACGGACCGGGACGTACCGGCGGTGCAGGAGTATCTGCGCACGGTGGTCGATTCCGCTGACCAGGACGGCTGGCTGGGACGCGTCGACGGAGCTCCCCTGTTCTACGCAGAGACCTATGCCCCGGCCTCGCTGCTGCCGGCCGACGTCCTCGACGTGCACGCCGGCGACCTCGGCATGCACCTGCTGGTGTCCCCTGCAGGCGAGAAGCCCCGCCGGGGACTCACAGCGGCCGTCATGCGTGACGTCATGGACTTCTGCCTTCGCCCGCTTGCAGCCGGTGGCCGTGGCGCAGACCGGGTGGTGGTGGAGCCGGATGTGCGCAATACAGCCATTCACCGGAAGAACGCAGCGGCAGGATTCCGCGTGCTGCGCGAAGTGGAATTCTGCGTGGACGGGCAGACGAAGCGCGCACTCTTGAGCGTGTGCACTCGCGAGGACTTCGCCGCGAGTCCGCTGGGTTTCGCTGTGGGCCGGCAGCATGGGGCCGGCGGGCTTGCCGGCGAGGCGGCAGGAGGGCCGGCCGGTCCCGGCGAACCCGCCTCCGGGCCGTACGCTCACCTGGATGGGAGCCTGCTCGCACGCGCACAGCGGCATCTCGTGGCCAAGGCGCTCACCGAGTTCTCCCACGAGCGTCTCATCGCCCCGAGCCAGGCCGAGGGCAAGGACGCAGCTGCCGCGGACGGAGAGCCCGTCCAGTACACGGTCGTGGTTCCCGAGGCGCCGACCATCTACTCCTTCCGCGCCCGGGTGCTGCCACTCGAGCACTGGCTCATCGAGGAGGACAGCCTCGTGCGCCTGGTGGACGGGGTGGAGACACCCCTGGACGTACAGGAGCTCATCCTCGAGCTGCAGAGCTCGCTCCAGCTGCCGGAGAGGCTCATCTCCACCTACCTCGAGGAGCTGGCGTCGACGCTAGCCGGAGCCGGAGCCAAGCTGCAGGCCGAGATCGACGGGACGCGGCCGGACTCGAGGGAGCTGCTGAACGCAGGCTTCCAGCAGGTCGAGGCGGCAATGAGTGAAGGGCATCCGAGCTTCGTCGCCAACAACGGTCGGATCGGGTTCGGGCTCTCCGACTATTGGCGGTATGCCCCGGAAATGGGACGGCGGACCCGGCTCATGTGGGTTGCGGTGAAGCGTGAGCTGAGCCATCTGGCCTTGGGCGAAGGTATGGACGAGGATGCTCATCTGGACCTCGCGCTCAGCCCCGAAGAGCGAGGGGCGTTCAACGCGCGTCTTGCTGATCGCGGTCTTGACCCGGCTGACTTCCACTTCCTTCCCCTGCACCCATGGCAAGCGGATCACCGCTTGGCGATCACCTTCTCTGCAGACATCGCTCGCGGCGACTTGGTGCCGTTGGGGCCCGGCGGAGACGAGTTCCAGCCGCAGCAGTCACTGCGGACGTTCTTCAACCTCGTGCGGCCGGAAGCGCCCTACGTCAAAGTGGCGCTGTCCGTGCAGAACATGGGATTCCTGCGTGGACTCTCTCCCGCCTACATGCGGCCCACACCCGCGATCAACGACTGGGTCGCAGAGCTGGTGGGCGGGGATCCAGCCTTCGCGGGTTCCGGATTCTCGGTGCTCCGCGAGCGTGCAGCTCTGGGCTATACCGGGGACGTCTACCACCGCACTGCGGAGTCGAATCCCCACCGGAAGATGCTTGCAGCGCTCTGGCGGGAGAGCCCGCTGCCGAAGCTGGAGGAGGGCGAGAGGGTCTTCACCATGGCTGCGCTTCTGCACCGCGACCACCAGGGCCTCTCCTTCGCCTCCGAGCTCATCCGTGCATCAGGACTCACGTCCCGGGACTGGGTGAGGTCATACCTGGAGGCGTATGTGGTTCCTCTTGTGCATGCGCTGCTCGCTCATGATCTGGTGTTCATGCCCCACGGGGAGAACCTCATCCTCCGTCTGCGTGAGAACACGGTGACGGGAGCGTTCATGAAGGACATCGGGGAGGAGGTCGCGGTTGTGAGCACGCGCGAGCTGCCTGCGGACATCGCGCGCATCCGGGCGGTTGTGCCCGGGGACGAGAAGGCGCTGTCGATCTTCACGGATGTCTTCGACGGGGTGCTCCGGCATCTTTCCGGCACTCTGCATGCCGATGGGACGCTGCCGGCAGAGGACTTCTGGAAGCTCGTGGCCGAATGCCTCGACCGCTATGAGCTCGCCCACCCGGGGACCGCCCACGGTCTGGCCGGGGACGTCGATCTGCGTGCGGAGAGATTCGCGCACTCCTGCCTCAACCGTCTGCAGCTGCGCAACACCCTGCAGATGGTCGACATCGGCAATCAGGCGGAATCGCTCCTCTACGCCGGAACCATGCGCAACCCCGTGGCCCGCAGGCGGTAGGCGGACTGCTCCCGTCCGCCTCCGGCATGACGGGCGGGCCTGCAGGCGGTCTGCCGGATGGGCGCGGACCCAGCGCGGACGGGAGCAGTCCGCCCGTGAGGCCGTGCATAGAATTCCCCCATGTCCGTTCCCAAGATCGTGCTCTTCTACGTCTTCACCCCTCTGCCCGATCCGGAGGCCGTGCGCCTCTGGCAGACCGCCCTGTGCCGGGAACACGGGCTCAAGGGGCGCATCATCGTCTCCGCGCAGGGGATCAACGCGACCGTGGGCGGCGAGGTCGCGGACGTGAAGCAGTACGTGCGGGAGACGAAGTCCTACGCGCCCTTCCGCGGCGCGGACGTCAAGTGGTCCAACGGCACCGGCGACGACTTCCCGCGGCTCAGCGTCAAGGTGCGTCCGGAGCTCGTGGCCTTCGGCGCCCCGGATGAGCTCGTCGTCACCGAGGACGGGGTCCAGGGCGGCGGTGAGCATCTGCGGCCGGGCGCGCTGCACAGGCTCGTGGAGGAGCGCGGGGACGATGTGGTCTTCTTCGACGGCCGCAATGCGATGGAGGCGGAGATCGGCCGCTTCCGCGATGCGGTGGTCCCGGACACCACGACCACGCGGGACTTCCTCGCGGAGCTGGACTCCGGCCGCTACGACCATCTCAAGGACAAGGCCGTCGTCACCTACTGCACGGGCGGCATCCGGTGCGAGGTGCTCAGCGCCCTCATGCGCACCCGCGGCTTCGAGGAGGTCTACCAGCTGGACGGCGGGATCGTCCGCTACGGCGAGACCTTCGGCAACGCCGGACTCTGGGAGGGCTCGCTCTACGTCTTCGACAACCGGCTCCACATGGAGTTCGGCGAGGGCGCACAGTCGCTGGGTTCCTGCACGCACTGCGGTGAGCGCACTCCGCTGTTCGTCAACTGCGCGAACGAGGAGTGCCGGGCGCAGTTCCTCCGCTGCGAGGCCTGCACGGATGCGGGACTGCAGCGGCGCTGCCGCGACTGCGAGGGGCGCGTCGCCGCGTGAGAGCGGATCACGAGCGGTCTGCTCGCACAGAGCCTGAGGTCCACCAGCAGTCAGTGGATCGCGCTCAGCCAGCGGAGCCCGCGCCGTCCGTGAACGGCTCCGGCACCCGGCAGGTGCCCGAGGCCGGCCACAGCAGGTGTGCCATGGTCCTGGGCGCCGCGGGTCTGCTCGTGGTCGCGGCGGCGCTGGGACTGTGGGTGTACAGCGCACCCGGTGGTGAGACCGCCGTGGACCACTGGTGGCACGACCTCGCCGCGGGCGGCGGGGCCCCGCTCGTGGGCTTCTCCCTCGTGATGGACTACGTGGGCGCGGGCTGG
>NZ_JALAHB010000241.1 GCF_022712115.1 Brevibacterium sp. | reverse complement strand
TGCACGGTGCCGTTGTTGGGGCGGGGGGGACCGTGCAGGGCGATGCCGTTGCAGATGAGGCCGGCGGCGAACTCGCGGACGCCGAAGTGCAGGTTCCGGCCGTAGGGGTTGCCGGAGAACATCGCGGACGAGCGCTCCTCGGGCAGGAAGGAGGGTTCGCCCTTGAGGAGGGTGTTGTTGGAACCGGCGAGGTCCGCGGATCCTCCCCACAGCTCCGGCATGAGGGGGGCGACGGCGTTGAGGACCGTGCCCGAGGCCGCACGCGTGGCGATCTTCTCACCCGCCTCGAACTCCGGCAGAGCCTCGGCGAGACCAGCGGGCAGCTCACCGGACTGCAGCCGGTCGAAGAGCTGCGCGCGCTCCGGGTGCGCACTGCGCCACTCCTCGAAGCGCGCCTCCCAGGCGGCGCGGGCCGCCGCGCCCCGCTCGCGGGCGAGGCGGGTGTGCGCGAGGACCTCGTCCGCGACCGCGAAGGACTCCGCGGGGTCGAAGCCCAGGAGCTCCTTGGTCGCCGCGATCTCAGCGGCACCCAGTGCGGAGCCGTGCGCGCCACCGGTGTTCTGCTTGCCCGGGGCGGGCCAGGCGATGATCGTGGAGAGGCGGATGAAGGAGGGGCGCGGATCCGCCTTGGCGGCCTGCACGGCGGCGTGGAGGGCCTGGACGTCCTCGGAGTACTCGCCGGTGCCGTCGACGCGGCCGGTGAAGTCCACGTGCTGCACGTGCCACCCGTAGGCGGCATAGCGGGCCTCGACGTCCTCCGTGAACGCGATGTTCGTGTCGTCCTCGATGGAGATCCGGTTGTCGTCCCAGATGAGGATGAGGTTGCCGAGCTCCTGCGTGCCGGCGAGCGAGGAGGCCTCCGAGGAGACGCCCTCCTGCAGGCAGCCGTCGCCGGCGACGACGTAGACGTGGTGGTCGAACACCGACTCGCCCGCAGGCGCCTCCGGGTCGAAGAGGCCGCGCTCACGGCGCGCGGCCATCGCCATGCCCACGGCCGAGGCGATGCCGGAGCCCAGCGGTCCGGTGGTGATCTCGACACCGTCGGTGTGGCCCACCTCCGGGTGTCCGGGGGTGAGCGAGCCCCAGGTGCGGAGCGCGCGGAGGTCGTCGAGCTCGAGGCCGAACCCGGCCAGGTAGAGCTGCACGTACTGCGTGAGGCTGGAGTGCCCGGCGGAGAGGACGAAGCGGTCCCGGCCCGCCCAGCGCGGCTGTGCGGGATCGTGCACCATGGCGTGCTGGTAGAGGTAGTAGGCGGCCGGCGCGAGGCTCATGGCGGTGCCGGGGTGGCCGTTGCCGGCCTTCTCGACGGCGTCGGCGGCCAGCAGGCGAGCGGTGTCGACCGCCCTCGCGTCCAGTTCTGACCACTCGAGGGTGCTCGTGCTTGTCATGCGCGCGAAGTGCTCCTTAGATGAAGGCGGTGCAGTGTGCAGTCGATGGCGACGCGCTTCAGCTTACCGGCTGGATCCGCGGTTGCCCTGTCCGTCCTCCCGCGCATCCCCGACACCCACCGCGCCGCCGTCCGCGCATCGCGGGTGTCGGAAGTGCGGAAGTCTTCTACGAGCGATAGAATCTCCGAGAACGCTCATCGATCACTAGGAAGGTGCCGAGGACGATCGTGTCTCTTTCTCCGCATTCCGCGCACACCCGCACATCCTCGGCGACCTCCGGCGAGCGACCGCTGCAGCGGACCATCGACGAGGAGCGCGCGGGTGCGCGTGGGCGCGGAACCCTGCGGGGCACGCTGCGCGCCTACGTCGCGCTCACCAAGCCGCGTGTGATCGAGCTCCTGCTCGTCACCACCGCGCCCGTGATGTTCCTCGCCGCCCGCGGCCTGCCCGATCTGTGGCTGGTGCTCAACACGCTGATCGGCGGTGCGGCGGCTGCGGCCTCGGCCTCGGTCTTCAACTGCATCGCGGACCGGGACATCGACGCGAAGATGAAGCGGACGGAGAATCGTCCGCTCGTCACCGGCGAGATCACCCCGCGGGCGGCGACGATCTTCGCGTTCGCCCTGGGCTTCGGCTCGATCTTCTGGCTCGGCGGATTCACCAACTGGATGGCGGCCGGCCTCACCGCCGTCGCGATCCTCCTCTACGCCGTCCTCTACACCCTGGTGCTCAAGCGCCGCACCTCGCAGAACATCGTGTGGGGCGGGGCCGCCGGCTGCATGCCGGTGCTGATCGGCTGGTCGGCCGTCACCGGCTCGCTGAGCTGGGAGCCGCTGCTCCTCTTCCTCGTCGTGTTCTTCTGGACGCCGCCGCACTACTGGCCGCTGGCCATCAAGTACAAGGCGGACTACGAGGCCGCGGACGTGCCGATGCTGCCCAACAAGGTGCCGCCCCGCAACGTCGCCGCCCAGATGATCTGGTACACGCTGGCCATGATCGGCTCCTCGCTCCTCCTCATCCCGCTGGCGCCCATGGGCCCGCTCTACATCGCTGTCGCGGTGCTCTCCGGCGCGTGGTTCCTGTGGGAGTGCGTGGGGCTCATCAAGCGGGCGGACAAGGGCCTCTCCGGCACCCGGCTCAAGGCGATGCGCGTGTTCCACGCCTCCATCACCTATCTCTCCGTCCTCTTCCTCGCCGTGGCGATCGACCCGTTCGTCAACCCCTGGATGTGAGCGTGCCGCAGGGCTGATCCGCACCGGGGCCCGGCTGTTCTCCGGAACGGCCGGGCCCCGGTGCGTGTGCGGGGTGGGAGGGGCCTCCCGCCGGCTCAGTCGCCGGCCGGCGCGAACTCCCCGCCGTGGTCGGCGGCGCGCGGAGCCGCGAGCCCGCGGC
>NZ_JALAHB010000240.1 GCF_022712115.1 Brevibacterium sp. | reverse complement strand
GTGTGCGGGTCGAGGCCCAGGGCCGCACCGGCCAGCGGGACGAAGGCGATCATGAGGGTGCCGAAGCCCACGACGAGGGCCACTGCCGCCGCCGCGTGCTCCTTGCTCGCCCGCACCGCCGACTGTGCCCCGGCGACCGCGGCGGCCCCGCAGACGGAGAAGCCGGCGCCGATGAGGAGGGTGGGGCCGACGGGGACCCGCAGCAGCCGGCCGCTGAGCAGCGCGGCCCCGAAGCCGAGGCCCACGACGAGGACCGCCAGCACGATTCCGCCGCCGCCCAGCGCCAGCACGTCGCCCAGCGCGAGCTGTGCGCCCAGCAGCACCACGCCGCCGCGCAGCAGGGTCTTGGCCGCGTAGCCGAGCCCGGGCTCCAGGGCGGCCGGCAGATGCACGGTGTTGGCGAGCACGGCGCCCAGCACGATCGCGACGAGCATGGGGCTGAGGGCCTCGGCGAGGGAGCCCAGGAGGAGGGAGACGACGGTGGCCGCGGCGGCGACGGCCAGGCCGGGCACGGAGGAACGCCGTGGAAGGGCTGCGCTGACGGGGCTGAGGAGGGAAGCTGTGGGCATGTCCGCCACTCTCCGCCGTCGGAAGAGCCCGCGGTAGACGGCGGATCCGGCCATATGCATACAGAATCGGTATGGGCTGTGGGAGGATGCGGGCATGCCCCTTCCCGTCCACGAGCTGCCGGACACCCGCGTCCTCGTCCTCCTCGTCCACCTGCTGCGCGCCGGCAGGGACGGGGAGATGAGCTCAATCGGCGAGGCGGCGCGGGCCGTCGGCCTCGCCCAGCCCCATGCCTCGCGCGCACTGCGGTCCTTCGAGGCGGAGTCCGGTCTGCGGCTGCTCGTCCGCACCCCGCGCGGCACCGTGCTCACGGAGCAGGGCCGGGCGGTGGCCGCCTGGGCGGAGCCGGTGGTCGACGGGCTGGTGCGGGTGCGCGACGGCCTCACCGCGCTGCGTCGGGAACGGGCGGTCGAGGTGAGTGTGAGCGCCTCCCTCACCGTCGCGGAATTCCTCCTGCCGGTCTGGCTGGAGCGCTTCCGCGCCGCTCGGCCGGGAGCGCGCGTGGCCCTCGAGGTGGCCAATTCGCTCGAGGTGGCCCGGGCCGTCCGCGCCTCCCGCGTGGAGCTCGGCCTCATCGAGTCCCCCGGAGCGCCGGAGGGGGTGGAGTCGCAGGTGATCGGCGAGGACGAGCTCATCGTCGCGGTGAGCCCCGGCCACCCCTGGGCCCGCAGGCGTGCGCCCGTGGGCGCGGCCGAGCTCGCCGCGACCCCGCTCCTGGTCCGGGAGCCGGGTTCTGGCACGCGTGATGCGGTGGACCGTGCGCTCGCCGGCTGGGGCGGGCCGGCGATCGCGGCCGAACACTCCTCCAATGCGGCGATCCGGGTCGCCGCACGCGCCGGGATCGCTCCCTGCGCGCTCTCCCGCCTGGCGCTGCACGAGGCGGTGCACTCCGGTGCCCTCGTCGAGGTGGCCCACGCGCCCGAGGTGCGCCTCACCCGCCCGCTGCGCGCGCTCTGGCCGGCCGGCACCCGCCCCCGCGGAGCCGCGGCGGAGCTGCTGGACCTCGTCCGCCAGAGGTGAGCAGCAGCCGGCGGGGGTGAAACGGCCCGCCGATGCACCTCGAGCGCGGTCTACCCTGTTCCCATGTCGCTCCCTGAAGATCCCCGCACTCCGCAGACCGCGAATCCCGCCGCCCCGCATTCCGTGCAGCCCCCGCACTCCGCGGCGCCGCCGTCCCTTCGTCCGGAGACCGTGGTCGTGGAGACCGCGAGACCGGCGCGGGAGGACGACGCGCCCGTGAACCTGCCCATCACCGTGTCCTCGACCTTCGTGGGGGTGGGGGAGCTGGCTGACGGCGGACGCGGCTACGGCCGGTTCTCCAATCCCACCTGGGATCCGTTCGAGGAGGCGCTCGCGCGGCTCGAGGGCTGCGAGCTCCCCGGCCTGCTCTACGGCTCCGGTCTGGCGGCCATCGCCTCCGCGCTGGAGCTCACTGCCCCCGGCGGCACCGTGATCATGCCCGCCCACACCTACCAGGGTGCGCTGGTGGGGGCGGAGGAGGCCGCCGCCAAGGGCCGGTTCGACCTCGTGACGGTGGACATCGCGGACACCGAGGCCGTCCTCGCAGCCCTCGCGGCCGCTAAGGCGAAGACGGGCGTGGAGCGCGCTGGGATCCTGGGTGATCATCCCGTGGTGCTCTGGGTGGAGAGCCCCACCAACCCCATGCTGGAGGTCGCGGACCTGCCCGCGCTGGTGGCCGGAGCGCATGCGCACGGCGCGCTCGTGATCGTGGACAACACCTTCGCCACACCGCTGCTGCAGCGGCCCCTGGACATGGGCGCGGACGTGGTGGTGCACTCCGTGACGAAGTACCTGGCGGGTCACTCCGACGTGGTCCTCGGTGCCGTGGTCACCGGCGACCCGCAGGTGCGGGCGGCGCTGCACCACGACCGCTCGATCCGCGGTGCGATCGCCGGCCCCTTCGAGGCGTGGCTGGCGCTGCGCGGTCTGCGGACCCTCGCGCTGCGCATGGAGCGGGCGTGCGAGAACGCGCAGGTGCTCGCGGAGCGCCTCGCCGGTCATCCCGCGGTGCGCGCCGTCCGCTATCCGGGACTGCCGGGTGATGCCGGTCACGCGCGTGCCCGTGCGCAGATGAGCGGCTTCGGGGCGATCATCTCGATCGACCTGGGGCCGGCGGGCGTCGCCGAGGCGGTCGTGGGCGCGTGCCGCCTGTGGACTCCCGCGACCTCCCTGGGCGGGGTCGAGAGCCTCATCGAGCGCCGCCGTCGTCACACGGCGGAGCCGGCCACGGTGCCGGAGGGGCTGGTGCGGCTGAGCGTGGGGATCGAGCACGTGGAGGATCTCTGGGCGGATCTCGAGCTGGCGCTGCGGGAGGCTCCTCACCAGCACTGAGAGTGCGGAGCGCGCCTGCCCTGAGAGCGCAGGGTTCCACGTCGCGAAACTCGTCTGAAGTTGCACATATTGCAACAAGCCTCTTACTGTGACGTACATCCCAACACAGGACAGGGGGCGATGAGCCATGATCCCACCGGAGCATTCCGGTCGATCGGAGCTGCGCAGACGCACGGTGCTCGGAGGCGGGCTGGGGCTGGGCCTCGGCATCCTGCTGGCCGCGTGCGGCGGCAGGCCCGCTGCGGCGCCGCAGGTGAACGTGCAGGGACCGCCCGTCTCCGGCGGCGAGCTGCGCGTGGGGTTCGTGGGCGGCGGCGCCTCGGACACCCTGGACGGCGCGGTCGCCACGAACCTCGGCGACATCGCCCGCGCCATCAACCTGTACAACACGCTGATGTACTTCGACCACGACTACACGCTGCAGCCCATGCTGGCCACAGCCGCGACGCCCAACGACGATGCGACCGTCTGGACCGTCCAGCTGCGCGAGGGCGTGAAGTTCTGTGACGGCAGACCTCTGCGACCGGAGGACGTGATCGCCAGCTACATGCGGATCATCGACCCGGACGACCCCAAGTCCGGCGCGGCCTCGCTCGCCCATCTGGACGAGATCGCCAAGACGGGTGAGAACGAGATCGAGTTCCGGCTCTCCGTGGCGGACTCCGCGTTCCTCAACAACTTCGGCTCCTACAGCAACATCATCGTGCCGGAGGACTTCGACCCGGCGGCTCCGGTGGGCACCGGCCCGTTCATGCTCGACAGCTTCACGCCGGCGATGTCGACGGTGATGGTGCGCAACCCCCACTTCTGGGGCGACGAGGGGCCCTACCTCGACGAGGTCAGCCTCCTCAACTTCAACGACACGGACGCGCTCATCAACGCGCTCCTGTCCAACCAGGTCGATGCGATCGCACAGATCCCGCCGGCGCTGGTCGAAGTGATCGGCGCGGACGAGCGCATCAACATCCTCGACTCCGTCACCGGCATGTACATGCCGTTCACCATGCGGGTGGACCGCGAGCCGTTCGACGACGTGAAGGTGCGGCAGGCCTTCCGGCTGGCTGTGGACCGGCCCGGCATGCTCGAACAGGTGCTCTCCGGCCGCGGCACGGTGGGCAATGACATGTTCGCCGTGTTCGGCGAGGGATATCCGAAGGACCTGCCGCAGCGCGAGCAGGACATCGAGGAGGCCAAGCGGCTGCTGGCGGAGGCCGGCTATCCCGACGGGCTCGAGGTGGAGCTGGTCACCGCACCCATCCAGTCCGGCGTGGTCGAAGCGGCGCAGGTGTTCGCGGAGCAGGCCGCGGAGGCCGGCATCACCGTGACGATCAACCGGATGGACCTCACCACCTACTGGACGGACTATCTCAACTACGACTTCTCCCAGACGTTCTGGTACACCCGTGACTTCCTGGGCCAGTCCAACGCCGGCATGATGCCGGACGCGCCCTTCAACGAGACGCACTGGGACGACGAGGAGTACATCGACCTGGTGGGGCGGATCCGCTCGGAGACCGACGACGCGAAGCGCCAGGAGCTCATCGGCCAGGCGCAGGAGATCCTCTACGACCGCGGCGGTCTCATCATCTGGGGCTTCGCCAATCAGATCGACGCCTATCAGAGCTACGTGGGCGGACTGGAGGAGGACCGGAGCGGTGTGCCGCTCTCCGGCTTCCAGCTGCACAAGGTCTGGATCGGAGAGGTCAAATGATCGCCAAGCTCATAGTCAGGAGGCTGGCGATCAGCATCGTCATCCTCCTCGCCGTCTCGCTGCTGATCTTCTGCGCCACGTTGCTGCTGCCCGGCGACCCGGCCCGGGCGATCCTGGGCCAGCAGGCCACCCCGGAGCGGATCGCCGCCCTGCACGCGCAGATGAATCTCGACGACCCCGCCTGGCAGCGCTACCTCATCTGGCTGGGAGGCCTGCTCACGGGCGACCTGGGCACCTCGGCCGCCTCCGGTCTGCCGGTGTCCCAGATGATCGGGGAGCGCGCGGGCGCCTCGCTGTTCCTCATGGTCATCGCCGCGGTGATCGCCGTCCCCGCGGGCATCCTGCTGGGCATCTGGTCCGCGCTGCGCCGCGGGAAGGCCGTCGACTCGACGATCACCGGCATCGCCCTCGTCCTCGCCGCGCTGCCGGAGTTCGTCATCGGCATCGCCCTCGTGGCGATCTTCGCCACGACGGTGTTCAACCTCCTGCCGGCCGTGACGATGGCCCCGCCGGGCACCAATGTCTGGGACTTCCCCAGCCAGCTCATCCTGCCCACGGCGGTCCTCGTCCTCGTCGTCACCCCCTACATCGCCCGGATGATGCGTGCCACGATGCTGGAGGTGCTGGACTCCGGCTACGTGGAGATGGCCCGGCTCAAGGGCGTGCCGGAGCGCCGCGTGATCCTGCGCCATGCGCTCCCGCACGCGATCGGCCCCGTCGCCCAGGTCGCCGCGATCCAGCTCGCCTGGATGGCCGGCGGCGTGGTCGTCGTCGAGTTCCTCTTCCGCTATCCGGGCCTGGGGCAGGCGCTCATCGACGCGGTGAACTACCGCGATGTCCAGGTCGTGCAGGCGCTGACCATGCTCGTGGCCGTCATCTACATGGTCGTGAACCTGCTGGCGGACATCGTCGGCATCCTGGCCGATCCCAAGCTCCGCACCGGAGGTGAGAAGCGATGACCGCGCACACACCCTCTCCTGAACAGGCCGCCGCACAGGGAGTCACATCGCAGGGAGCGCCCGTGCCGCAGGGGACCGCGGCCTCGGGCGCTCCGGCGGAGAAGCCCTCTCCCAGGAACACCGTCGTCACCCGCTTCTGGGCGCAGCGGCAGGCGAAGATCGGCACGGCGCTCACGGCGCTGGTGCTCGTCACCGCCCTCGTGGGACCGCTCCTGCTGCCCGGGGTCACCGGCTTCACGGCCACGGACTTCGCAGACCGGCCGTTCCAGGGCTCCGGCCTCTTCGGCACGGACAACCTCGGCCGCGATGTGCTCTCACGGTTCCTCGCCGGCGGTCTCACACTGCTCGTCTACTCGGTGCTGGCCACGGCTCTCGGCATGTTCCTGGGTGTGTTCTTCGGCATGGTCGCGGCCTACGTGGGCGGCTGGCTCGATTCGCTGCTCATGCGCGCCAACGACGTGCTGCTGGCCGTTCCGCAGCTGGTCTTCGCGCTGCTCGCCATCACCGTGCTGGGCCCCCAGCCGTGGGTGCTCGTCACGGTCATCGCGATCACGCACGCTCCGCGCATCGCCCGGGTGACGCGGGCCGCAGCGCTGGGCGTCATCAACGAGGACTACATCCGTGCGGCGGAGATGTACGCGATGCCGCGCACCCGGATCCTGTTCCGGGAGATCCTGCCCAACGTCACCGGGCCGCTCACGGTGGAGGCCGGCCTGCGCCTCACGTATTCGATCGGCGCCATCGCCTCGCTGTCCTTCCTGGGCCTGGGCATGCAGCCGCCGGCGGCGGACTGGGGCCTCATGATCAACGAGAACCGCATCGCGCTCGCGGTCCAGCCGTGGGGCGTGATGCTGCCGGTCCTCGCGATCGCGGTGCTCACCATCGGCACGAACCTGCTCGCGGACTCGATCGCACGGGCCTCGGCCACAGCCAACGTAGGGGACGAATGATGGCGCGCAGCACTGATTCCGGCACACGCACGGCCACCGGCACCCGCACCGCCACCGGCGCGCCCATGGTGGAGGGCTCCGCCTGGCACGACAGGGTGGCCGCCGGTGACACGATCCTCGACATCGACGCGCTGCGCATCTCCACCACACGCGGCGCGGAGATCCTCAAGGGCGTCGACATCCACCTGCGGCAGGCGGAGATGCTGGCGCTGGTGGGCGAGTCCGGCTCCGGCAAGACCACAGCGGGGCTTGCCGCACTGGGCCACTTCCGCAGAGGACTGGTCCACTCCGGCGGTTCCGTTACGCTGCATCCCTCCAATGCCACGGAGCCGGCGGAGATGACGGAGCTGGACGACGTCTCACTGCGCCGTCTGCGCGGCTCCCGGGTGTCCTACATCCCGCAGGACCCCGCGCTCTCGCTCAACCCCAGCATGCGGGTGGGGGAGCAGATCCGCGAGGTGCTGGACATCCACGAGTTCGGCACGAGCGCCGCCGAACGCACGGAGCGCGTGCGCAGCGTGCTGCGCGAGGTGGGCCTGCCCGACGACGACGCCTATCAGGGACGCTGGCCGCATCAGCTCTCCGGCGGTCAGCAGCAGCGGATCGGCATCGCGATGGCGTTCGCGATGTACCCGGACGTTCTCGTCCTCGACGAGCCCACCACCGGCCTGGACGTCTCCACGCAGGCGCTCGTGCTGGATACCATCCGGGACATGGTGCTGAAGAACAACGTCGCCGGTCTCTACATCACGCACGACCTCGCCGTGGTCGCGGAGATCGCGGACCGGGTGGCGGTGATGCTGCGCGGAGAACTCGTGGAGGAGGGGCCCGCCGCCGAGGTGCTGGGCGCACCCCGGCACGTCTACACGAAGACCCTCATCGCAGCTGTCCCGGACCTCGCCGGCCGGAACCGGATCAGCGAGTTCGAATCGCGGCGGAAGGCCGCCGAGGCCGCGGCCGCCGGTGCGGAGGCACCCGGCGGTGCCGCTGTGCTGGCTGCCGCGGATGCGGAGGGCGCCGAGGCCCCGGATGCGGAGGCCCCGGGTGCGGCAGAGACCCGACCGCCAGAGGCCGCCGAGCCCGCGGCCGCCGGTCCGGCGACGGTCCGCGAGCGCCCGGGCGGGACGCCTGCGGCCGGCGGGACGCCTGCGGCCCGTGAGCCGGCCTCGGGCGCGGGTTCTCCGGCACCGCAGGAGGCTGAACGAGAGGCAGTCCTGTCCGCACGCGGACTGTCACTGTCCTACGGCGAGAAGACGGTGCTGGACGGCATCGATCTGGACCTGCGCGCGGGGGAGTGCACCATGCTCCTGGGCGAGTCCGGTTCCGGGAAGACCACCCTCTCCCGGTCGCTCGCGGGCATCCTCGACTCCTGGACCGGTTCGCTGACCTACCGCGGAGAGGAGCTCGCGACCTCGACCCGCCGCCGTACGCTGGACCAGCGGCGCGAGATCCAGTACATCTTCCAGTCGCCGTTCTCCTCGCTCAATCCCCGCAGGACGCTGGGTGAGTCGCTGAGCGTGCCGCTGGAGATGGCCGGCGGACTCAGCGGTGCGCAGCGGCGCGAGCGGGTGGAGGAGGCGTTGGACTCCGTGCGGCTGGGACGGCAGTTCTACTCCCGCAGGCCCGGCGACCTCTCCGGCGGTGAGCGCCAGCGCGCCGCCGTGGCCCGCGCCCTGGTGAATATGCCGCAGGTGCTCATCTGCGACGAGATCACCTCGGCCCTGGACGTCTCGGTGCAGGCGAGCATCATCGACCTCCTCACCCGCCTCCGTGAGGAGCGCGGACTGTCCATGCTGTTCGTCACCCACAACATCGCCCTCGCCCGGCACGTGGCCGCGCGTGTGGCGGTGCTGAACCAGGGGGTCATCGTGGACGAGGGCCCCACGGACGACGTCCTCACCCATCCCACGCACGCCTACACGAAGGAGCTCCTCGCGAATGTCCCCACGCTCTGAGACGACCTCGGCAGCCCCGCACCAGCGGACCACGGCACACGCCGCGGACGGTCTCCCGGCCGGAGCCGCAGAACGGATCACCGAGGTGTTCTCCGCACACGTGCGGGAGAGTTCCGGCGGGCTGGCGTTCTCCCTCTACCGGGAGGGCAGGCCGCTGCTGCGCCTCACCGGGGGCGTGACGGAGCGGGACGGTGAGGAGCCCTGGAACGAGGACACCATGGCGGTGCTGTTCTCCGGCACCAAGGGGGTCGTCGCCACGCTCGCGGCACAGCTCACGGACCGCGGCCTGCTGGACCCGCAGGTCCCGGTGGCCGAGTACTGGCCGGAGTTCGCCGCGGCGGGCAAGGCGGACGTGCGGGTCCACCACGTGCTGTCCCACACCCTCGGCCTTCTCTACGCGGACCCGGAACCGGCTGCGGTGGAGGAACGTGTCGACAACGCGCGCATGGCGGAGATCCTCGCCGCGCAGGCGCCGCTGTGGGAGCCCGGCACCAAGGTCGCCTACCACGCCACCACCTACGGCTACCTCCTCGCGGAGATCCTGCTCAGGATCACGGGCAAGGGCGTCGGCGAACTGGTGCGCACCGAGCTGAGCGAGCCGTGGGGGCTCGACCTGCACCTCGGACTGCCGGAATCGGAGGAGCCGCGGGTGGCTCCCATCCACCAGGCTCCGGGCTATCGGGTGCAGACGTTCCTCCGGGACGACCCGGAGCGCCGCGCCGTCGTGGACCGCATGTACGGCGCGCTGCTGACGGGGGACGAGCCGCTCTACAACTCGCGCCTGTGGCATGCCGCGGAACTGGCCTCCGGCGGGGCGGTGGGCACGGCGGACGCGATGGCGAAGCTCTACTCCCTGCTCATCGCCCCGGAGGCCCCGCTCGTGTCCGCGGAGACGCTCGCGCTCTACACCCGCACCTGGTCCGAGGGGACGGACGCGGTCAACGACAGGCCGCTGCGCTTCGGGCTGGGCTACGAGCTCGACGACCCCATCGGCACCTATGGGCCCGTGCGCCCCGCATTCGGCCACACCGGTGCCGGCGGGGGACTGCACGGCGCCTGGCCGGAGCGCGGCCTCGCGTTCTCCCTGCTCACCAACGAGATGCAGAGCGAGGACGTGGACACCCGTGCGAAGGATCTGCTCGGAGCCGTGGCGGACCTGGACATCTGAGGCCCGGGCAGCTGAGAGCTGGGCGTCTGGGGCCTGGGCAGCTGAGAGCTGGGGGCCGAGAGCTGGGCTGCTGAAGACACGGAGACCCCGGGTATGCGCTTGACCGCCCACATGCAGATGGGCGGCGAAGCACATACCCGGGGTCTTTCGCATGCACGTCACCCCTGCGCCCTCCGTGAAGTTACGTCTGCGTAGCGGCCGTGGCGGGCGGCCGCTACGCAGACGTAACTTGGCTGGGCGCGGGGAGGAGCGTGGCGGGAGAGAAGCGCGGGAGCATGAGAAGTGAAGTGCCACTCCTGCGCTCCCGCGGCTTCTGCATGCTCCCGCAGCTGCCCACGTTCAGTGCGCCCTGATCGCGTCCCATGGCTGTCCAGCGCCGGACAGCCATGGGACGCGATAGTGAGGGAGCGGCTCATACGGTCAACCGCTCAGCTGGGGCGATGCTCCATCGCCTGACCCTTCTCGTAGCTGGCCTTGGCGTAAGGCATGAAGTCGGTTTCCGGGTCGAACCATTCGTCGAAGTCGGAGACCTCACCCTCGTCCTCGTAGCCCAGCTCTGCGAATTCCTCGGCCCAGCGCTCTTCTCCCTCCGCAATGGTGGCGAGGATGTTCTCGTCGATGTGGCCATTGCCGATGGCTTCCTCGGTCGCCTTCTGAGAGAACTCTCCGATGGCATCCTGGAGCTCGTCGTCGAACGCGGACACGTCTCCGCCAGCCTCCTTGGCCTGCGCGACCGCGGCGGCGTTGCCGCCGATCACAGCTTGCATACCACCGGAGCCTGCGAGCGCGTTGGAGTCGAAGATGATCTGCTGGTAGGCGAGCGGGAGCTCCTTGTACTTGGAACCGGCCAGGTAGGCGCCGGCCAGGCGCGGGATGCTCGCCGTAGTCGTATAGCCCAAGTTCGGAGCGACCTCGAAGATGCCGGACTCCGCGGACGGGACCAGCTGGCCCACGGTGCAGTCCACTGTGCCGCGCTGGAGGGCTTCGAAGGTCTCGGCGTACTCCATCGAGACAGGGGTGCCGCCCAGACTCTGGATCATCGCACCCTGGGCGCTGGAGCCGGCGCGAGCCTGCAGCCCCTTCCAGTCGTCTGTGCCATGGACCTCCTTGTTGCAGACGGTGTAGTAGCCGCCCGAGGCCGCGAGCGGGGTGAGGGGGGTGATCCCCTTCTCCTCGTAGGTGTCGAGGGCCGACTGATTCGACCAGCCGAGTTCGTTGCCCACTGCGTTGGCGACCAGTTCACCCACGAGAGGGGAAGCAGGCAACGCAGCCATCGCTGTTCCCAGATCGTTGATCGCAGGGAACTCGGCCGGGTCGTAGGGAGGCAGGGTGAACGCGACGTCGACGCGGCCGTCTGCCAGCGCGTCGTGGACCTCACCGTAGCTCGCGATGGCCTGACCCCAGACGATCTCGACCTCGATCTTGCCGCCGGAGCGCTCCTCGACCAACTCCTTGAAGACGGTGCCCGCCGGTGCCATGACGGAGTCGGGGGACGCGGACGAGGGCTGGAACTTGATCGTGACGGGGTCGAGGTCGGCGAGGAGTTCGTCGACCTCCTCCTGCGGTGCGTCGTAGGCGAAGCCCGCGGACTCCCCGCCGCCTCCGCCACCGGCGCTTCCGGCAGATCCGGCGCAGGCGCTCAGCGTGAGTGCGAGGGCTGCGCCGCCGGCCACCGCGGTCACGGCACGTGGCAGGATCGAATGGGACATCTTCACTGTCGTCATCTCGGCTCTCCTTTGAGTCGATCATGTGCGAGCACCGAGGTGCTCCGGGGTCTCAGCGAACCTGTCGCGCTGAGGCCGGGCGACTGCTCCGTCGCGCCGGAAGCTGTGGGGAGGATGTGCGCCGCCGTGTGCGACGACGCACATCCGGGAGTTCCGAGGACTCCGTCGAGTGCCTCGGTCTCGGGTCCGCGCAGTGCGTCAGGACGGACGGTGGGGGAGGAAGACCTCGTCGAAGATCGCCTGACCCATCGGGCGGAAGTCGGACTCCTGGTCGTACCACTCGTCCATGTCAGCGGTGGTGCCGCCGTCCTCGTAGCCCAGTTCCTCGGCTTTGGCAGTCCACTTCTCCTGGGCGTCCAGGACAGCGGCCTCCAGATCGCCCTCGATCGGGCCGGCCTCGTTGATCGCCGCGAGGTTCTCTTCGTTGAACGAGGCGATCTCGGACTGGAACTCCTCCGGGAACTGCTCGATCTCACCACCGGCTTCCTTTGCCTGCCGGATGCCGTCCGCGTTGCCGCCGATGGTCGTCATCATCTGGCCCTGGAAGTAGTCGGCGTAGGAGTCGAAGATGACCTGCTGGTAGGCAAGCGGCATGCTCTCGAACTTGGAGCCCACCACGAGGGCACCGGGAGCACGGGAGAAGCTCGTCTCCGTCATGTAGCCCACGTTGGGGGCCACCTCGAAGATGCCGGATTCCGCGGACGGCACGAGCTGGCCGAGAGTGCAGTCGACAGTGCCGCGCTGGAGCGCTTCGAAGGTCTCCGTGTATTCCATCGACACCGGTGAGGCCCCCATGTGCGAGATGAGCTCGCCCTGTGTCTTCGAAGCGATCCGCACCTGACGGCCCTTGAAGTCCTCCTGGGACATGCCGGTGTCGTTGCAGACGGAGTAGTAGCCGCCCGAGGCCGTGAGCGGGGCGATGGGGCGGATGCCCTTGTCCTCGTACTCGGCAAGGATCTCCGGCGTGTTCCATGCGACGTCGAGTGCCGTCGCATTGGTGATGAGCTCGCCTACGAACGGGGACGGGTTGGTGCCGCCCAGGGCGTCGCCGAGGGCGTTCACCGCCGGGTACTCCGCCGGCTTGTACACCGGCAGCGAGTAGGCGAGGTCCACTCGTCCGTCCGCGAGCGCCGAGTCGAGCTCGCCGTAGGGGGCGATGGCCTGTCCCCAGACCATGTCGACCTTGATCTTTCCGCCCGAGCGCTTTTCGATGGCCTCCGCCAGCACGGTGCCGGAGGGGGACTGGACGGACGCCTGCGAGGCTGCCGAGGGCTGATAGATGATCTCGATGGGATCGAGATCTGCGAGCGCCGCGTCGATCTCGGCCTGGTCCGCACCGACCTCATAGCCTTCCCCGCCGCCGGCTCCGCCGGAGCCGGCATTGCCAGCCGACCCGGCACAGGCGGAGAGAGCAAGGGAGAGGACGGCGATGCCGGCCGTGGCGCCTGCCAGACGGCCGGCGGCCGGGGCAGTGCGCGGAGAGGATGTGTGCAGTGACATGGTGTGGGTTCGCCTTCTGGATTCTGTTTCTGTGTGCCCGCGGCTTGCGCAGCGCGCGGTCTGGGGGTGGTCTTCGGGAGAAAGTGGCCCGGCCTGGCCTGGCCAGGACGGCCGCCCCGCGCGCGGAACGCGGGCGAGGGCGGACTCACCGTACTCGCCCGCGTTCCGCGGCGGAATTAGCCGGTGGCTACTCCGTCGCTGTGGCTCCGGCTGCCCGTTCCAGCAGTGCCGGCAGCCATTCCGTCATCTGCGGTACCGCGATCATGATGATGAGGAACAGCACCGCGACCGGCAGGAACCAGACGAGAGCGGTCCACACGTCCTTGAGGGTGATGTTCTGCCCCAGATTGACTTCGGGGTTCTTCGAGATGTTGTGGACGATGAAGGACAGGATGCCCACTGGGGGAGTGATCATGCCCAGCTCGCCCAGCAGCACGACGAACACGCCGAACCAAAGGGGGTTCACTCCCATCTCCGCCAGCGTGGGCAGGAGGATCGGGATGGTGAGCAGCATCATCGACAGAGTGTCGAAGAACATGCCCATGACGAGGTAGAGCAGCACCAGGATGAGCAGGAAGCCCACGCGGTTGAGGCCCAGACCCACGATGAAGTCCGTGATCACCGGAGCGAGGCCGGTGATGGCAAGCAGGCGGGTGAGCATCTCCGCACCGATCATGATGAAGAAGATCGCTGCGGTTGCGGACACCGTTGACATGGCCGCATGCCCCACCTTGGAGACGGGCTTGTCCTTGCGGGTGTAGAAGATCGTGAGCAGCAGCGCGGTGAGAGCAGCGGCGGCGCCGGCCTCGGTGGGGGTGAAGGCGCCGGAGAACATGCCGCCGAACAGCACGAGCATGATGACCGGGAAGCCCCAGATCTCGCCGAGTGACTGGAAGCGCTCCTTCCAGGTGATGACCCGCTTCTCGCCTCCGGCATCCTTGCCGCGGCCCACGAGCTTGGGAGCGAAGACGCCCAGGCAGAAGATGAAGAGCCCGAATGTGACGGCGATGAGGATGCCGGGGACTGCGCCGGCCATGAGCTGCGGCCCCACGGGTACGGAGGCGATGCCCGCATAGACCACCAGCAGGATCGACGGCGGGATGAGGCCGCCGGGCAGACCGGAGACGATGACGGTGCCCACAGCCACGCGCTTGTCGTAGCCGGCGCGCAGCATCTCCGGGATGCCCGCCCGGCCCAGGGTGTAGGTCATGCCGATCGTCGAGCCGGAGACGGAGGCCAGGCCCGCGCCGGCGGCTGTGGTACCGATGCCGATGCCGCCCGGCAGCCAGGAGAACCAGCGGTCCGTGGCACGGTAGATGCGAGTGGCCATGCCCGACTGAGCCAGGAGCATGCCCATGAAGATGAACATGGGCAGGACGGAGTAGGACCACTTGGACACCGAGTTGAAGGGTGCGGTGGAGAGGATGTTGACGGTCGCCGGGATGCCTGCGAGCCCGTACACGCCGACGAGGCTGGGGATCGCCAAGGAGATGGCGACCGGGACGCCCATGAACATGAGGACGAGCATCATGCCGATGCACCACATACCTGCGGCAGGCCCGGAAGAGGAGGTGAAGAAGCCCACCAGAGTCACGGCCAGCAGGCCGAAGCAGATGAGGAGGGCCTTGAGGCTGAGCTTCTGCGAGCCCCGCCGTGCGGAGGGGAACAGCGAGGGCGTCGTTGCGCTCGGAGCGGAGGAGGTTTCGGTCATGGTGTTCCGTTCGTCTGCCGTGTCAGTCGGGATGCGGCTCACAGCGGGGCCTCGGTGGGCTCATTGCTCACGGTCTCACCCGTGAGCGGATCGACATCGGACCGGCCCGTGCGGGCGATGACGACGATGTCGAGGATGTAGAGGACCAGCAGCATCAGGAAGACGAGCGGGACCAGGTAGTACACGGGCCAGGTGATGATGTCGGTGACGCCGGCCGTAGATCCGATCTGGGTGTTCTTCATGGCTTCTTCCAGCCCGAACCAGGCGAAGCCCAGGCTGATGAGCGCACCCACGGCACAGGCGAAGATGCGGAAGACGTTCGCTGTGCGGGCGTTGAGGTTCTCGAGCATGATCGTCACCGTGATGTGCTCCTTCTGCAGATGCGCAGCAGGGATTCCCAGGAGCGCCACGGCAGGCAGCCACCAGAAGGCGACGATCTCGTTGGTGCCGTAGAGAGGGGCGTTGAAGAAGAAGCGCATGAGCGCGTGCGCGACCACATGGAGCATCATCGCGATGACTGCGACGCCGGTGATGGCGGACAGCAGCCGGTCGATGAGCTGATTCAGGTTGTGCATGAGAAGCCACCTTTGCCTTCAACTGTTCTGTCGCGGACCGAAGGGGTCAGGCCGCGGACGACGTGGATGAACTTATCGAATGATCATCACACTTGCAATGCCGTGTCAGGAGAATCTGAGGAAGTTCTCGATTTGTGATGCAGGCAACACTCTAGAGTGCGACGGAAGGGTCTGGAGCCGGGGCTGTGAAGGGGCTCGTGCCGGGGAGGCGAAGGGTCCCGCGCCGTGGACATCCATGGGAACCGTGCCGCGGAAATTCATGGGAACCGAAGCGGCCCGGTGCCTGTGCCGCAGGCGGCCTGCATCCAGGCCCCGCGGAACCCGCCCATATGCAAGTTACGTCTGCGTAGCGGCCGCGGTGGGCGGCCGCTACGCAGACGTAACGTGGGGAGTTGGGGGTGCGGTTCCTGCGCCCGGGTGGGCGGAGGGCCTCAGCGGTGGCGGGACTTGATGTCCTTGCCGATGATGTGCTTCATGACCTCCGTGGCGCCGCCGTAGATCGTCTGGATGCGGCTGTCGCGGAACGCCCTGCCGATGGGGTACTCGAGCATGTACCCGAACCCGCCGTGCAGCTGGAGGCACCGGTTGATGATCTCCAGCTGGAGCTCCGCGGCGACCATCTTCGCCTTGGAGGCGTCCACCGCGGTGAGGTCGCCGTCGTTGAGGGCGAGTGCGCACTTGTCCACGTAGGCCTCGACCGCATCCAGGCGGGCCTCCATCTCCGCGAGCTCGAACTGCGTGTTCTGCAGATCGCCGATGGTGCGGCCGTAGGCCTCGCGGCTGAAGACGTACTCCGCCGTGCCATCGAGTGCGGCGCGCGCTCCCGCGATGGCACCGGAGGCGATGGTGAGCCGTTCGTAGGGCAGGTTCACCATGAGATGGATGAAGCCCTTGTTGAGCTCGCCCAGCAGCTGCGACTCCGGCACGCGGACGTCCTCGAAGTTCAGCTCCGAGGTGTCCTGCGCCGCCAGCCCCACCTTGTCGAGGTTGCGGCCCTTCGTGAAGCCGGGCGCATCCGCGTCCACGATGAACAGCGAGGTGCCGCGCGAGCCCTTGGCGTCCGGATCCGTGCGGGCGACCACGACGACGAAGTCGCAGTTCTGGCCGTTGGTGATGAAGGTCTTGGCGCCGCTGATGACCCAGTCGTCACCGTCGCGCACGGCGCGGGTGCGGATGTTCTGGAGATCGGAGCCCGCGCCGGGCTCCGTCATCGCGATGGCGGAGATCAGGTCGCCCGAGGCCAGCCCCGGCAGGTACTTCTCCTTGAGGTGGTCGGAGCCGAAGGCCGTGAGGTAGCCGGGCACGATCCCGTCGGACACGCCCCAGCCGCCGGTTGCGGAGCCCACGCCCCGCTTGGCGACCTCCTCCGCGCGGACCATCTCGAAGCGGAAGTCCTCGATGCCCCCGCCGCCGTACTCCTCGGGGTGGGAGAAGCCGATGACACCGGCCTCGGCGGCCGCCTTCCACATGGAGCGGTCGACGATCTTGGCCTCCTCCCACCGCTCGAAGTGGGGCACGACCTCCTTGTCGAGGAAGGCGGCCACGGTGGTGCGGAAGTCCTCGTGGTCCTGGGTGTAGAGATTCCTCTTCACGTCTCGTCCTCTCTCAGAGCAGCTCGAGGATGGTGGCGTTGGCCTGGCCGCCGCCCTCACACATGGTCTGCAGGCCGTAGCGGATGCCGTTGTCCTGCATGTGGTGAAGCATCGTCGTCATGAGGCGCGCGCCGGAACCGCCCAGCGGGTGGCCCATGGCGATGGCACCGCCGTTGGGGTTGAGCCGGGAGGCGTCCGCGCCCAGGTCGTTGAGCCAGGCCAGCGGGACCGGGGCGAAGGCCTCGTTGACCTCGAACACGCCGATGTCGTCGATGCTCAGGCCGGAGCGCTCGAGCGCCTTCTGGGTGGCCGGGATGGGTGCGGTGAGCATGATCTTCGGGTCCGCGCCGGCGAGCACGGCGGTGTGGACGCGGGCCAGCGGCTTGAGCCCCAGCTCCTTCGCCCGGTCGCCGCTCATCATGAGGAGCGCGGCGGAGCCGTCGGAGATCTGCGAGGCGTTGCCGGCGTGGATGACGCCGTCCTCCTTGAAGACGGTGGGCAGCTTGGCGAGCTTCTCCAGGGTGCCGCCGGCGCGGATGCCCTCGTCCTTCGTGACAGTGCCGTGCTCCGTCTCCACGGGGATGATCTGGCTCTCGAAGCGGCCTGCCTCCGTGGCGGCCTGGGCCAAGGCATGCGATTCGAGGGCGAAGGAGTCGAGCTGCTCGCGGGAGAAGCCCCACTGCTCCGCGATCATCTCCGCGCCGATGCCCTGATTGGGGCGGGCGCCGTCGTAGCGGGCGCTGAACTTCTCGCCGTAGGGGCTCTTCCCCTGGGAGGAGGAGCCCATGGGATTGCGGGACATCGACTCGACGCCGCCGGCGATCGCGATGTCGTACTGGCCGGAGACGATGCCGGCGGCCGCGAAGTGCACTGCCTGCTGCGAGGAGCCGCACTGGCGGTCGACGGTGACGCCGGTGACGGACTCGGGGAAGCCGGCGGACAGCGCTGCGGTGCGGGCGATGTCGCCGGTCTGCTCGCCGGCCTGGGTGACGCAGCCCCAGATCACGTCCTCGACGAGGCCGGCGTCGATGCCCGTGGTGGCGACGATGTCCTCGAGGACGAGCGCGGAGAGGTCTGCGGGGTGGATGCCGGAGAGCACGCCGTCGCGCTTCCCCGTGGGGGTGCGGCGGGCGGCAACGATGACTGCGTCCTGCATGGGATTCTCCTTCGAATGGGCCGGACGCCTCCGCGCCCGGCATGCTTGGCGACGCACCTGTCGAGACGGTACTTATCGTGCGTTCAGCTTCACATATCGCCTCAAACCAGTCAATATGGACTGGTGCGGTGGAAGGCGCCGCAGATTCGCAGACACACTCGCTCGAAGGGGAGTCATCACATGCAGATCAAGGATCAGGTCGCATTCGTCACGGGAGGCGCGTCCGGACTCGGCCTCGCCACGGTCAAGGAGTTCCTGAGCCGCGGGGCCAAGGTCGTCGTCTTCGACCTCAGGACCACGCCCGAGGCCGATGCGCTGGGCGACGACGTCATCGTCGTCGAGGGCGATGTCACGGACGAGGACGCCGTCCAGGCCGCGCTCGAGCGGACGAAGGAGCTGGGCGACCTGCGCGTCGTCGTCAACTGCGCCGGGATCGGCGGTTCGCACCGCATCGTGGGCCGCAAGGGGGTCTTCCCGCTCGACGCCTACAAGAAGGTCATCAACGTCAACCTCATCGGCACGTTCAACGTGCTCCGCCTGGGTGCGGCGTTCATGGCGGAGATCGAGCCGGCGGGCGAGGAGCGCGGCGTCATCATCAACACCGCCTCCGCCGCGGCCTTCGACGGCCAGATCGGCCAGGCCGCGTACTCCTCCTCCAAGGGCGGCATCGTGGGTCTCACACTGCCCGCCGCCCGCGATCTCGCGAGCCAGAAGATCCGCGTCATGACGATCGCCCCCGGCATCTTCAAGACCCCGCTCATGCTGGGCGCCTCCGAGGAGACGCTCAAGTCGCTGGGCGAGCAGGTTCCGCACCCCAAGCGTCTGGGCGAGCCGTCCGAGTACGGCCTCCTGGCTGCGCAGATCGTGGAGAACCCCATGCTCAACGGCGAGACCATCCGCCTGGACGGCTCTATCCGCATGGCGCCGCGCTGATCAGCAGCCGCGACGTGGAGACGCAGGCGCAGGGCGGGCAGGGCGGTCAGCGGCGGGGGAGGGAGGCCAAGGACGCCATCCTCTCCGCCGCGATCGACTGCCTGCTCGAGGACGGCTACGCGGCGACGACCACCCTGCGCGTGCAGCAGCGTGCAGGGGTCTCGCGCGGCAAGCTGCTCCACCACTTCCCGTCCAAGCGGGAGCTCCTCGCCGCGGCCACCCGCAGGCTTACGGAGGACCGCCTGGCCGCCGTGCACCTGCAGGAGGACGCTGCCGGTGTCGGTGCCGAGGCCGGGGGCGGGGCGGTCGCGGAGGCGCCGGAGGGTGCTGCGGGCGGCAGCGGTGCGCGCGGAGGCTCCTTCGGTGAGCTCGCCGGTGCCCCGGCCGCCGAGGACCGGGCCGCGCGCCTCGCGTGGATGCTGGACCGGCTGTGGTCGAGCTTCTCCGAACCCAATTTCTGGGCGGCGGTGGAGACATGGGTGGCCGCGCGCACGGACGCCGAGCTCGCGGGGCAGATCGTCGACCATGAGCGGAGCGTGCTCCGGAGGGTGCGGGCCAACGCCCATGTGCTCGCGGGACCGCAGCTCAGTGCGCATCCGCGGTTCCCGCAGGTGCTGGACCTGCTCTTCACCAGCATGCGCGGCATGGCGCTCACCTACGCGTTCTCCGGCAGGCCGATGGACACCGAGCCGATGCGCGCCACCTGGCTCGCCTCCGCACGCGTGCTGCTGGACGTGGAGGACGACGCAGAGGACTGAGCGCGGTGGACGTTTGAGCGCTGCTGAAGCCTGAGCGCGGTGGAAGTCTGAGCGTTGCGGACGACCGTGCATCGCCGCACCGGGCGGATGAGCCCCTGGCGAATGCCTCCGAGGGTCCCGTGTCTGCATCCAGCGGGACCACGTTGCAACCGGCGGCCCGGCTCTGCGGCTGGGGCTGAGACCTGAACGAATGCACGAAGCCGTGCCTCCCGGATGCCGGGAGGCACGGCTTCGCTGTCTGCTGCGCTGCAGCGAGGCCGGCTGCGGGAGTCAGCCGCGCTCTGCGGACCGGCCTGCTGACGTGACCGCAGGCTCTGCCTCCGGCACATCAGCGGTGGCGAGCCCGATCTCTGCCTCGTACGGAGATCCGCCGGTGGGCACCTTCCCGGCCTGGGCTTCAGCGCCCGCCACGGCCTCGGGCGCGGGCTCTGCCGAACCCTCCCCAGCCGCACGCGCGGTCCCACCGCGCGGGGTGACCACTCCCTGCTCGATCGCCATGCGGCGCGCGAACACCGGAGCGGCGAACACGGACGGAAGCATGAGGAAGCCCACCGGCACTGCGGTGATGACGATGAACGACTGCAGAGCGCCGATCCCGCCGTCGCCGATCGAGATGAGCACCGCCGCGGCGACGCCCATGATGACCGCCCAGGTCGCCCGCATGCGCGTGGACGGTTCGCCCGAGGCGGTGCAGGACTGCGCGATCGCGAACGACATGGAGTCCGTCGTCGTGGTGACGAACATGGTGGTGAGGATCAGGAAGAACACGGCCACGGGCAGTGAGAGGGGCAGCTGCGCGGAGATCGACATGACGACGGCGGGGACGCCGTCGGAGGCGTAGGCCCCGGTGACGCTGCCCGGATTCTGCAGCTCCATGGCGAGGCCCGTGCCGCCCAGCACCGTGAACCAGCCGGTGGTGACAACGGGCGCGAGCACAGCGTTGCTGAGCAGCAGGTCGCGGAGGGTGCGGCCGTGGGAGATCCGGGCGACGAAGACGGACATGAGCGGGGCGTAGCCCACGAACCAGCCGAAGAAGAACACGGTCCAGCCGGAGAGCCACGCCTGGTCGCCCTGGTAGAGGGAGAGGCTGAAGAAGTCGGCGACGTAGGTGGCGAACCCGCCCACCCACGCGCGCAGGACGTAGCCGGCGGAGCCCAGGAGCAGGACCGCGGCCATGAGGATCAGCGCCATCCAGATGTTGACGCGGCTGAGGATCTGGATGCCCTTGCTGAGGCCGGAGGAGACGGAGAGCGCCGCCACGCCGGTGAGCACCGCGATGATGGTCAGCTGCATGGGGTAGCCGTCCGGGATCCCGGTCAGTGCGGAGATCCCGTAGGACACCTGGAGGCCCAGGAAGCCGATGGGGCCCACCGTGCCCGCGACGACGGCGAGGACGGAGACGATGTCCGCGACGGTGCCCACCCAGCTGGTGAGGATCTTCTTCCCCATCACCGGGTAGAGCAGGGTGCGCGGGCGCAGCGGCATGCCCTTGGAGTGCGCGTAGGACATCACGACGGCGCCCAGGGTGCCCAGGATCGCCCAGGCGAGGAAGCCCCAGTCCACGAAGCTCTGCGCGAGTGCGTTGGTGACCCGCTCCTGCGCGGTCGCCGCGGTGCCGAAGTGGGGCGGCTCGTCGAGGTAGTGAGCCACCGGCTCGGCGGCCGCCCAGAACACGCCGCCGCCGGCCAGCAGCGTGGACATGATCATCGCGAGCCACTTGAAGCGGCTGTACTCCACCGTGGCGGTGCCGCCCATGCGCGCACGGGCATAGGGGGTGAAGGCCAGGACGATCGCGACGAGGAAGGTGACGAGCAGCAGGTACTGCCAGTAGCCGCCGAACCACTGCGAGGAGGCCGCGAACGCGGTGTCGATGCTGTGAGTGACGGCGTCGCGGAACACGAGTGCCAGGAGGATGAAGACGGCCAGGATGCCGATGCTGATGAAGGCGACCTTGCGGTCGAGCACTGAGGGCGCTGGGGGTGTTGGAGGTGCTGTGTGCGCTGAAGGTGCTGAGGGATGTACGGGCTGAGGGGACGCGGCGCTGGAGCGCTCGGGCATCGGGTCTCGCTAACGTTGAGGTGCACTGTGCGCTCGGCCGGATGCCTGAGGCGCAGCGGAAGCGCTGCACGGCGCTTCAGAGGCGTCGAGGCGAGCGGGATCCGGAGCGTCTCCGTCAGCCGTCAGGCTCGCCTCATGTGCAGCGCAACAGTCAACCACAAGAGGGGTTGAGGAACCCACCGCAGAGCGCCGCAGGTGGGAAACGTCTCAGCGGAGTCCGGAAATCCGGAGGGCGCGGCGGAAACAGCTCCGGGGAGCGGCCGGGCGGAGCTGCTCCCCGGCAAGTTGCGTCTGCGTACAGGACGTGTGGGGCGTCATGTACGCAGCTTGGGATGGTGTGCGGGAGAGGTGCGGGCGGAGGCCGCCGAGGCCGAGCGCCTGGTGCGGAGTCAGCTCCGGGACGATGCCGGTGCGCTCTGCTCCCGCGGCGAGATCCACAGGCCGCGTGCTCGGGCGGTGACGACTCCGTCCGCTGTGATCTCCCCTTCCATGAAGCGCTTGCGGCCTTCGATCCTGCTGATCCGGCCGCTCACGCGCACGGTGGAGTTCAGCGGTGTGCCCGCATCGTAGGTGAGGGTCAGCTCGCGGGTGAAGGCCGGCGGCAGGCCCGAGGCGTGCGCGGCATCCCCGAGCACCTGGTCGAGCATGAGCGCGACGATCCCGCCGTGCACCCGCCCCGGGGGGCCCTGGTACTGCAACGGGAGCACCACGTCGGCATAGGACTCTGCGGTCCCGTCGTCCTCTGCCGCGCCGCGCACACGGTGGCGGATCTCGAGCGGCGGAGCGATGGGGTTGCGCGCCGAGGACGCCGGGGTGAGGTCCAGGCGGAAGCGGCTGCGCGGGCGCATGGGGTCGCGGATCTCCACCACGGAGGGATCCTCCGCCGCGGCGCTCAGATCCGCGGCGATCTCCCGCACGCGGGAGGCGAGGGCCGCATCGTCATGCTCGGAGACGAGCGCATTGATGAGGCTGCGCGTGAGTCGGGTGGTGTGCTCTGCGAAGGGGGAGACGCTCACTCTGCGTCCTCTCTGGTCCGAATCTGCCCGGCAGCGGTGCCGCCGGGGTGGCGATCTTGTCTGCGGAAGGGGATCCGGTTAGGGTCCTTAGCAAACGTTCAGTCAGCGCTTCCACTGTCCGCAGTGTAGCGCCGCAGGTGAGCGGTGCAGCGGCGAGGCTGTCGCTGTCCGCCCGTTGCGCACCCGCATCGCCTCGTCACAAGGAAGTGATCCGATGTACCCAGGAGCCCATTCCGCCCAGCACCCCGACAAACCCGCGCTCATCATGGCGGACACCGGCGCGGTCCTCACCTACGCGCAGCTGGAGGAGCGCTCGCTGCGGCTGGCCAACCACTTCCGCAGCCTCGGCCTGCAGCCGGGGGACCACCTCGCAGTGGTCGCGGAGAACCGCTTCGAGATCGTCGAGGCCATGTGGGCGGCGCTGCGGACCGGCACTCTCATCACGGCCGTGAACTCCCACCTCACGGCGGAGGAGAGCTCCTACATCATCCACGACTGCGAGGCGAAGGTCGTGCTCGTCTCCGGCAGCCTGGAGAACGCCGCCCAGCTCGCCCAGCTGTGCGCGGACGTGGAGCACCGGATCTGGCTGGGGGAGCCGCTGCCGGGATTCGACTCCTACGAGGAGGTGCTCGCCGCCGCCTCGACGGAGAAGCCGGACTACGAGCCGCGCGGTGACGACATGCTCTACTCCTCCGGGACCACGGGACGTCCCAAGGGCATCCTGCCGGAGCCCAAGGAGCAGTCCGTCGACGATCCGAACGTCCCCCTCGTCCAGCTGTTCACCTCCGTGTACGGCTTCGGCGAGGACACCGTCTACCTCTCGCCGGCGCCGCTCTACCACGCCGCTCCGCTGCGCTTCGTCATGACGACGCACGCCCGGGGCGGCACCGCCGTGATCATGCCGCGGTTCGACGCCGAGGCCGCGCTCGCCACCATCGAGAAGTACGGCGTGACGCACTCGCAGTGGGTGCCCACCATGTTCATCCGGATGCTCAAGCTGCCCCGCGAGGTGCGGGAGTCCTACGACGTCTCCTCGCTGCGGGCGGCCATCCATGCCGCGGCTCCGTGCCCGGCGGAGGTCAAGCGGCAGATGATCGAGTGGTTCGGCCCCGTCGTCTACGAGTACTACTCGTCCACGGAGGCCCCCGGACTCACCCTCATCGACTCGGAGGAGGCGCTCGCCAAGCCGGGCTCCGTGGGGCGGGACGGCTACATGGGAACCGTCCACATCTGCGGCCCGGACGGTGAGGAGCTGCCCGCGGGCGAGGTGGGCACCATCTACTTCGAGATCGATCCCGCCAAGTCGATGTTCAGCTACTTCCACGACGAGGCCAAGACCGCCGCCTCCCGGCACCCGGACCACCCGCGCTGGGCGACCACGGGGGACCTCGGGTACATCGACGAGGACCGCTACCTGTACCTCGCCGAACGCACGAGCTTCCTCATCATCACCGGCGGCGTGAACATCTACCCGCAGGAGATCGAGAACGCGCTCGCCCTCCACCCGGACGTGCGCGATGTCGCGGTGGTGGGGGAGCCCCACGAGGAGCTCGGCGAGATCGCGGTGGCCTATGTGGAGCCCGAGGACCATGTCTCGCCGGAGCGCGACCTGGGTGCCGAGGTGCTCGAATGGCTGGACGGCCGCATCTCGAAGTTCAAGATTCCGCGGCGGATCCGCGTGATCGACGCGCTTCCGCGCACGCCCACGGGCAAACTGGTCAAGCGGAAGCTGGATCCGGCGCTCGCGCGGAGCTGACCGCCGGGCCGTTGCGCGGCCGCATCGCCGCGCGACCGGCCGGCGTCGCCGCCGCAGAGGGATCCGCGCCGGACGGTGACCCCTCCGGCAGACCTCCGGTCTCGGAAGACATCCGGGGCCTGAAGACGAACAGAGAAAGAGGACCATGACAGACCAGGCCCCCGCAGACGCACAGCCCGCAGACGCACAGCCGCTCCTCGTCACCACCGACGACGCCGGCATCACGACCATCCGCTTCAACCGCCCGGAGACCCTCAACGCGCTGAGCAAGGAGGTGGCGCTCGGACTCCTCGACGCTCTCCGCACGGCGCAGACGGACGGTTCGCGGGCGATCGTCCTCACCGGCGGGGACAGGGCGTTCTCCTCCGGCGCGGATCTCCAGGCCAAGCGAGACTCGGCGCAGACCGGCTCGATCCTCACGGAGATCAACCAGATCATGGTGCTCCTGCGCGATTCCGCCGTGCCCACCATCGCGGCGGTCTCCGGCGCGGCCGCGGGCGTGGGCTGCTCCCTGGCGCTGGCATGCGACTACGTGATCATGAACGAGAAGTCGTTCCTCATGCTCGCCTTCACCAAGATCGGCCTCATGCCGGACGGCGGCGCGAGCGCCCTCGTGGCGGCCTCGGCGGGGCGTCACCGGGCCATGCGCATGGCGCTCACCGCCGAGCGGGTCTACGGAGAGCGGGCCTTCGAATGGGGTCTGGCGAGCGAGCTCGTCTCCGAGCAGACCCCGCTGGAGCGCGCCGCCGAGGTGGCCGCCTCCTTCGCCGCGGGCCCCCCGCTCTCGCTGGCGGCCACCCGCCGGGCGGTGAACGCGGAGACGCTCGGCACCCTGCAGAACGTCCTCGACCGCGAGACCGTGGGCCAGGGCATGCTCCTGAGCTCGGAGGACTACGTGGAGGGCACCACCGCCTTCCGCGAGAAGCGCGCGGCGACCTTCACCGGTCGCTGAGCCGGCACCTCGGGCGCGCCTTCCGCTCATTCCCGGTCACAGCCCCAGCACTCCTACCCCCAGCGCCCCGCGGCTCCGTCCGCGGAGCGAGGAAAGGAACACATGAAAGCCGTACAGGTAGTCACACTCGACGGTCCGGAGTCCATCGAGCTGCGTGAGGTCGAGGCACCGCAGCCGGGCCCCGGAGAGATCCAGCTCGACGTCGCCTACTCCGGCGTCACCTTCCCAGAACTCCTCCAGACCCGCGGGCTGTACCAGCTCAAGCACGAGCCGCCGTTCACGCTGGGCGCCGAGGCCTCCGGCATCGTGACGGCGGTGGGCGAGGGCGTCGAGGGGTTCGCACCGGGCGACCGGATCGCCACCATCTCCAACAAGGGCGGCTACGCGGAGACGATGATCGCGCCTGCGAACGCCACCGTGAAGCTGCCTGACTCCGTCTCCCTCAAAGCGGCCGCGGGCATGCCCATGAACCTCCTCACCGCGGACTTCGCCCTGCGCGTGCGGGGCCGGCTGGAGGCCGGGCAGACCGTGCTCGTCCACGGTGCCGCGGGCGGCCTCGGCACCGCCCTCGTGCAGATCGCCGTGGCGATGGGCGCCACCGTGGTGGGCGTCGTCTCCACGGAGGAGAAGGCGGAGACCGTCCGTGCGCTGGGCGCACAGCACGCCGTGCTGAGCGACGGCTTCAAGGACGCGGTCAAGGAGCTCTTCCCGGACGGCGTGGACCTCGTCGCGGACCCGGTGGGCAACCCGCAGGACGCCGACCGCTTCACGGACTCGCTGCGCTGCCTCGCGACGTTCGGCACGGCCCTGGTCCTGGGCTTCACCGCCGGCGCCATCCCGCAGGTCAAGGTCAACCGGCTGCTGCTCAACAACGTGGGCGTGGCCGGCGTGGGCTGGGGCGCGGCCTTCGCCAAGGACCGCGATCTGGTGCGCCGCCAGTGGGAGGCGATGTGGGAGCACCTCGAGGCGGGCCGGCTCGACCCCGTCATCCACGCCGTCTACCCGCTGGAGCAGGCATCGAAGGCGATCGGCGAACTGGAGACGCGTTCCGTGCGCGGCAAGGTGCTCCTCGAGGTGAAGGCGGAGGGCTGACATGAGCGCATTCGATCTCACCGGCCGCACGGCGGTCGTCACCGGCGGCAACCGCGGAATCGGCCTGGGCATGGCCCGAGGCCTCGTGGAGGCCGGCGCGAACGTGGCCATCTGGGGCCGCAGCGAGGAGACCAACGCGGCGGCCGCGGCGGAGCTGAGCGCGCTCGCGGAGGCGAGCCGGGCCTCGGCCGCGGGGGCTGCCGGTGCGGGCGCCTCCGGTGCGGGATCCGCCGAGGCCGGGGCACCGGTTCCGGGGGTCGCCTCCTTCGTCTGCGATGTGGCGGACCCCGCGCAGGTGAACCGGGCGATGGAGGGCACGCTGGAGCGGTTCGGCAGGCTGGACTCGCTCATCGCGAACGCGGGCGTGTCCGGCATGTACGGCCGGCTGCACGAGCTGGACCTCGAGGCGTGGCGGAAGGTCTCCGCCGTCAACGTGGAGGGCGTCATCTCCAGCTGCCAGGCGGCCATCCGCCAGTTCCTCGACCAGGGCGAGGGCGGCTCGCTCGTGCTGCTGGCCTCGCTGGCGGGGATCGAGGGCGCCGGCCGCAACTCGCTCTACGGCGCGACGAAGGGCGCGGTGCTCTCGCTCATGCGGGCCATCGCGGTGGAGTACGGCCGCGAGCGCATCCGCGCCAATGCGGTGCTCCCGGGCTGGATCGCCACGGACATGACGCAGGGTTCGCAGGACAGCGAGGTGTTCACCCGCAAGGTGATCTCGCGGGTGCCGGAGCGCCGGTGGGGCACGCCCGACGACTTCGCGGCGGCGGCCGTGTACCTCTCCTCGCCGGGCTCCTCCTACGTCAACGGGCAGCAGTTCGTCATCGACGGGGGTTACACCGTATTCTGAGATTCGAGACGCAGCTCACACTGTGCTGCGCACCCGGGCACCGTCGGCCGAGCGGGGACTTCCGCAGCGGCCGGCGGTGCCCGGCTCAGGACCGACGCCCCACTGCGGGCCACATGACGGAGGCGAAGAATGCTCCACGGAATCCCCTCGACCATGGGCGACGACTATCAGCTCAACGTCCTCTCCCTGCTGCGCTACGCGGCCACCACCTTCGCGGAGACGGAGGTGGTCCACCGGCGTTCGGACGGCAGCTGGGGCCGGAGCAGCTACGGCGAGGAGTTCGCCCGCGTCTCACGCATGGCGGATGCGCTGGCCTCGCTGGGCGTGAAGGCGGGCAGCTCCGTGGGCGTCCTCGACTGGAACTCCCGTCGTCACTACGAGGCGTACTTCGCCGTCCCCAGCCTGGGTGCGACGATGGTGCAGCTCAACCTGCGCCTGGGCGAGGCGGACCTGGCCTACGTGGTCAACCACTCCAAGGCCGAATACGTGATCGTCGACGAGTCGCTGCTGCCCATCGCGGAGAAGCTCGCCGGCGAGTCCTACGTCAAGCAGTGGATCGTCGCCTCGGACCGCCCCGCCGCAGAGGTGGAGACGAGCCTGCCCGGTGCGGTGTTCCTCGAGGACCTCATGAGCGGGGCCCGTGAGGACTACCCGTTCGAGGAGGTGGACGAGAAGACCGCGGCGTACGCCGGCTACACCACCGGGCCCACCGGGCGGCCCAAGGGCGTCTACTACTCGCACCGCGCCTCCTACCTGCACTCGCTGGGCGTGGACGCGGGGCTGCGCCTCACGTTCACGGACGTGACGATGCCCATCACCCCCATGTTCCACGTGCTCTCCTGGGGCTTCCCTCAGGCCGCGACCTCCGTGGGCGCCAAGCTGGTGCTGCCGGGCCGGTTCTCCGCCGAGGACATGAGCGCGATCGCGCAGGCGTTCGTGGAGGAGAAGGTGACGGTGGCCAACGGCGCCCCCGTGATCTTCTCCGGCCTGCTGCAGTACCTCAGGGCCCAGCCGGAGATCCCGGACCTCTCGCACGTCCGCATGGTCAGCGGCTCCACGGAGCCCCCGGTCTCCCTCATGAAGGGCTTCAAGGACCTCACGGGAGCGGAGATCATCCACGGCTACGGCGCCTCGGAGACGAGCCCGCTCGCCACGCTGAACTGGCGTCTCAAGCCGGAGCTCGCCGGGCTGGACGAGGATGCAGGCTGGGACCTCAAGCGCGCGCAGGGCCTCCCGCTCCTGGGCGTGGAGATCAAGGCGGTGGATCCGGCCGGTGAGGAGCTGCCGCGGGACGGGAAGTCGATGGGCGAGCTCATCATGCGCGGCCCGTGGATCACGTCCTCCTACCACAAGCTCGACGACAATGCGGACCGGTTCCTCGACGGCTGGTGGCGCTCCGGCGACGTGGGCGTCATCGACGCGCACGGCTACGTCAAGCTCACCGACCGCCTCAAGGACGTCATCAAGTCCGGCGGCGAGTGGATCTCCTCGATCGACATGGAGAACGCGATCCTCGACGACGCGAGGGTGAAGGAGGCCGCCGTGATCGGCGTGCCGGACGAGAAGTGGGACGAGCGTCCCGTGGCCTACGTGGTCGCCGCGGAGGGGCAGACACTCACCGCCGACGACGTGCGCTCCGGCCTCTCCGAGCGCTTCGCCAAGTGGCAGCTGCCGGACGAGGTGGTCTTCGTCGACGAGCTGCCCCGCACCTCCGTGGGCAAGCTCGACAAGAAGGCGATCCGCAGTCAGCGGGCCGCAGAGGACGCGTGATGAGCGGGGAGGGTGCCGCGGTGCCCGGACCCTACGGTGCTCCGGAGCATCCGGACATCGTGACCGCGGACGAGACCGTGACGGTGGCCGTGCGGGTAGACGGATACCCCACCGCCGCACTGCCGGCGCTGTTCGACACCGTGTTCACCGGGCTGTTCCCCGCGCTCGCCGAGGCCGGGGTGCGGCCGGCAGGCCCCGCGTATTCGCTGTACACCTCCGCTCCCGCGCAGACGGTGGACATCGAGGTGGGGATCCCGGTGGACCGCGTGTTCGAGGGCGAGGCGCTGCTGGGCACGGTGCCGGTGGGTGCTGGACCGGTGGGTGCCGCGCAGATGGGTGCCTCGTCCGGTGAGGACGCCGGGCCGGTGGGTGCCGAGGCCGGGCCGGCTGGCACGGGCGCCGAGGCCGGTGCGAGCCCCGGTGCCGAGGCCGGTGGTGCGGAGGGGCGCGTGTTCGAACTGCGTGCGGTGGCCTCCGCTGTCCCAGGCGGACGCATCGCCGCTGCCACATACCTGGGCGGGTTCGACGGTCTGAGCGGGGCATGGCAGACCCTGGTCGCCGCGCTCGAGTCGCAGGGTGAGACGCCCGCCGTGCCGTTCTGGGAGGTCTACGTGACGGAGCCCAGACCGGACATGGACCCGGCCGAGCTGCGCACCGACCTCTTCACCGCCCTGGAGCGCTGAGGAGAGTGCTGGTGTGCTTGCCGCGGTGCGGCGCTGTGCGCGGTGCCGCGGTGAGCGCGGTGAGGCGGTGAGCGCGGAAGCGGCGCACTTGACGCGGTGAGGCGGTGCCGCGGCGGTGAGGCGAGTGTTGGCGCGCTGGGCGGTGGCTGCCTCTGGGAACACCGGCACCGCGAATGCTTTGAGCCACCCACCTATACGTGGGTGGCTCAAAGCATTCACGGGGTGCGGTTTTCGGAAAGACCGCGAATCCTCTTTGCCGCCCACCTATACGTGGGCGGCAAAGAGGATTCGCGGGGTGTGGTCCGAGGTGCGCCGAGTCCGGTGTGAGGCGCGCGGGGTGTGGTGCGAGGCGCCCCGGGGTGCGGTGCGCTGTGCGCCGGGTGTGGTGCGCTAGGCGCGGGGTCCGGTGCGCGGTGCGAGGTGCGCAGAGTCCGGTACGGGGCCCCGGGTGCGGGCGCTGTGCGCCATGCGCACCGCACCGCGCGCAGCCCCGCTCAGGGGTGGGTGAGGAGATACGCGCCGGAGCGGTGGAAGTCCGCGACTTCCCAGCCGTCCGCCATGAGCTCCGTGATGCCGCGGCGCAGTGCGTGCCGCCAGGCGGCGGCGAGCTGCGGGTCCGTACCGCGCAGCGTCTCGATGTCGCTGGGGATCGCGAGGCTGACCAGTTCGGCCTCCCGCGGCACGTCGAATTCGAGCGGCCTGCCGGAGTCGTCGATGCTGAGCGCGGGGACCGCATCCTCCAGCCGCGGACGCCCGCCCGCACCTGCCC
>NZ_JALAHB010000239.1 GCF_022712115.1 Brevibacterium sp. | reverse complement strand
GCCGTGTGGTTCCTGCGCTCCCGCGAGGTGCCGGCGGAGTTCAGGTCCAACCACTTCTTCACCGTCATGCTGGTGTTCTCCTCGCTCGCGATCGCCGCCCTGGGCGTCTACTCCGCGCTGGAGACCTTCGGAATCGAGATCGGAGCCTGATGCGCCTCACCGTCCTCACACCCTCGTTCGGAAAGCTGTCCGAGGCCCCCGTCCGGCGCGCGGCAGAACTGGGACTGGAGCTCGAGCACCGCACCGAGAGCCATCCCAAGTCCGGTCAGGACCTGGTCGAGGCGATCGCCGGGGCCGAGGCCGTCCTCGTGGGTCTGGATTCCGTCACCGCCGAGGTGCTGGCCGTCTGTCCGGACCTCAGGGTGATCGCCAAGCACGGAGCAGGCGTCGACAACATCGACCTGCAGGCCGCCGCCGCGGCCGGAGTCATCGTGGTGAATACACCCGGAGCCAATGCCGGTTCCGTCGCCGATCTCACCCTGGGCCTCATGCTCATGGGCTCCCGCCGGATCCGGGAGGCGGAGGACTCGCTGCGCAGCGGGCGCTGGGAGGTCTTCTTCGGCACGGAGCTGGCCGGCAGGCAGCTGGGGATCCTGGGCTTCGGCCGGATCGGGCGCGCCGTTGCGCAGCGCGCGGCCGCGTTCGGCATGCGCATCGCCGCCTACGACCCGTTCGTCCCGGACGAGGCGATCGTCGGGGCCGGCGCGCAGCCGCTGTCCCTCGAGGAGGCCGTGGCCACCTCGGACTTCCTCTCCCTCCACCTGCCCGGCGGCGGAGGTCCCCTTCTCACAGCGGACCTCCTCGCGACCATGCCCCGCGGCGCGGCGCTGATCAATGCCGCCCGAGGCGGGCTGGTCGACGAGACCGCCCTCGCCGAGGCGCTGCACGCGGGCAGGCTCTCCTTCGCCGCGCTGGACGCGTTCTCCTCGGAGCCTCCCGCTGCGGACCATCCGCTGCTGGACGCGCCCCGCCTCATCGCCACTCCGCACATCGGCGCGTACTCGGACGTCGCCAATGCGAACATGGGCACCTGGGCGGTCGAGGACGTCGTGCGCGTGCTCAGCGGCGAGGAGCCCCGCTTCCCGGTGCGCTGACCTTCCAACTGGAGGCTGACCTTCCGGAGGGAGGCAGAGCGGGCGACCCCTCACGCACGAGGAGCCGCCCTTCAGCTCTGTGTGCCCATCACCGCTCGTCCCACACCACGGCTCCGCCCTGGATGACCACGCGCGGGCGAGTCTGATCCCACAGGACGCTCACGTCCTCGAGCGGGTCCTCCCGGAACGCCACCAGGTCCGCGGCGCTTCCGACGGCCAGGTTCCCCCGCCCGGGATCCTGAATGAGAGCGGCATTCTCCACCGTCATCGACCGCAGCAGCTCCAGCGGTTCGAGCACCTGTGCCTGCAGTTCGATGCCCCGGAGCTGCTCGTCCTCCAGGTCACCCATGAGATCCGTGCCGAAGCCCACGCGCACGCCGGCCTCCCGCGCCAGCCGGATCGCCTGCTGCCCGGCCCCCAGCACCTCGGCGTTCTTCTCCCGCCCCACCGGACTCAGGCCGGCTTCCTCTCCCCGCCTGCGCATCGCGTCGTAGGCGGCGAGCGTCGGCACGAGGAACGCTCCGTTGTCCGCGATCACACGAGCGGCCTCGGCATCGATGAGGTTGCCGTGCTCCACGGAGCGCACGCCGTTCGTCACGGCATGGATCACCGCCTCGGCGGAGTAGGCATGGGCGGCGACGTACCGGCCGCGGCGCCCCGCCTCCTCACACACCACGGCGATCTCCTCCGCGGAGTACTGCGGCACCGTCAGCGGGTCCGTCGGTGAGATCACCCCGCCCGAGGCCATGATCTTGATGACGTGCGACCCGGTCCGCAGCCGCTCCCGCACCGCCGTGCGCAGAGCATCGATCCCGTCGACCACCTCGTGCGTGTGATCGCAGCCTGCGTGCAGGTCGTGTTCCGCCGGACGCACGTCCCCGTGCCCGCCCGTCTGGCTGAGGACTCTGCCGCTGAACAGGTAGTGGGGCGCGTCCACCATGCCCCGCTCGATGGCCTGCTGCAGCCCGATGTCCCCGCCCGCCACATCACGCACGGTGGTGAACCCGCGTCTCAGCGCGGCGGACAGCCGGTTCACGCCGTTGATCACCACGAAGCTCGTGGTGCGGGTCGCCATCATGATCCCGCCCATCCCGGCCGCATAGGCGTGGAAGTGCGCGTCGATGAGTCCCGGAGTGACGGTGGTGCCGCCGAGGTCCGTCTCGACGTACCCGCCGGGCCCGTCTTCCGGAGATGCACCGGTGCGCGCGACCGCACCGATCTCTCCGATCTCCGCGATCTCGCCGTTCTCTATGCGCATGTCCCCCTCGACCACGAGGCCGGTCTCCGGGTCCAGGAAGCGGCCGTTGCGGAGCACGGCGTTCCAGCCGCGTCCGGGCCGCGGTCCGAACGCGCGCGGATGGGTCGAGTCGCCCTGTCTCATTCCGCTGCCCCTTCCGTCCGCTCCCGCCTCATCGCGTCTCGCCGCCGCCGGGTCGCCGCGGCATCCACAGAGGCGGAGGAGTCCTTCGCGAACAGGACGCCGTACTCCTCCTCGGCCGCACGCCGTGAGACGTACCCGTCCAGCACGTCCTCGAGCACCCTCCGCGGATCGCGGTCGAGCGGATCGCCGTACCCTCCTCCACCGCCGGTGCGGTTGTCCAGACGGGAGCCGGCCGGCCGCGGGTAGGTCCCGCCACCGGTCACGACCTCGGCCTCGGTGCCCGCGTCGAGCACCACGCTCGCGGGACGCCCCGGCCGGCCTCCGGCCAGCGCCCACGGCGGGGACTTCGTCTTGGACACGAGGCAGATTCCGGTGGAGTCCGCCTCGAACCGGTAGTGGCGGTGGACGCCCACTCCCCCGCGGTGCATGCCCGCTCCGCCGGAGTCCTGTTCGTACCCGTAGGCCTCGATGAAGAGGGGCGCCTTCGTCTCCAGCACCTCCACGGGATTGTTCCGGCACCCGGGCTGGGTGAGGTGCATGATGCCATCCTGCCCGTCCCCGCCCCGGTGCCCGCCGTAGCCGATCGCCTCATTGGTGGCTTCCAGCCACGCCCTGCCGGTCCGCGGGTCCGTGCCCCACCCCATCATGGAGGAGACGTCTCCGCCGGAGCTCGCCGGGATCCGCTCCGGCATGCCCTGGGCCAGTGCCTTGAGCACCACCTCGCCCGCGAGGATCCCGGTCCACTGGGTGAAGGTGGGCATCGGATCGACCGCGTGCATGATGGATCCCGGCTCCGTGACGACCCGGAGCGGGGCGAAGTTGCCGGCCGCGACGGGTGAGTCCGGAGTGGTCAGCGACTTGAAGATCAGTCCCGAGAGAGCATGGGTCTTGCCGACGGGGAGGTTGAACGGCCCCTTCACATCCTTCTCGCTCCCCGTCCAGTCGATCACCATCTCCTCGTCCGTGACGGTCACCGTGGCTCGCAGCCGCAGCGGGGTGTCGAGATCGATCCCGTCGGAGTCCACGAAGTCCTCCGCCGTCCAGGTGCCGTGCGGCAGCTCTGCGAGCGCCAGACGGGCGAGACGCTCACCGTGCGACTGGATGTCCGCCATGGCCTGCTGGAGGACGTCCGCACCGTACTTGGCGGCGAGCTCCTGCATCCGCTGAGTCCCGCTCCAGCAGGCGGACACCTGTGCATGGATGTCGCCCAGGGTGCGTTCGGGCATCCGCGAGTTGAAGCGGATGACGTTGAGGACGTCGTCATTGGGCTCTCCGGCGCTGTAGAGCCGGCTCGCCGGGAACATGAGCCCTTCCTGGTAGGCGTCGGTGGAGTCGAGGACGTAGCCCGCGTTCTTCTGCTTCAGGTCCAGCACGTGCACGCGGCACGAGGCGAATCCGATGATCTCCCCCGCGTGGTGGACGGGTGCGAACACCAGTGGGTCGAGAGTGTGGGCGGAGGACCAGTACGGGTAGTTGAGGATGAAGACGTCCCCTTCCCGCATGGCGTCCGTGCCGAGGAACTCGATCGACTTCCGGATCCCGTAGTCGTTCGCGCCGGTGGAGATCGCCAATCCGGGCGAGTCCGCGACGACGCTGCCCTGGGCGTCGTGGAGGCCGATGCCGTAGTCGTGGATCTCGTAGACGACCGTGTTGTACGCGGTGCGGCAGAGGTTGCGCGCCATCTCGTCCGCGCTCGCGATCAGCGCGTGGCGGATGACCTCGAGGACGATGGGGTTGGTCATGACTCAGACTCCTTCTGCGCCGAGGGTGATGACGAGTTCGCCGAGGCCGCCCACACGGAGTGCGTCACCGGCATGGAGGACGGTGGTCGCGGTGTGCTCTGCGACGATGGCGGGCCCGGAGAGCCGGTCCCCGGCGAGCAGCGCCTCCCGGGTGAAGACGGGGTACTCCTGCGGCTCCTCCCCCACGTGCACGGTGCGCGTGAGCACCGGCGTCGGCTCGCCGTCCACGCGCACCTGCGCCGCGGGCCACGCCGGCTTCTCCACCACGCCCACCGCGTTGACCCGCAGCGTCGTGACCTCGAGCGGGTCCGTCATGGTGTGCCCGTACAGCCGCCGGTGCATCTGCGCGAACTCCGCGGCGAGGGCGGCGACGGGATCGGCGCTCTCCCTCGGATACGGGACGGAGACGGAGTGCTCCTGCCCCTGATAGCGGACGTCGACGGTGCGTTGGAACGTCTGCGCCTCCGGCCCGAAGCCCTCTCCGAGGAGCGCTGTACCGCCCTCGTCCTCCATGCTCGCGTAGGTCTGCGCGAAGAACTCCGCGTCGAGATCGGCGAGCGGCTGCACCGCTGTGCGGGAGAAGTCGTGCTGAACATCTGCCATGAGCATGCCCAGAGCGGAGAACGCGCCCTGGCCCGGAGGCACGATCACGCGCGGGATGCTCAGCTCACGCGCCACGTCGACGGCGACCAGGCCGCCCCCACCGCCGAAGGACATGAGGGCGAAGTCCTGCGGATCGCGACCGAGGTCCACCGTGATCGACCGGACGGCGCCGACGATCTTCATGTTCGCGATCTGCACCGCCCCCCGCGCAAGCTCCGGGACGGACAGCCCGAGCGCCTCGGCCACCGGGGCCAGCGCCTGTGCAGCGCGCTCCTCGTCGAGGACCAGGTCGCCGCCGAGGGCGAGGTCGCCGCCCATGTACCCCAGGGAGACCGCGGCGTCCGTGAACGTGGGCCGCTCCCCGCCGCGGCCGTAGGCGGCGGGCCCCGGGTCCGCGCCCGCACTCTGCGGTCCCACCTGCAGCGCACCGGCCTTGTCGAGCGAGATGAGGGAGCCTCCGCCGGCGCCGATCGTGTGGATGTAGAGCGATGGGGTGTTGATCGGCAGGCCTTCGAACTCCGCACCCTGGTGGAGCACGGGTTCGTGATCGAGGATCAGCGAGGCGTCGAGGCTGGTCCCGCCCATGTCGATCGTGATGACATTGGGTTCGGACAGCTCCTTGGACAGGGCTGCCGCCCCCACGACGCCGCCGGCCGGGCCCGACAGGATGAGGTTGACCGGCTGCTCCGCCGCCGCCGCCGCGGTCATCGCGCCTCCGCCCGACCGGGACATGAGGAACCTGCCGTCGAAGTCCGCCCGGCGCAGATCCTCCCCGAGATCGGTGAGATAGCGGCGCATGATCGGCTTGATGTACGCGTCGAGGACGGCGGTGCTCGTCCGCTCGTACTCCCGGTACTCGCGCGAGAGCTCGTGGGAGAGGGTCACCTCGGCCTCGGGCGCGAACTGCCTGAGCACCTCGCCCATCGCGATCTCGTTCTCCGGGTTCGCGTAGGCGTGGAGGAAGCCCACGGCCACGCCCTCGTATCCGCCCGCGGCGATCTCGCGCGCCACCTCCGCGGCGGCCTCCCTGTCCAGCGGAGTGCGTACGGTGCCATCGTAGAGGGTGCGTTCGGGGACCTCGAAGGTGTCACGGCGCCGCACGAGCGGCTCGGGCTTCCGGAAGGTGATGTCGTACATCACCCTGCTGCCGGCCCTGCCCAGCAGGTACACGTCGCGGAAGCCCTGCGTGCCGATCACGGCGATGCGCGCCCCGGTCCGGGTGAGGAGGGAGTTCAGTCCCAGCGTCGACCCGTGGTTGAAGGTGCTCACCTGGTCGATGGGAGCCTCGACCTTGCCGAAGGCGTGGAGCACCCCCCGCTTGGGAGCCTGCGGGGTGGTGGGCACCTTCTCGAAGCGCAGTGCGCCCGAGGCCGGGTCCAGCCGCACCACGTCCGTGAAGGTGCCGCCCACGTCGACGGAGATCCGTGTCCCTGACTGCATGTGTTTCCTGTTCTGTTCGATGTTCTCTGCTGTGTGCTCTCCGCCGCTGTGCGCAGCGGCAGGTCCGCTATCTAAAGATGCGGCCCAGGGAGGCGAACGCATCGCCGGTGATGATCCCCGCGCCGATGAGCTGCAGGTCCTCCTCCGCCTGGCGGCCCTTGAGCCTCACGACCACGAGCTTGACCGCGAGGGCGCCCAGCACCAGCCAGCCGGCGTAGGGGGCGGCGATGAGCAGGCCGGTGGCGAGCATGATGCCCATCTGCCGGGTGGCCCCGCCCGCCGCCTGCAGCGCCGCACCCAGCAGCGCCCACAGGAGCATGGTCTGCAGCGCCTCGGTGTTCGTAAGCCCCACCTTGATCGTGTCTGCGAAGACCACCGCCACCGGAGGGATGCGGTCTGCTTCGAAGTAGGGCTTCCAGAGGAGGGCGGCCATTCCCATGGCGACGACGAATCCGATCATCGCGGAGTAGTACTGCTGCTTCCGTCCCGAGCGCTCGTAGTCGGCGTATCCGGGGTGACGCGAGTGCACCTTGCGCAGGATCCATCCGGTCTTGAGGTCGTAGCCCATGTCGGAGAAGGCCGGACCGGTGGAGGCCGTGTAGCCCACCAGGACGAGCAGCGGTTCCGGCGGGAATCCGATGGCGAGCCCGAGCACCAGGAAGATCAGGGTGATCGCCGTGGCGGGGAACCACCCCGCGTGCATCGCGGCGAGGCCGACGATGAGCTCGCTGACGAACGCGGCGACTGCGGCGTAGAGGACCCAGCCGATCAGCACCGGGATCGACATCTCCGCGTAGATGCCGGAGACGAAGGCGAGGAGGATCGCCACCGCGATGAAGAGCAGGAAGCCCGAACCGAGCCCGCCGCGCAGACGGCGCGGGCTCACGGTGTCCGCCATCGCCGGATCCGGGTCCGGATCGGGGGCGGCTTCCTGAACGGGCTGTGCGTCCCGCTTCGCCCGCTGCCGCCGGAAGAGGATGAACCCCGCCTGGACAAGTGCGATGACTCCGGCGCCGATCATGATCCCGTGGGGGATGTAGTTCTCGGCCAGCGAGAAGTCCGCAAGCCCCGGCAGCAGCGAATAGTACTGCACGATGAGGAGGCCCAGGCCGAACATCAGGAGTGCGATGACGTTGCCGATGAGAGCCACCCCCGCCGCGGAGGCGGAGAGGCCGAACCAGGCGAGGACGAAGCCGATCACCCCGCCGGCCACCAGCACCTTGGCGCGGCGGCCGCCCTGGTCCCCGGCCTTGATCGCCTCCGCCGCCGCGACTCCCGGGGGCCACGCGTTCCGCGCGGAGAGGAACTTCGAACCGAAGGCACGGTAGAGGATCCACGCGTCGACGACGAGCCCTCCGGCGGCCCCGATGAACATCGGCCAGATGAGATCCGGACGGCCGAACGCCCACGTGATCGCCAGAGGGGTGATGATGGCGTTCGCCGCACCGAAGGTGCCGGCGGAGATCGCCGTCTGGGCGAGGTTCTGGCGGTGCACGCTGCGGAACTTCTGGAACCCCGAGAGGCCGATCCGGCCGACCATCATCGCGATGAGGGCACCGATGACGGAGGTGTGGGTGGAGATTCCGAGCTGGGTGATGAGGTGGATGCCGATGAAGGCGCCCACCGCCGCGAGCACGACCGTCAGCACGAGCGTGCCGGGTTCGAACGCCCTCGGGTGGGGCGGTATCTGCTGGTCCGCTCCGGACCTCGCATCTGCTGTCATTGCCGGGCCTCTCTCGTCGGGGAGCCGCCGTGGGCGCGCTCGGCCTGCGTCCGGGGCATGCCTCCGCGCGTAGGGCGCAGAGTCATGGGAACAGAGGCGAGATCGCGCCCGTGCCGCTCACCCGGTTGCGTTCGCAGCAGCGCGGAAACTCCGAGTCAAAACGATTTGACTCTGCAGAGTCTCCATCAGTGACTCCCATCACGTCAAGGGAGAGTTTCAGGCACTGGGACGGCGAGGGTCAGCGCGACGTGGATTCACGCGCGTGCAGCACGGGCGCCACAGGGACGACTCCCCCCGGCGGCGCCTCACCTCCCAGCCGGCGCATCATGAGGTCGACCGCAGCAGAGGCGAGACCCTCATGATTGAGGTCCAGCGCCGTGATGGAAGGCCGCGCAGTCCGCGAGAAGGACGAATCCGTGAGCGTGGCGAGCTTGAGGTCCTGCGGCACGCGGAGCCCGGCGGACGCGACGGCGCGCAGCACCGGACCGCTGGTCTTGCTCAGGGAGAAGACGAGCGCATCCGGCGCGCCGTGATCGGCGAGCAGCCGTGACACGAGCGCCTCGGCCTCATCCGGTGAAAGGCTCTCGCTGAGCGCATGCACCTCCGTCCGGAGAGAACTGTCCTCGCACCACCGGGCATGGACACGGCGGGCCTCCCGGTTCCACGCGTTGTCCTCCGAGCCCGGCAGCAGCCAGACCCGTCGTCCGGGCCCCACTCCGAGCGCTTCGAATGCCGCCCTCATGCCCGTGCTGTAGTCGACGCCCACGGTCCAGGGCAGCGCGGGCCGGTCCGGATCCGGGTCGGCGCAGACGACGGGGATGCCGCGCGCCTCGAGGAAGTCGATGGTGGGGTCGGAGGCGTAGGGATGAGCGACGATGCATCCGTCCATCGGCACCGCCGAGTGCTCCTGCCGAGTCGGATCGGGGACATGGACGAGGCCTATGCCCCGCCGCAGGCACTCGATGGCGATGCTGCCCGCGAGCCGGTTGAAGGTCTCGGACGTCTCCGGGGCCCCGGTCGCCGCGAAGCGCGGTCGCAGCACCAAGCCGATCATCTCCGAGCGGCCGGTGCGCATGGACCGCGCATGCGGATCCGCACTGTAGCCGAGGGCCTCCGCGGCCGCGAACACGCGCTCCTTGGTCTTCGCGGAGATCGCCCGGCGACCGGAATACGCGTGGGAGACCGTCGAAGGCGAGACCCCGGCAGCCTGCGCCACGTCCTTGATGGTGACGCGAGGCTGGCGCAGACGCGCATCCCGACCCTTCTGACCCATGCTCAGATTCTATGGGGGCGGGCTCCGACCTCCGCCCGCGCCGGTGGACGATCTGCACAGCGCGGGACAAATGCGGTGCAGATCACACATACCGCTCCGCGTGCCCCATCCATACACTCTGGCTCCATCCGGCGGCGCTTCTCCGCAAGCCGGAACCATCGACCAGCTGGAGGACGAATGCACCTGAGAGTGATCCTTCCCGTCACCGCCCGGAAACTGCTGCAGCCTGTCCTTGAAGAGGCCCAAAGCTGGGCCTCTCCAGGCGTGACAGTGGATTGCGCCCAGATCGCGCATGGGCCCGAATCCATCGAGTCAGACTACGACGAAGCCGTTGCAACCCCTGGAATCCTCACTGCCGTCAGTCAGGCCGTTGAAGACGGAGTCGAGGGAGTCTTCATCTCGTGCTTCGCAGAGCCGGCCGTGCACGCGGCGCGCGAAATCGCACCGTTTCCCGTCTTCGGCGGCTTCCAACCGTCCGTCCATGCCGCACTCGGAATGGCTGACCGCATCGGCATCCTCAGCATTCTGCCCGACGTCGTGCCTGGATTGGACAGGAAGATCGCGGCATACGGCCTCTCGCAGCGAATAGTGGATGTCGGGGTCATAGACATGCCGGTTCTCGACGTCGACCAGCATGACCTCCTCCTCGATCGACTCGAGCACGTCGCGACCGACCAGATCGCGCGTGTTCGAGCCGAGGCCTTCGTGCTCGGCTGCACGGGCATGCTCGGTGTCGCTTCCGGCCTGCAGCAGCGCCTGCGTCCCACGTTCGGAGAGATACCGGTGGTCGATCCCACCGGCGCGGCGATCCTGGCCCTCGAGACGGCGGTACGCCTGGGCATACGCCCGAGCGCTCGTGCCTACCATCCTCCGCGACCCAAGCAGCGCACCTGAACAAGGAACCACGATGAGCACAAAACCGCCCGACAACAGTCAGCCGGACAGCGACTACGCAGATGCGCCGGTGCCGGGCTCCGCACGGCGGCACTGGTTCCCCATTGCCGTCACGAAGTTCGGCCAGGTCTCCGCCCTGAGTCAGTTCCTCCTGGGATCCACGCTGGGGTTCGGAATGACATTCCTCAACGCGTTCCTGGCGATCACCATAGGATCTGTCATCCTGCAGGTGGTTTCCATCGCAGTGGGCATCATCGGGATGCGCACAGGATTGACCACATCGATCCTCGCCCGCTGGACCGGCTTCGGTCGAGGCGGTGCAGCCGTGGTGGGAGCGGTCATCGCCATCACCTCCATCGGCTGGTTCGGCATCCAGTCCGGCGTCTCGGCCCAAGGCCTCGCGTCGACCGTCGGCATCATGCCCGAATGGGCGTGGGCACTCCTCTTCGGACTGGCCATCACCGCCGTTGTCCTGTTCGGCTTCAGGATGATCGCCCGAGTCGCGTTCCTGGCCGTCCCCGCCTTCCTCGTCCTCGTGCTCTGGGCAGTCGCCCTGGAACTCCGGGAGCACAGCCTCTGGGAACTCGCCACTTCTCCACCACCGGGACCAGAGGTGGGCCTGCTCGCGGGAACAGGACTCGTTGCCGGCGGCTTCATCGTGGGCGCGGTGATCAACTCGGATATCACCCGGTACAACCGTTCCGCAGCAGACGTCGTCAAACAGACAGTGGTCGGCATCAGCCTGGGGGAATATCTCATCGGGCTGATCGGTGTCCTGCTGGCCCACGCGATCCATTCCGACAACGTCACGACGATCATCCTCTCCTCCGTGGGCTGGGTAGGCGTCCTCGTGATCATCATGGGCACCATCAAGATCAACGACATCAACCTCTATTCCTCCGTCTTCGGCCTCCTCAACTTCGTGTCAGCAGTCTTCGGACGTACTGCGGATCGCCGGGTGGTGACGCTCGTGGTCGGGGTGTTGGGCTCAGTGCTGGGCGCAGCCGGCATCCTCGATCACTTCACCGGCTTCCTCAACGCACTCGGCGTCCTGCTTCCGCCAGTTGCGGCGATCATGGTGGCCGAATACTTCGTGGTCCGGCGGTGGCGCGCCGAAATCGATCTCGCACACACTGAGCGGATCCTCCCCGAGACCCAGCCCAACTGGGTGCCCGCGACACTGGTGATCTGGGTGATCTCCTCCGGCATCGGATTCTTCGTCACCTGGGGTATCCCCGCGATCAGCTCTCTCATCGTCGCGTTCGCACTCTACGTCGTCGCAGGCAGACTCGGATGGGTGAGGGAGGTTGGACGCAGCGCCACGG
>NZ_JALAHB010000238.1 GCF_022712115.1 Brevibacterium sp. | reverse complement strand
TCGTCCCCACGTATCCCCCATAACAGTGAAGCATCTACAGGAGGAACCCATGGCTGACCAAAGCTCCGGTTGCCCCGTCGTCCACTCCGGTGGCGGACAGGCGCCCCAGCACGGACAGGCGCCGCAGGCCGCACAGGCGGAGCAGAGCTCGGCCGAGGCCGCGCGCCTGGCCCACCCCACGGAGGGCGACGCCAACCAGCAGTGGTGGCCCAAGCGCCTCAACCTGCGTCCCCTGGCACACAACCCCCAGGAGATCCGCCCCACCGCTCCGGACTTCGACTACACGGCGGCCTTCGAGTCCCTCGACCTCCCCCAGGTCAAGCAGGACATCGCAGAGCTGCTCACCACCTCGCAGGACTGGTGGCCGGCGGACTTCGGCAACTACGGGCCCCTCATCATCCGCATGGCGTGGCACTCCGCCGGCACCTACCGCGCCATGGACGGACGCGGCGGCGCCGGAGCGGGCCAGCAGCGCTTCGCCCCTCTGAACAGCTGGCCGGACAACGCGGGCCTGGACAAGGCACGCCGCATCCTGTGGCCCATCAAGAAGAAGTACGGCCAGGCGCTGTCCTGGGCGGACCTCATGGTCCTCGCCGGCAATGTGGCACTCGAGTCCATGGGCTTCGAGACCCTCGGCTTCGCAGGCGGCCGCGAGGACGTCTGGGAGCCGGAGGAGGTCTTCTGGGGCGCGGAGACGGACTGGCTGGGCACGGATGCCCGCTACAGCGGCACCAACCACACGACCCGTGAGCTCTCCAAGCCCTTCGGCGCCACCACGATGGGCCTCATCTACGTCAACCCGGAGGGCCCGGAGGGCAACCCGGACCCGGCCGCTGCCGCACATGACATCCGCGAGACCTTCGCCCGGATGAGCATGGACGACGAGGAGACCCTCGCGCTCATCGCCGGTGGCCACACCTTCGGCAAGACCCACGGTGCGGCTCCCGACAACGAGGAGAACGTGGGACCGGAGCCGGAGGGCGCCCCGCTGGAGCAGCAGGGCCTCGGCTGGAAGAACCACAACGGCTCCGGCAAGGGCGACGACCAGATCACCTCGGGCATCGAGGTCACCTGGACCTATCACCCCACCCGCTGGGACAACGAGTTCTTCCACATCCTCTTCGCCTACGAGTGGGAGCCGGTCAGGGGCGAGGGCGGCCACTGGCACTGGCGTCCCAAGGACGGCGGCGGCGCGGACATGGTGCCGATGGCGCACTCGGAAAGCCGCCGTGAGCCCCGCATGCTCACCACGGATATCTCGCTGCGCGTGGATCCCGCCTACGAGAAGATCGCCCGCCGCTTCAAGGACGACCACAAGGCCTTCAGCGAGGCGTTCGCCCGCGCCTGGTTCAAGCTCACGCACCGCGATCTGGGCCCCAAGGCCCGCTACGCCGGCCCCGAGGTCCCGGCACAGGACTTCGCCTGGCAGGACCCGCTGCCCGCGGCCACGGGCGAGCCCATCGACTCCGCGGACGCCGCAGCGCTCTCGCAGAAGGTGCTGGACTCCGGTCTCACCGTCTCGCAGCTGGTGAAAACCGCGTGGGCAGCGGCCTCGAGCTTCCGCGGCAGCGACAAGCGCGGCGGTGCCAACGGCGCGCGCATCCGGCTGGAGCCGCAGCGCAGCTGGGAGGTCAACGAGCCGGCGCAGCTGGCAGTGGTCCTCGACAAGCTCGAGGAGATCCAGGCGGAGTTCAACGAGGCGAACGCTCCCACGCACGTCTCGCTGGCGGACCTCATCGTGCTCGCCGGCAATGCGGCGATCGAGAAGGCCGCCGCCGAGGCCGGCGTTCCGGTGAAGGTGCCGTTCACCCCGGGCCGCGTGGATGCGACGCAGGAGCAGACGGACGTCCACTCCTTCTCCTTCCTGGAGCCGGAGGCCGACGGCTTCCGCAACTACCAGCGCACCGGTCTGGACTTCCCGGCCGAGCACCTGCTGGTGGACCGTGCGGAGCTGCTGGGCCTCACCGCACCGCAGATGACCGCCCTGGTGGGCGGCCTGCGCGTGCTGGGCGCGAACTACCAGGACGCCGCGCACGGCGTGCTCACGGATCGTCCCGGCCAGCTCACGAACGACTGGTTCGTGAACCTGCTGGAGCTGGGCAACGACTGGGTTCCCGCCAACGAGGACTCCACGCTGTTCCAGTGCCGTGACGCGGTCACCGGCGAGGAGAAGTGGACCGGCACCCGTGCCGACCTCGTCTTCGCCTCGAACTCGGAGCTGCGCGCACTTGCCGAGGTCTACGCCAGCGACGACGCCCGTGAGAAGTTCGTGCAGGACTTCGTCGCGGCCTGGACCGCCGTGACCGAGGCGGACCGCTTCGACCTGCACCGCTGAGTCCGCCAGCCTCGGTCCCGAGGTCTGCGCTCACAGCTGACGCCCGGTGGGCCGCGCATCCGTCTGCGCGGCCCACCGGGCGGAGGGTCGCACAGGAGCCCGGCACTCCCCCGCAGGAGTGCCGGGCTCCTGTGCGTCCGCTGCGGGTTGCCGGGGAAGCGCCCCACAATCTGATGCCGATGTCAACTCTTTCCTGTCGAACGTCCACTCACTAGGCTTCGGTCCATGCACGACGATGTGCACGGCGCGGCACGGACCAGGACACGATCCAGGCCCCGGCGGGAGCAGACCGCCGCGAGCCGCGGCCGCACGGCCCTCGACGAGGAGGACATATGAAGCAGACCGGACTCAGCCACCGTCGCAGACGTAGGCCCTGGCCCTTAGGTGCTACCCGCGCAGCAGCTGTTATCGCCGCAGTCGCGCTGACAACCAGCAGCTGTGCCGGGGGCGCCGGAGGCTCTGATGAGGGAGCCTCAGGTGAAGGCTTCGCCTACGGGGCACCACAGGAAGACGTCGATGCCCTCCTGACAGATCTCGATCCTGTCGAGATCACGTATCAGGCCGGTGCGCAGTCGCCCAATTCGATCTCCGCGCTTTCGGCCACGAGTTTTAAAGAGTACGTCGAGGAGCGCTCCGGCGGGAAGATCACCGTCGACCTCGTGTATGGGCAGGCGATCGCCGGCTATGGAGAGATCGATGATGCCCTCGCAGACGGTCGCGTGGACGTCGCCTACACGCTACCCATCTACAAGCCGGCGGAGTATCCCGTCTACGACGCCTACCTCACAGCCTCGGGTGGTATGCCAAATTCCATTGCGGTCGGAGAGATGATCGGCAACGCAGCGGTCGTCGACATGGGTTTCAACTCCGACTATCTCATCCCCGAGTTCGAGGAAAAGGGGCTCACCCCGCTCGCGCCCATGGTCAGCACAGGTGCTCACCAAGCCGTCTGTGTAGACGCCGGAACAGCTCCGGAGGACTGGAAGGGACGGCAGGTACGCATCGCCAGTGTCGCCCATCAGAAAGTCGCAAGCGCACTCGGCGCTTCTCCCGTCTCGATGGAGTACGTGGAGACCTTCGAAGCACTACAGCGCGGTACCGTCAACTGCACCATCGCCCAATTGCTGCCGTCGGAGGAACTCGGGCTCCTCGAAATCGCCACACATGTGGCCTATATGCAGCCGGAGAACAGCATGTCCGGCCGTGCGGCGGGTGCAACTGTGGCGGGCATCGGCTATCAGCGCCTGCCGCTGGCGTACCAGCAGATCATCTTCGACTCGGGTGCTACAGGTCTCGGTGCAAGTGCGGAGCTACTAGTAGAGGGCAACGTTGCCGCCGTACGCCAGCTCAAAGGTGCCGGAGGCGAGATCACAGAGATTGACCGGCAGGCTGGCGACATCATCGGGGAGACCAACGCCTCACTCACAGCAGGTGTCGAGGAGTCCGGCCTCATCGGCAAGGATCTGGAGGCCCGGAAGACGGACGCCGTGGAGAAGTGGACGACAATCGTGGAGGAACTGGGCTACGCAGACGGTGGCGGATTCAACGACGCCGACGAATGGTACGACTCGGACGAATGGGACTTCGCTCCCTACGGGCAGCGCCTGTTCGAAGAGGTGGCCCTCCCCCACCGTCCCAGCTGACCAGATGCGGCGGTGCGGGGCTCTGTGCCGATGGACGCTCAGGACCCGCATCCCCGCTGATCGGACGTGCAGAAGGCCCCGGATCCCTCCGGGGCCTTCTTTCCGAGCGGATGACGAGATTCGAACTCGCGACCCTCACCTTGGCAAGGTGATGCGCTACCAGCTGCGCCACATCCGCATACCCGGGATCACTCCCGGGCACCGACCCCACCTGAGCGGGATCGTTGTACGAGTTGCTGTCTCAAAGCTCTCGAGTGGAGGTAAGGGGACTCGAACCCCTAACCCTCTGCTTGCAAAGCAGATGCGCTACCAATTGCGCCATACCCCCGGAGATGACATCCACTCTACACCGAGTCAGTCTGCTGCGACCACTGCCTGGCCCTCACCTGACGCCTGCTCCTCACGGCACCGAGTATCCCCAGCGCCGCAGTCGCAGTTCCAAGCAGAACCATCAGTCTCTTCACAGCATTCCAATCGGAAAGGATGCGTGGGCCTAAGAGGACTTGAACCTCTGACCTCTTCGTTATCAGCGAAGCGCTCTAACCGCCTGAGCTATAGGCCCTTTGGTTCTTGCCGAACCGAGAGACAACTATACCCATCTCCCCGGCCCATGCAAAACCCGCGGGGAGTAACCTGCGGCACATCCAACTGCGCTGAGGGGATCGCCCGCCTCCATCCCACGATCGCCTCCGCTCCGGTACGGAGACACCCGTCGGACCGTGGGGTCCGGCGGGTGTCTCCGCCCGCACGAGGGCGTCCGTGCGGGGGAGGAGCCGCTACTCGTCCGTGAGGGTGAGATGGAAGCCGCCCACGATGGAGGCACCCAGGTTGTAGAGGAACGCGAAGAGCGTGGAGAGCGCCGTCATGAGCACGATATTCACCAGCGCGAGCACGAACGCCGTCGCCATCACACGGCCCAGTCCGATCAGTCCGACGATCGCCTCGGCGTTCTCCGCACCGGCGATCTCCTCCATGGTGGACTCCACGGTGCCGATCACACCCGTGGACTGCAGCACCAGCCAGAGCACCAGCGTCGCCACCAGCATCGCGATGGCGATCGCGAGCGAGAGCAGGAACGCCATCTTCATGACGGACCAGGGGTCGATGTTCGCCACCGTCAGGCGGACGGTGCGCGGTCCCTTCTTCGAGGACTTGCTCTTCATCTTCACGCCGCCGGAGGAGGACTTCACCCTTCCGGGCAGCATCCCCTCCGGGGAGGAGCCCTGCTGCGAACCGCTCGCCCCGCCGGCTGCAGGGCCCGCAGGAGCGGGCTGCGGGGAGCTGGGGCCGGAGCCGAAGGGCGCGGCACCGCTCACTGCGAGCTGCACCTGCGTCTCACCGGCACCCCCGGAGGCGGAGAGCCGCATGCCCTTGGAGGCGGAGCTGACCCTGGTGGCGGGACCGCTGCCGGACTGCGGCTGCGAACCGGCCGTCGCCTCGGGCTCGGCGCTGCCGGAGACCTCGGCACCGGAAGCCGGTGCGGAACCGGTCGGAGCGGACCCGGCCGCCCCCTCCTCGGAGGCCTGTGCGGGCATCGGAGCCGGCCCCTTGGGGGGAGCGACCTCCGGCGCCGCAGGCGCATCGTCGGGACGCGGAGCCTCCGGCGCAGGCGACTCCGGGGCCTTGGGCTCCTCGGCCTCGGAGCCTCCGCTGGCGGTGAGGCGCGTGCGCCCGCTGGATGTCCTCAGGATCTTCCCGGGCTTCTGGTCGTTATCGCTCACTGCTGCTCTTCACCTTCGGTTTCGACTTCCGGTTCCTCCGGCACCCGGTCGCCCGGGTCCGAGGCCTCGGCGGCCGGGGCGTCCTCCGCCTCGGCCTCCACGGCCTCCTCCGGACCTCGCGTCACGGCGATGATGCGGTCCTTCTTGCCTGGCTTCGCGAAGACTACGCCCATGGTGTTGCGTCCCTTGGCGGGGACTTCGTCGATGCTCGACCGGACCACCTTACCGCGCTCCATGACGACCAGGACCTCTTCGCCCTCGGACACGATGAGGCCTCCCACCAGGACTCCGCGCTCCTCGGTGATCTTCGCGACCTTGATGCCCATGCCGCCGCGGCCCTGGAGCCGGTACTCCTCGATGGGCGTGCGCTTGGCGTAGCCGCCCTCCGTCACGACGAACACGTAGGTGCCCGGGGTGACGGTGTCCATCGTCAGCAGCTCGTCGTCGCGGAACCGCATGCCCGTCACGCCGCTCGTGGCGCGTCCGGTCGCGCGGATCTCCTCGTCCGAGGCGGAGAAGCGGATGGACATGCCGCCTCGGGAGATGAGCAGCAGGTGGTCGTCGGAGTTGACCAGCCGCGCGGAGACCAGCTCGTCGACCGTGCCGTTCTCGTCCTCGCGCAGGTTCACTGCGATCACGCCGCCGGTGCGGTTGGAGTCGTACTCGCTCAGGCGCGTCTTCTTCACGATGCCGGACTTGGTCGCCAGCGCCAGGAACTCCGCATCGTCGTAGTCGCGGATCGAGAGCACCTGGGCGATCGTCTCGTCCGGCTGCAGCGCCAGCAGATTAGCCACGTGCTGGCCCTTGGAGTCGCGTGAGCCCTCCGGCAGCTCATAGGCCTTGGCGCGGTACACCCGCCCGGTGTTGGTGAAGAAGAGCAGCCAGTTGTGCGTCGAGGTGACGAAGAACTGGCTGACGACGTCGTCGCCGCGCAGCTGCGCTCCCTTGATCCCCTTGCCGCCCCGGTGCTGGGCGCGGTAGAGCGCGGACTGGGTGCGCTTGACGTAGCCCCCGCGGGTGATGGTGACGACGACCTCCTCCTCCGGGATGAGGTCCTCCATGCTCACATCGCCGTCGAAGCCCGCGAGGATGCGCGTGCGGCGGTCGTCGCCGTAGCGGTCCACGATCTCGTCGAGCTCCGTGGAGACGATCTCCCGCTGGCGCTCCGGCCGCTCGAGGATGTCCTTGTAGTCCTTGATCTGCTCCTCGATCCGGGCGGCCTCCTCCTCGATCTTGAGGCGCTCCAGCGCGGCCAGACGCCGCAGCTGGAGGTCGAGGATGGCGTTGGCCTGGATCTCGTCGACGTCGAGGAGCTCCATGAGTCCCGTGCGCGCCTCGTCCGAGTTCGGTGAGCGGCGGATGAGGGCGATCACGGCGTCGAGCGCGCCCAGCGCCTTGAGGTAGCCGCGCAGGATGTGCGCGCGCTCCTCCGCCTTCCGCAGGCGGAAGCGCGTGCGGCGCACGATCACGTCGATCTGGTGCTTGACCCACAGGCGCAGGAAGGCGTCGATGGAGAGCGTGCGCGGGACGTTGTCCACGAGCGCCAGCATGTTCGCGGAGAAGTTCTCCTGCAGCTGGGTGTGCTTGAAGAGGTTGTTGAGGACCACCTTCGCCACGGCGTCGCGCTTGAGCACGATCACCAGGCGCTGGCCCGTGCGTCCGGAGGACTCGTCACGGAGGTCCGCGATGCCCGCGACCTTGCCGTCGCGCACGTAGGAGGCGATCTTGGCCGCGAGCGTGTCCGGGTTGACCATGTAGGGCAGCTCGGTGACGACGAGGCAGGTGCGTCCGTGGATCTCCTCGACCTCCACCACGGCCCGCTGGGTGATGGAGCCGCGGCCGGTGCGGTAGGCCTCCTCGATGCCCTTGCGCCCCAGCACGGTCGCGCCGCCCGGGAAGTCCGGGCCCTTGACGATGCCGAGGATCGCCTCGAGCGCCTCCTCGCTGGTGGCGTCCGGGTGCGAGAGCAGCCACTGCGCGCCGGCGGCCACCTCGCGCAGGTTGTGCGGGGGGATGTTCGTCGCCATGCCCACGGCGATGCCGGAGGAGCCGTTGACCAGCAGGTTGGGGAAGCGGGAGGGCAGCGCCACCGGCTCCTGGTTGCGGCCGTCGTAGTTGTCCTGGAAGTCGACGGTCTCCTCTTCGATGTCCCGGACCATCTCCAGGGCCATCGGGGCCATCTTGCACTCCGTGTACCGGGGTGCGGCCGCACCGTCGTCGCCCGGTGAGCCGAAGTTGCCCTGACCGGCGACGAGCGGATACCGCATGACCCAGTGCTGCACGAGGCGGACGAGGGCGTCGTAGATCGCGGAGTCGCCGTGCGGGTGGTAGTGGCCCATCACATCGCCCACCACGCGGGCGCACTTGGAGAAGTTGCGGTCCGGGCGGTAGCCGCCGTCGTACATCGCATAGAGGATGCGGCGGTGCACCGGCTTGAGGCCGTCGCGCACGTCAGGCAGCGCACGCCCCACGATCACGCTCATGGCGTAGTCGAGGTAGGAGCGCTGCATCTCCTGGTTGAGATCGACCTGGTCGATCCTGTCCGCTGAGGTCACCGGGGCCTCGGCACCGGTCATCTCCGCCGGTTCCTGCTCAGGAGTGGGATTCTGCTCGTCTGCCACGTGGATGTGCTCTCTCTGTTCGTGGTGGGAAGTGAGGGTGGGCCGTCAGCGGCACGGCGGCCGGCGCGGGCGCCGGCTCAGATGTCGAGGAAGCGGACGTCCTTCGCGTTCTCCTGAATGAATCTCCGGCGCGAGTCCACGTCGTCGCCCATGAGGACGGTGAAGATCTCGTCCGCCTGCGCCGCGTCGTCCAGGCTCACCTGCTTGAGCAGGCGCTGGTCCGGGTCCATCGTGGTCTCCCACAGCTCCTGGTAGTTCATCTCGCCGAGGCCCTTGTAGCGCTGGATCGCCTGCTCCTTGGGCAGACGGCGGCCGGCGGCACGGCCCGCGGTGAGCAGTCCGTCGCGCTCACGGTCCGTGTAGGCGAACTCGTGCGGGGCGTTGGACCACTTGATCCGGTAGAGCGGGGGAGTGGCGAGGTACACGTGGCCCCGCTCCACCAGCGGCTTCATGTAGCGGAAGATGAAGGTGAGCAGCAGCGTGGTGATGTGCTGGCCGTCCACGTCCGCGTCCGCCATCAGCACGATCTTGTGGTAGCGGAGCTTCTCGATGTCGAACTCCTCGCCGATCCCCGTGCCGAAGGCCGTGATCATCGACTGCACCTCGGCATTGCCCAGGGCGCGGTCGAGGCGGGCCTTCTCGACGTTGAGGATCTTGCCGCGCAGCGGCAGGATCGCCTGGTGGATGGCGTCCCGGCCCTGCACGGCGGACCCGCCGGCGGAGTCGCCCTCGACGAGGAAGACCTCGGAGCGGAACGGGTCCTTGGACTGGCAGTCCTTGAGCTTGCCCGGCATCCCGGAGGACTCGAGCAGGCCCTTGCGGCGCGTCGCCTCGCGCGCCTTGCGAGCGGCCATGCGCGCCTGCGAGGCCTGGATGGACTTGCGGATGATCTCCTTGGCCTGCGCCGGGTTGGACTCCAGCCAGTGGCCGAACTCGTCGCGGACCACGCGCTGGACGAAGGTCTTGGCCTCGGAGTTGCCCAGCTTGGTCTTGGTCTGGCCCTCGAACTGCGGCTCGCCCAGCTTCACGGAGATCACCGCCGTGAGGCCCTCGCGGACGTCGTCGCCGGTGAGGTTGGGATCCTTCTCCCGCAGCAGCTTCTGCTCCCGGGCATAGGAGTTGATGAGGGAGGTCAGCGCGGTGCGGAAGCCCTCCTCGTGCGTGCCGCCCTCATGCGTGGAGATCGTGTTCGCGAAGGTGTGCACGGACTCCGAGTAGGAGGTCGTCCACTGCATGGCGACCTCGAGCGCGATCTGCTGCTCCGTGTCCTCCGTCTCGAAGGCGATGATCTGGTCGTTGACCAGGTCCGCCTTCTTCATGCTGTTGAGGTGGGCGACGTAGTCGAGCAGGCCGTCCGCGTAGCAGTAGGAGACGGCCTTGGTCTTCGCCTCCGCCGCGTTCTCCTCGCCGTCGAGCGCCTCCTCGTCGAGCTGCACCTCGTCCGGGTCCACCGCGACCCGCCGGCGGTCCTCGAGCGAGATGCGCAGGCCCTTGTTGAGGAAGGCCATCTGCTGGAAGCGGCTGCGGAGGACCTCGAAGGAGAAGTCCGTCGTCTCGAAGATGTCCGGATCCGGCCAGAAGGTGATGATCGTGCCGGTGGTGTCCGTCTCCTCGCCCTTCACGACCTCTCCCGTGGGGACGCCGATCCGGTAGTCCTGCCGCCACACGTGGCCGTCGCGGTGCACCTCGGCCTCCAGCCGGGAGGACAGCGCGTTGACGACGGAGGAGCCCACACCGTGCAGACCGCCGGAGACCGCGTAGCCGCCCCCGCCGAACTTGCCGCCCGCGTGGAGGATGGTGAGCACCACCTGCAGGGTGGGGATGCCCTCCGTGGGGTGCATCGCCACGGGGATGCCGCGGCCGTTGTCCACGACGCGCACGGCACCGTCCTCGAGGATGGTCACCTCGATGTGGTCGCAGTAGCCGGCCATCGCCTCGTCGACGGAGTTGTCGACGATCTCCTGGACAAGGTGGTGGAGACCGCGCTCCGAGGTCGACCCGATGTACATGCCGGGACGCTTCCTCACCGCCTCGAGTCCTTCAAGGACGGTGATGTCACCGGCGTCGTAGTGCGGTGTCTCCTCGGCTGCCATTGGTCTCCTCTGGGCGCGCTTTCGCACGCAAGCATCTGCATTCGGGCGGTTTGGCTCCAATCCTACCGCGAAGAACCTCCAGAATCAGTGAGGAGCGGCACGAGAAGGCCTCGAATCCAGGTCATCGGAGCAGCGGCCGGGGGTGGTCTCGTGTCCCAGGGTCCCAGGGCCGCAGAGACGATTGTGCGAACGCCGCCGAGACCGACTCCGGGAGCCGGTCTTCGTCAGCTCCGCAGCGCCCACAGCAGCAGCGCCGCCGGAGCGAGGGAGAGCAGCCAGAACACGAGGAGCCAGAGGAACGCGGGCACACGCGTGCGCTGGGCGAGGGCGTGGGCGTCCGAGCCGTGGCCCCGGCCGGTGGCGTGGAGCCGGGAGAGGTTGGCGATCGCCCGGATCCCGCCGGCCCAGAGGAAGGCGCCCACCGTGACCGCGACGCCGGTGACCAGCACCGTCGAACCCTCCGCCAGCAGCAGCGCCCCGGCGACGAGGCTCACGAGGGTCACGGTCCAGGTGAGCGCGCCTCGCATGAACACGAGCGCCGCGAGCATCACGACCATCATCACGGCGAGGGCTGCAGCACCCCATCCGGCCGCTGCGGCGACGGCGACCGCCGCGCCCACGAGGGACGGGGCGGGGTATCCCCAGAAGCTCGTCCACGCGACGGAGTCCGTGCGGCCGGTGGAGGTGGTGAGACCGGAGTGGTCGCGATTCACCCGGATGCGCATGCCCGTCCGGCCGCGCAGCATCCCGGCGAAGGCGTGTCCCAGCTCGTGCACGACCGTCACCCACACGCCGGAGACCCGCCAGAGGGGCGAGGGCACCACGAGCGCGGCCGCGATGATCGCGGCGACGGTGAGCGTCTGCGCGTCCGGGTGCGGGGCCGCGTGGGTGACGGCGGACCAGAGGGAGGGGAGAGCGTCCTGGAGCATCCCACCAGTCTGCCCGGCGGAGCTGAGACGGCTCTCAGCGGCCCGGGCGGCCCGGACCGCTGTTCCTCCTACGGCTGCGTCCTCAGCATGCGGCGCTGGATCTTGCCCGTCGTCGTCATGGGCAGCTCGTCATGGAACTCGATCCTCCGGGGGTACTGGTAGTAGGCGAGGGAGCCCTTCACGTGTGCGGCGAGCTGCCGTCTGAGGACGTCGGACGGCTCCGCTCCGTCCTTGAGCACGACGTGGGCGACGACGATCTCCCCGCGGAGCTCGTCCGGCTCCCCCACCACTGCGGCGAGAGCCACGGCGGGATGTCCGAGCAGGCTCTCCTCCACCTCCCCGGGCCCGATCCTGTATCCCGCAGACGAGATCACGTCGTCCGCGCGTCCTGCGAAGGCGAGGTCGCCGTCCGGCCCGACGGTGCCGAGATCACCCGTGAGCAGCCATTCGCCCCGATACTTCTCCCGCGTCCTCTGCGCCTGGCCCCAGTAGCCGAGGAACTCTCCCGGGTTGGGGGTCCGTACGGCGATCTCGCCGATCGCGCCGCGTTCCGCGGGTGCGCCGTCGGGACCCAGCACCTCCACGGAGAATCCGGGGACCGCACGTCCCATGGATCCGGGGGCCGGACGCCGGCTCTGTCTGTGCTGGCCCACCGTCATGTTCATCTCCGTCTGCCCGTAGAACTCGTTGACCTCCACTCCGAACACCTCCTGCGCCCATCGCTGCAGGCTCTCCCCCAGAGTCTCCCCGCCGGAAGTGAGCGTCCGGACCCGCGGCGCCGCGGGCACGGCCCCCGTGGCCCGCATCTGCTTGAGCGCGGTGGGCGGCAGGAAGCTGTTCCTCACGCCCACCTCGTCGAACATGTGCACCGCCAGCTCCGGAGTCACCCGCGCGTCGCTCCCGACGACCGGCACGCCGCAGGCGAGGGCGGGGAACAGCACGTCCAGGAGCCCTCCGATCCAGGCCCACTCCGCAGGCGTCCAGATGAGGTCGCCCGGCTGGGGGAACGCGTCATGGGTCATCCGCACCCCGGGCATGTGACCGATGAGGACGCGGTGGGCGTGCAGAGCCCCTTTGGGGTTTCCGGTCGTCCCGGAGGTGTAGATGAGAAGAGCCGGATCGTCCGCCCGCGTCTCTCCGAGCGGGTGGGGGACGACTTCTGCCCGAAGGACCTCCGCGAGAGTGGTCTCAGCCTGCTCGCATGCGTCTGAGACGCTCACGACGCAGGGGACCTCCCTCACCCCCTCCGCGACGCGGCCGAGGTCCGCCGGACGGCCGAAGAGCGCCTGCGCACCGGAGTCCTCGACTCTGAAGCGCACGGCCTCGGGGCCGAACTTGGTGGTGAGCGGGACGGCGATCATCCCCGCGTAGTAGATCGCACTGTGCACCGCTGCGAGCTCCCAGCTCTGCGGCAGGAACACGGCGATCCTGTCACCGGGCGAGAAGCCGCGCTCCAGCAGCCACGAGGCTATTCTCCGCGCGCGGTCCCTGAGCTCCCCGAACGTCATGTCGATGTCCCGGCTCCCGCCTCGTTCGAGGAGCGCGAGCGCCTCTGCGGGATGCGGGTCGAGGCTGTCCGCCGCGATGTTGAACCGTTCCGGCACCTGCCATGCGAAGGTCTCCGCCTCCAGATCCTGCCACCATGCGGGCTGGCCGCTCATTCCGTTCCCTCCTGGTTCGTCTCCCGGCGCACCGCGCCGGGGAAGCCTCTGTCCCTGACTCTCCTGATGACGCGGTCCACATCCGCAGGAGGAGGACTCGCGGCAGTCCTCCGCTCCGGGCTCAGCTCGTCGCGCATCACCGGGTCCCCCAGCCTGCGGGCGAAGGCGCCGGTGGCGATGAGTGCGACCAGCAGCTGCCTGTCGTCCTGTTCCTCCGCGGCCTCGATTCCGCCTCGCAGCTCCTCGATCTCCTCGTCGGTGAACTCCGCTCCGACCTTCCTCCTGATCTCCTCCGCGCTCACCACGACTCCTCGCTGAGGAAATGGGCGCTGGAGCGCAGCGCCATCGCCGCCTGTGTGGCAGCGGGATTGAACCCGCTCGAGGTGGGCCAGGTGGACGAATCGAAGATGTGCAGGTTCGGGACGTCATGGCAGCGGCCCCACGGATCGGTGACGGAGGTGCGCGGATCTTCTCCCATCCGCGCGGTTCCCATGAGGTGCCAGCCGCTCGCACGCACCAGAGGCTCCTGCAGGACCGTGTGCGCACCCGCGGCGCGCAGGGATTCGCATGCCCGTGCGAGGTGGAATGCGAGCAGCCGCCTGGAGTTCCCGTCCTGGCGATACCGCACCCGCACACCCGGGCCTCCCGCACGATCACGGACGCGCGGGTCCAGGAGCACCCGGTTCTCCGGCGACGGAAGATCCTCGGAGACGATGGACCACATGGCGGAATGTCCGAGCCGTTCCCTCATCGTCGCCGCGAAGCCCGCTCCCCACCGGCCCGGGTCGCTCGTCCACGGGTAGGAGAAGAGGTGCGCCTCCGGTCCCCCCGCGGGCTGCAGACCCCATTTGGCGCCGCGGACGAAACCGCGTCCGGGATCAGTCTCGTAGAAGTGGGTGCTCTGCAGCTGCGCTCCGAGCGGCGACACCGCACCGTCGACCTCCTCGGCGAAGACGCCCACGGCGGCGGCGAGCGGATGCAGCATGAGATTCCTTCCGACCATGCCGCTGGAGTTCGCCGCGCCCCTGTCCGAGGCGGTGTCCCCGGAGGCGAGCAACAGACGCGCGGTGCCGATCCCGTTCGCACAGAGGATGACCTGCTTCGCCCGCATGGTCCGGATCCGTCCCTGCGCGTCGCAGTACTCGACGCCGTCGGCGCGTCCGCGGCTGAGGAGCAGGCGACGGACCTGCGCTCCGGTGGTCAGCCGTGCCCCCGCACGTAGTGCGCCGGGCCAGTGGGAGACGTCCGCCGAGGCCTTGACGGTCGCTCGCCGGCCGGTGCTGACGGCTCCGAGGTCATGGCCGGCGGCCGCCGCCGAGTAGGGGAGTGACGCCGCGGACTCCCGGGGGAAGACGGCGGACGCGCCGGGCCACCAGGCCCAGCCGCGGGAGTCGAGGGCGTGGGCCATGCGTCTGCCGAAGTCGCGGAGGGGGAGCGGCGGGTGCGGAGGTGCGCCCCCGGGAGGGTAGGCGGGGTCCCCGGCGAGACCGCTCACGCCCAGCTGGGCCTCCGCCTCGGTGTACCAGGGCTCCAGCTCCTGGTATCCGAAGGGCCAGTCCGCCCCCACTCCGTCCGAGGACCGCACGCGGAAGTCGCCGGGAAGCATCCGATGCCATTTGGCCAGGTAGAGGACCGTGCTGCCGCCCACGCCGTTCCACATCAGCGGATCGATGGGTGAGTCCTCGGCCGTGAGCGGGTAGTCGGCGGAGGAGTTCCTCTCATTCGGCAGCCGAGGCCATCGCCGGTGCGTCTCAGGGTCGAAGGCGAGCGGGTGGACCGGCGCGGAGTAGTCGGGCCAGTCGCCCTGCTCGAGGCAGTGGACGTCCAGTCCGCGCTCCGCGAGAACGGCTGCGGTCATGCCTCCGGCGAGTCCCGCGCCGACGATGAGCACATCCGGATCGCTCATCGGTGTGCCGCCTCCCGAAGAGCGCCGGCGGGCACGCGCCTCAGCACCGACGAGTAGATCCAGGCGTAGAGAAGCCCCGCGCTGAGCGTGCTGAACGGCCAGAGCACGTAGACGAGGATCCCCGTCGCGAGGGGGAGACCGCCGAACAGGACGGACGAGTCCCTGGTGGCGGCCATCGCGGTCATGAGGATGAGGAGCACGGCGGTGTAGCCGAGGAGCGGCACGCGGACGGCCGACAGCGATGCTCCGCTGCCGAGGCAGCCGAGCATCATGACGAGCCCCACCATGAGCGGAGTGGGGTAGATGATCAGGTCCGGCAGGTCGAAGAGCATGCCCGCCAGCATGATCGCGGAGATGCCGGTCACGGCACCCACCAGGATTCCCACTGCCCGATGTCCGTTCTCCTCCTCGGGGTTCTCGCTCTGCGGGACACCGGCGCCCCGCCCGGAAGACGGGGACGTCCCGTCCGGGCATGCCGCTGCGTCGAACTCCCGGAACAGCTGCTCCGCCCGCTCCCGCGGCGTGAGGAGGGAGACGCAGACGAAGACCACGACGGAGAGCATGAGCGATATCCCGCCGATGTGCATGTGCGGCGCGACGACGAGGAGGCCGCTGGCTTCCAGGAGCACGATGAGGAGATTGAAGCCGAGGGCGACCGCCACCGCTGCCGTGGCCGCGGCCCCGGTCGCTCTGCGCCAGTGGATCCCGATCCCTATCGGTCCCAGGATGGCGGCTGCGAAGGCGGCCCAGCCGATCGCCCCGAGGATGAAGATGGCCTGCGAGAGGTAGAAGACCAGGAGCACCGCGAGAACCGTGATCACCGCTGACATCACCCGGCTCCACAGCAGCTCGCGCTCCACCCTCACGCCGAGCGCGGTCGCGAGATCCCTCACGACGGCCGCAGCACCGATCGTGATGAAGCTCGATGCGCTCGACATCACCGCGGCGAGGAGCGCGGTGAGTGCGAGGCCGGCCACGGCGGGGCTGGTGAACTGCGAGAGGAAGTCGGTGGTCGTGTTGTCGATGGTCGCGGGAGCCTCCGCCGAACCGGTGAGGACCATCGCCTTGAGGGAGAGCCCGATGCCCAGGCTGAAGAGCGTCGTCACTCCGTAGGCGAGGCCGGAGACCAGCGCGCCCCACTTCAGCTCCTTCCTGTCCTTGAGCATGAGGAACTTGGTGATGAGCTGCGGCTGTCCGGCCGCGCCGAAGAGCAGGAGCGCCATGTAGCCGAAGATGAAGGCCTCGGACTGGGGACCCGTGAGGGACAGGAAGTCGGGGTCGGCCGCCGAGGTGGTGAGCAGCACGGACGACCATCCCCCGGCCGCGAAGAGCGCGAGGAAGAAGACCGCCACGGACATCACGATCATCAGCAGGCCTTGGATGAGGTCGGTCCAGACCGCCGCGAGCATCCCGCCGGCCACCGTGTAGATCGCCACGACCGCAGCGCCGATCCATGCGCCGGTCTGCACAGAGGTGCCGAGCAGCAGCGAGGCGATGATCCCCATGGCGGAGATCTGCGAGGTCATGTACGCGACTGCGCCCACGGCCATGGCGGCCGACATGGCCGTGTGGGCGGACCTGCTCCGGTAGCGGACCTTGACCAGATCCGGCACGGAGTACGCCCCGTGGACGGAGGCCGCGCGGTGCAGGCGGGCACCGAGGAGGAACCACGCGAGGGCGAAGCCGAGCGGCACCAGCATGGCGGCGCCCAGCAGCGCGGAGATGCCGATGTCGTAGACGGCACCGGTGTTGCCGACCATCCCCCACCCGCTCTGGATGGAGGAGAAGCTCGCGATCGCCATGACGAAGAATCCGAGCGACTGTCCGGCGACGAGGAACTCCTTGGAGGACTTCGTCCTCCGGTTGGCCCAGAGGCCGATGGCGAACATGACTGCGAAGTACACGACGATGATGACGACGACGGAAACGGACCCCATTGTCCAACCTTCCATATTCAGAGCGAGTGGAGCGCGGATGCCTGCGGCGTCGCCGGCAGCACGCGGTCGTGGAGACGACGCTAGTGACAGCGGCACCCACGAACAATGTCAGTTCTCACACTCGTCCACGGAAGCCAGTGTGAGGAATACCGTCATCGGACCGGACCAGGTCTCAGCCGGTGCCGCGGAGAAGATCGCGCAGCCGCACTGCCAGATGCACCTGCAGCGACTGCTCCCCTCTCCGCCATCCGGGACCGAGGAGACCGTCGATGCGCTCCTGCCTCTGATAGAGCGTGTTCACATGGATCATCAGCGCCGCTGAGACGGCACCCGTCTGGCTGCCGTGGTCGAAGTGCGCACGCAGGGTCTCGAGCAGCCGTCCGTCTCTCCGCCCGTCGTGCTCGAGGACCGGCCCGAGGGTCTCCGCGACGAACTCCTCGATCCTCTCCCGCCCGGCTTCGCTGAACAGCAGCGTGTACAGCCCGACGTCCTCGGGCGCCGCCCCCTGCGACCACCGCCCGGTCATGGCGAGCACGCCGGCACACGTGCGCGCCCGTGGGAGCGCACGTGCCGCCTCGCACAGGGTCGGATAGGGACCGGCCGCTCCCGCCGCCACCGGCGTGTGGAGCCGCTGCTCCAGGTCCGCGGAGATCCACCGGGCGAGGGCGGACGGGTCCTCACCGCCGACGAGCAGAGAGATCTCGCCTTCCTGCGCTCTGGCCAGACCGCCGTACTCCCGCGCAGTGCGCACCACGGCGTCCAGGCGGTCCAGACCTCCGCTCTCGGCACTCTCCAGTACGGACACGGCCGCATAGGGCGGTCCTGAGACCGTGATCCCCACCGCCGCGGCCCGTTTGTGCAGCCACGCTTCGTCGCCGCCGGGACGCACCGCCAGTTCCGCCATGAGCTCGCCCATGACCCGGCTCCGGGCCTCCTCGTCCGCGCGCTTGTGCAGGATCGTGAGCGCGGTGACGAGGGCCGCCCGTTCCAGGGAACGCACATCGGTGGAGCTGAGCACCGGTCCTTCGTAGAACAGATATCCCAGTCTGCGCGCCCCCGTGCGAGCCACGACCACGTGGCGTCCGGATCCGCTCTCCACACCCTCACCCAGGGGGGCGGATCCGGACCCGCTCGGATCGGAGACGGCTGCGAGCTCCCGTGCCGTGGGCAGCTCCACAGCATCCCGCACCGGGGTGAGCAGCGTCCCGTCGTCGGCGAGCACCGCCACCGCACCGCCGAGGAACTGCGCGACCGCCTCCGCGAGCTCGCCCAGCGGGACCCCGGCCGCCACGAGTCCCGTGAGCCGTTCGTGGAACTCCGAGGCACGTTCGAGCGTCCGGTTCTGCTCGGCCACCTTGCGGCTGACCGACTGCCACTTCTCCAGGACCTGCTGGGTCTGTTCGTGCAGCTCGGCGTTGTCGAGGGCGATCGCCGCATGATTCGCCAGAGAGGTCAGGAGGGCGATCTCGCGATGGGTGAAGTCCCGGCTGCGGCGGTCCGCGGCGAAGAGGACGCCCCGAACCCGGCCCCCGACCTTCAGCGGCACGCCCAGCAGCGCGGTGAGGGCCTCCGCCCGCACGACCTCGCCGATCTTCGGTGCGAATCGCTCGTCCGACCGGTAGTCCCGGGTCCACTGCGGCATGCCGGTGCTGGCCACCAGTCCGCCGAGCCCTTCCCCGTAGTCGAGGGATATGCCGTGGAACTCCTGGGTCTGGATCCCTTCGGAGACCCGCATGTAGGTCTGCCGGCGGGCCTCGTCGAGGAGCATGAGATATGCCACGTCACTGGCCAGCAGCTGCCTGCTGCGCTGCACGATCGCACCGAGCACCGCGTCCACGTGGTGCAGGGAGGACAGCTCGCCCGCCGTCTCGAAGAGAGCCTCGAGCTCGATGGTCCGCCGCTGGTAGCTCTCGGGCTCAGGATGTTCGTCGCTCATGATGCGGGTCCCCACCCGGCGGGCGGAGCGCTCAGAGCCTCCCGAGCGCCTCGTTCAGATCGTCGAGGAGGTCGTCCGCGGTCTCGATGCCCACGGAGAGCCGGACCACCTCCTCGGGCACCGCCAGCTCCGTCCCGCGCACGGAGGCGTGGGTCATGGCGTCCGGGTAGTTCACGAGCGACTCGACCCCGCCCAGGGACTCCGCGAGGGTGAACAGCCGCAGGCTCTCCGCGAACCGCCTCGCCTCCTCCCCGGAGGACAGCGCCAGCGACACCATTCCGCCGAACCCGCGCATCTGCCGCGCGGCGATCTCATGACCCGGATGCGTCTCCAGGCCGGGGTAGTAGACCTGCGCGACGGCGGCGTGCTGGGCGAGGAAGCCCGCGACCAGTCCGGCGTTGCGGCTGTGCCGCTCCATGCGGATGCCCAGCGTCTTGAGTCCGCGGCTGGTGAGCCAGGCGTCGTGCGGCCCGCTCACCGCCCCCGCCGCGAACTGCTGGAACTTCACCGCCTCGTACAGCTCCGCGTCGCTGGTGACGACGGCGCCGCCCACCACGTCGGAGTGCCCGCCCAGGTACTTCGTGGTCGAGTGGACCACCACGTCCGCCCCCAGCGCCAGGGGCTGCTGGAGCGCCGGCGAGGCGAAGGTGTTGTCCACCACGACCGTCGCGCCCGCTTCGTGCCCCAGCTGTGCGAGTGCGGCGATGTCGCTGATCCGCATGAGCGGGTTGGACGGCGTCTCCACCCAGAGCACCTGGGCGGGGACCTCCTCCAGCGAGGCGCGCACGGCCTCGGCGTCCGTGATGTCCACGATCCGCAGGTTCACGCCCCACGGCTCGAGGATGCGGGCCACCAGGCGGTGGGTGCCGCCGTAGACGTCATCGCCCATGAGCACGGTGTCGCCGGGACGCAGCACGGCCCGCAGGAGCGCATCCTCCGCCGCCAGTCCCGAGGCGAACGAAAGCGCGTGCTCCGCCCCCTCGAGTGCCGCGATCTGCTGCTGCAGCGCGTCCCGGGTGGGGTTGCCGCTGCGACCGTACTCGTAGCCGCCGCGCAGACCGCCGATCCCGTCCTGGGCGTAGGTGGTGGACAGGTGCAGGGGAGGGATGACCGCGCCGGTGGTGGGGTCGTGGTCCTGTCCGGCACGCACGGCCTGGGTGTCGAAGCCGTCCGCGCGCCGCTGTGCATCGCTCACTGAGTGTCTCCTGTCGTCGGTGCGGATGCCGAGGTCTCCGGATCCGCGCTCGTGTCTGCGCCGGCGGCCCGGCCGGTGTCCGCAGCCGCCTCCGCGCCCGTGGCATCCGCAAGGTGTCCGCGGGAACGCATCCAGTCGTCGTCGAACACCTTGCCCAGGTAGCCGCGGCCAGTGTCCGGCAGCAGCGCCACCACCACGGCGTCCGCGGGCAGCTCCCGCGCCGTGCGCAGCGCCGCGACGACCGCCATCCCGCTCGAACCTCCCACCAGCAGTCCCTCCTCGCGGGCGAGCCTGCGGGTCATCGCGAACGACTCCGCATCGTCCACCGTCTCGTAGCGGTCCGGGATGCTCCTGTCGAAGGTGTCGGGGAAGAAGTCCATCCCGACACCTTCCACGTCGTAGGCCGCGTGCTCCGAGGGATCCCCGGCGGAGTAGAGCGAGCCGTGCGGGTCCGCGACGACCACCTGCACGCAGCCGTCCGAGGCCGCCTTGAGGTAGCGGCCGGTGCCGCTCACGGTGCCGCCGGTGCCGGCCCCGGCGACGAAGTGGGTGATCCGGCCGTCCGTGTCCTGCCAGATCTCCGGGCCCGTGGTGGCGTAGTGGCTCAGCGGCCCCTGCATGTTGGCGAACTGGTTGGGCATGTAGCCGCCGGGGGTCTCCTCCGCCAGCCGCCGGGCGACGGACAGGTACGAGTCCGGGTGGTCCGCGGACACGGCGGACGGCGTGACGACGACCTCCGCCCCGTAGGCGCGGAGCACGGCCAGGCGTTCCGGGGCGACCTTGTCGGAGCAGACGAACACGCAGCGATAGCCGCGCAGCTGAGCGACCAGGGCCAGCCCGATACCGGTGTTCCCGCTGGTGGGCTCGACGATGGTGCCGCCCGGTGCGAGCTCACCGGAGGCTTCGGCCGCGTCGATGATGTCCACGGCGATCCGGTCCTTGACGGAGCCGCCGGGGTTCAGGAATTCGAGCTTGGCGAGCACGGTCGCCTCGATGCCCTCGGTCACGCTGTTCAGCCTGACGAGCGGGGTTCCGCCGATCAGATCCGTGACGCTGTTCGCAAAGCGCATGAGTCTCCTCTGTGGTGTGGGATCCAGCCTAGCCTCTGGCCTCCGCGCGCAGCCGGCGCGCACGTGTGCCTACCCCCATGTGTCCCTCGGGCCCCGGCCCTTCACGCTCCGCCGGCCCTTCGTGAACGTCCGCTGCTCCGGTCCGCGGATCTCGAGATCCTCCACCACGCGCCGGCCCAGTTCGCGCTCGAGCTTGTCCAGGAGGCCCTCGCGCAGGATCTTCAGCTGCGTGGCCCAGGTCGTCGAGGTCGTCCGCACCACCAGCGTGGGCGGCTCGAACCGCTCCACCGTGCAGTGCGCGGCGACGGCGGGTCCCACGAGCTCGTCCCACCGCGTCGTCAGCGCGGCGACGTCGAGGCTCGTCGTCCAGCCGCGCTTCTGCACGAGCCTGGAGAACATGCCGTCGAGGGGCCGCGGATCGCGGGGATCCGCTCCGGCAGCCGTGTAGGACACCTCGCCCGGGGCCCGGTCGCCGCCGCCGAGGCCGACGGTCCCGCCGCCGGACGCCCGCCGTGGTCCGGTCCACCGGCTGCCGGGCCGCGGCTCGTGGTCGGCCATGCGGCGCACCCGATCGAGCGCCTCCTGTGCGGCTCCGGACAGCGGACGGCGGGTCCGGTCCACCGCACCCATCTGCTCCTGCGGCTCGGCAGGTCCCGGGAGATCCGCGCTTCCCGGCACGTCCCCCCGCGCTCCGGAGCGTTCCCGCGGCGGGGTCACCGCGGCCTCGCGATGGCGGTGAGGTCCACGACGGAGCCGGTGAGCTCCGCGGGCACCTCGGCTCCCACCGCCGAGGTGATGAGCACCTGCTCCGCCTGCGCCACGGTGTGCGCCAGCCGAGCCCGCCGGCCGCTGTCCAGCTCCGCGAAGACGTCGTCGAGGACGAGGACCGGCTGGTCGTGCGGATCGCCGGAGTCCTCCCGGAGCAGATCCCAGCCGGCCAGCTGCAGGGCGAGTGCCAGGGACCAGCTCTCCCCGTGGGAGGCATAGCCCTTCGCCGGGACGTCGCCGATGGACAGCACCACGTCGTCGCGCTGCGGTCCGACGAGGGTGAGACCGCGGTCGATCTCCTTGCGACGACGCTGCGCCAGCGCTTCGACCACCACCTCGACCGCGCGCTCCGCCGCCGTGTCTGTGCGGAAGTCCACCGCCGAGTAGTCGATGCGCGAGGAGTAGGACGCACGGGCGCTCCGGCGGGACTCGCGGGCATCCGCCGCCAGCTGGGAGAAGTGGCCTGCGATGTGCGGCTCCAGATCCGCCAGCAGCCGGTGACGGCCCACGACGAGCGCGGCGGCGGCCTCGGCGAAGGCCCTGTCCCAGATGTCGAGGGTGCTCTCCAGCGCCGGGTCCGGGTTCTGCTTGAGGCTCCGCAGCAGTGCGTTGCGCTGTCTGAGAGCACGCTCGGCGTCCGCGAGCACACCGGCGAAGCGCGGATTGCGTGCGGCGAGGAGAGAATCCAGCCAGTCGCGCCGCTCCGCCGGGTCGCCCTTCACCAGACCGAGGTCCTCCGGTGCGAACACCACGCAGGGGACCAGGCCCAGGATCTCGCGCACGCGCACTCCGGAGCGGTTGATCCTCGCACGGTTGGCGCCCTTGGCCCTGATCGTCACCTCGGCGGTGACGAAGCGCTCCCCGCGGTGGGCGCGGGCGGAGACCACCGCCTGCTCCGCACCCGCACGCACCAGCGGCAGGTCCTGGGAGACGCGGTGGGAGCGCAGGCGCGAGAGATAGCCGATGCTCTCGACGAGATTCGTCTTCCCCCAGCCGTTGGGGGCGACGAAGGAGGTGACCCCCGGGGACAGCTCGAGGTCGAGGGAGTCATAGGAGCGGAAGTCGCGCAGTGCGAGCCTGCTCACCCACACGCTGGGATCCCTCCTCCCTGAGACGACGGCCCGCCGCAGAGGCGCGGACGGGTCTGGCGGGCGCGGATCAGAACCGGATGATCGGCATGAGCAGGTAGCGGTAGGAGTCGTCGTGCTCGCCGTCGAGCTCCTCCTGCCCCGTGATGACCACGGACTTCTTGGGCTCCGTCATGGAGAAGCGCACGAAGGAGTGGTCCATCTGCGAGAGCCCCTCCGTGATGAAGACCGGGTTGAAGCCGGTGGTGATGTCGCCGCCGGTGATCTGCGCGGGCAGGGATTCGGAGGCCTGGGCGTCGTCCCCGGCACCCGCACGCAGCGTGAGCGCGCCGTCGGCGAACTCGAAGCGGATGGGGGTGTTGCGCTCGGCCACGAGCGCGACACGGCGTACGGCCTCGCGCAGGGCGGCGGTCTCCACGACGGCGGTGATCGGCGCGTCCTTGGGGAACAGCGAGCGCACCTTGGGGTAGTCGCCTTCCACGAGCAGCGAGGTCGTCTCGCGGCCGTTGGCGGAGAAGGCGAGCATCTCCTTGCCGCCGGACTCGGAGAGCGAGATCCGGATGTCCCCGCCCATGGACTTCGCCGCGTCCGCCAGGGTCCTGCCGCGGATGAGGGCTGCGCGGGAGATGTCCGGGGAGGAGGGATGCCAGGTGAACTCCCTGACGGCGAGCCGGTAGCGGTCGGTCGCGAGCAGCGCGACCTTGTCGCCCTCGATCTCGATGCGCACGGAGGTGAGGATCGGGACGGTGTCGTCCTTGCTCGTGGCGATGGCGACCTGGCCCACCGCGTGCTGGAAGGCCGATGCCGAGAGCGTGCCCGTGGGCTCCGGCACCGTGGGCAGGGCGGGGTATTCGTCCACCGGCATCGTCATGAGCGAGAACCGGGAGGAGCCGCAGGTCAGGTCCACCTTGCCGCCGCTCAGCTCGAGTGTCACGGGCTGCTGGGGGAGAGCCTTCGAGATGTCCGCGAGGAGACGGCCGGACACCAGGAACGTGCCGGGCACCTCGACCTCGGCCGCGATCTCCGTGCGGTAGGAGACCTCGTAGTCGAAGACCGAGAGGCGCACGGTGCCGTCCGCCTCCGCAGTGAGGAGCACACCGGTGAGCACGGGAACGGAGGGCCGCTGGGGGAGAGCCTTGGTGGTCCAGGTGACCGCCTCTGCGAGGACATCGCGCTCGACTCGGAACTTCACTTGCTCGGCTGCTGCGTTCACGACTCTCCTGGGCGTAGTGGGCCGATGGGCAGGAAAGAACTCTACCCCACGGAGGAGGACGCGAGCACGGCAATATCCGCCCTCACCGGCGTGTTCCGTTGACTTGCCCCGCCATCCGTGGGATGCGGCGCAGCCGCGGCGGGATTTGTACCAAGGCGTACCAGCGAGCCGGGAGCCCACGTAGGGAATCAGGAGCGAATCCGCGTGACCCGGCGTTCGAATATCCGGGCAGGGGAGTGTGCGTGCACGCACAGCACCCTCGTTACGCTTTTCGCAACTCGAGTATCAATCGTTCGCAGTGCGCGGTCACGCTCTCATGCGCGCGTAGATATTCATAGTATTCAGAAGTAGCCCATGTGGACACTGTGGACGAACTCCTCCTTTCCCTTGCGACTCCTGGGATCGGGCCCTCCCTCCGCCGGTGCACGCAGTGTGCATCCGCCCGGCGCTGCCGGTGGACGCCTGTGCATCCCCCTCTGCGCCGCTCACAGGTCCCCACAGCCGCATGTGGGACCGTCCCCCGCTCCGTCCACCGCGCACCTGCAGTTATCCACCGAGTTTTCCACAGCTGTGTATTGCCGCGTTCAGAGTCGATGCTGCTGTTTGATGCGATTCGTGAGTTCGGTGACCTGGGTGTAGAGCGTCCGCCGCTCGGCCATCTGCGTTCGAATCTTCTTGTTGGCGTGCATGACGGTGGTGTGGTCACGGCCCCCGAACTCCTGGCCGATCTTGGGCAGCGAGAGCTCCGTGAGCTCGCGGCAGAGGTACATGGCGATCTGCCGCGCGGTGGTGAGCGTCCGGGACCGGCTGGTGCCCTGCAGGTCCTCCAGGGAGAGGTCGAAGTAGGCCGCGGTCTGCCCCATGATGTCCGCAGCGGTGATCTCCGGGGTGTCGTCCTGCGTGATGAAGTCCTTGAGGACCGTCTCCGCGAGGCCCACGTCGATGATCTGGTCGTTGAGATTGGCGAAGGCCGTCACGCGGATGAGGGCGCCCTCCAGCTCACGGATGTTGGAGGAGACGCGGCTGGCGATGTACTCCAGGACCTCGTTGGGGACGTCGAGCTTCTCCGAGAAGGCCTTGTTCCGCAGGATCGCGAAGCGGGTCTCCAGGTCCGGCGGCTGGACGTCCGTGAGGAGCCCCCACTCGAACCGGGAACGCAGCCGCTCCTCGAAGCCCTTGAGCATCTTGGGCGGCTGGTCGGAGGTGATGACGACCTGCTTGTCCTCGTTGTGCAGGGCGTTGAAGGTGTGGAAGAACTCCTCGACCGTGGCGTCCTTGCCCTGCAGGAACTGGATGTCGTCGATCATGAGGATGTCGACCTCGCGATAGCGCCGCTGGAACGCGGGCCGGAGGGTGTTCGAGGTGGTCTGCGAGCCGACCGTGTTGATGAAGTCGTTGACGAACTCCTCACTGGACACGTACCGCACGCTGATCTTGGGGTACAGCTGCTGGGAGTAGTGGCCGATCGCATGCAGCAGATGCGTCTTGCCCAGTCCCGAGTCCCCGTAGATGAAGAGGGGGTTGTACGCCTTGGCCGGCGATTCCGCCACGGCGAACGCCGCGGCATGGGCGAAGCGGTTGGACGCTCCCACGACGAAGGCGTCGAAGGTGTACTTGGGGTTGAGGAGGCTCGTGGAGGTCTCGCCGTCGGGCCCATGGGGGGCCGGTGTGCCCGTGTGCGAGAAGGCGGGGGCCGAGCCCTCCGCGCGTGTGGTCCGGCTGCCGTCATGGCTGCGCGCGTCCCGCTGCTCGCCGTAGGCGCCGCCCCTCGCGGGAGCCTCCTGCCGCAGAGGGCTCTGGGCGGAGGCGGCCTGCTGCGCGGTGGCCTGGAGGGAGGCAGTGTCCGCGGGGGAGAACCGCGCTGCGGCTCCGCCGGCGGTCCGCTGCCGTGCCCGCTCGCTCTCCTGCGTCTGCTGCCGCTCCGCGTCCTGACCTGCGGGCTGCGGGGCGTGTGAGGGATCGGCGGCCTGCGCGGCGAGATCCGCGAAGGTGGTGTGGGTGGCCCGATCGGAGGCCCGCCCCTCCGCTCCTCCGTCCCCGCCCGCGGCGGAGACGGCCTCGTCCGCTGCCGCCTCCGGCTCCATGTGTGTGGTGCCGACGGCGATCGCGAAGCTCACGCTGTGGCCCACGATCCTCGTGATCTCACGGGTGAGAGGTTCGCGCAGGTTGTTCTCGAGGTTCCGGCGGTGGAGTTCCGAGGGGACGGCGAGCACCACGATGGAGTCCCCGATCATCCCCTTGGGCACGGCTCCGGCGAGGAAGCCCTTGTGGTGTGCGGAGATGTCCGGGTCGTTGAGCAGATTCGTGAGGACCGTGGTCCAGATCTGCCCCAGATCGTCGTGCGCGGTGTCCACCG
>NZ_JALAHB010000237.1 GCF_022712115.1 Brevibacterium sp. | reverse complement strand
CAGCTCCTGGGTGGTCTCGACCTCTTCCACCCGCACCCCGGCGGGAAGCGCGGACAGGACGGCCGTGTCCACGTTGGCGCTCCCGAGGACCACCTCCGCACCGGCGGCGGCCGCGGCCGCCGCGAGTGCGACGCCCTGCTTGCCGGAGGAGCGGTTGCCCAGGAAGCGCACCGGGTCCAGCGGTTCGCGGGTGCCGCCTGCGGAGACGGCGACCATGAGGCCGGACAGCGGGCCGGGTGGGGCCGGGGGCTCTGCCGGCTGCGGTGCGGGAGCGTCTGCGACCGCCGCGAGTGCGGCCGCGACGATCTCCTCCGGCTCCGGCAGGCGGCCGGGCCCGGAGTCCGCGCCGGTGAGCCGGCCGGAGGCGGGCTCGATGACGGTCCAACCGCGGGAGCGCAGCACGGCCACGTTCTCCGCCGTGGCCGGGTGCTCCCACATCTGCGTGTGCATGGCGGGGGCGGCCACCACCGGGCACGTGGCGGTGAGCAGCGTCGCGGTGAGCATGTCGTCGGCCATGCCGGTGCGCGCCCGGGCCAGCAGGTCCGCCGTCGCGGGCGCGAGCACCACCAGATCGGCCTCGTGGCCCACCCGGACGTGCTCGACCTCGTCGACGCGCTCGAACACGTCGACGGAGACCGGCTGGCCGCTCAGGGCCTCCCAGGTGGGAGCGCCGACGAACCGGAGCGCGGCCCGGGTGGGGACGACCCGCACCTCGTGTCCGCGCTCCTTCAGCCCCCGCAGGACGTGCGCCGCCTTGTACGCGGCGATGCCCCCGGCGACTCCGAGGACGATCCTCACATCGAGTCGCCGGCCGCGGTGTCCGTGTCCTCCGCCGCGGGGAAGGCGTCGAGGGTCTCGCCGCCCAGCGCGTCCGCGAAGCCGTAGTCGTCGGCGAACACGGGCTCCTCCACGGGGGCGAAGTCCGCCTCGGTGGGCTCCCGCATGATGATCTTGCCCTCGTGGATCTCGCGGAAGGCGATGGAGAGGGGCTTCTCGTTGGGCTCCGGCGTCACGAGGGGGCCCACGTTCTCCAGCAGCCCCTCCTGGAGCTGGGCGTAGTAGGCGTTGATCTGGCGCGCGCGGCGCGAGCCCTCGACGACGAGCTCGTACTTCGACTCGGTGACGTCGAGCAGATCGTCGATCGGCGGGTTGGTGATTCCCTCGGGCGTACTGGTCACGGGTTCTCCCTCGTTGTCTGCGGCTGCAAGCCCATCAATTCTACTATCTCACGCGCGGCTGTGCTCACGTCGGTGTTGACGACGGTGCGGTCGAACTCGGATTCGGCCGCCAGCTCCACCTTCGCGGAGGCGAGCCTGCGCTCCTGCTCCTGGGCGGTCTCCGTGCCGCGTCCCACGAGCCGGCGGACCAGCTCCTCCCAGCTGGGCGGGGCGAGGAAGACGAACAGCGCCTCGGGCATCGCCTCCCGCACCTGCCGGGCCCCCTGCAGGTCGATCTCCAGCAGCGGGGACCCGCCCCGCGCGATCTCCTCCTCCACGGCGGCGCGCGGCGTGCCGTAGCGGTGGCGGCCGTGCACCACGGCGTACTCGAGCAGGCTCCCGGACTCGACCATCCGGTCGAACTCCTCCTCGCTGAGGAAGTGGTAGTGGACCCCGTCGACCTCACCCGGGCGCGGGGCGCGAGTGGTGGCGGAGACGGAGAACCAGACCTGGGGGTAGTGCTCGCGGATGTAGGAGCTGACGGTCCCCTTGCCCACGGCGGTGGGGCCCGCCAGTACTGTCAGTCGTGTCATTCGGCCTGTCTCTCGGGAAGCGGAAGCGCCTACGCGCCCTCGAAGTGCTCGAGGAGGCGCGCGCGCTGATGGACGCCCAGCCCCTTGATCCGCCGGGAGGCGGCGATGCCGTACTCCTCCATGAGGGCGGCGGCGCGCCGGTCCCCCACCTTCGGCATCGACCTCAGCAGGTCGTGGACCTTCATCTTCTCGAGCGCCTCGTCGCCGGACGCACGTGCGAGGACGTCCGACAGCGTGGTCTCGCCGTTCTTGAGGGCCGTCTTCACTGCGGCGCGCGCCTGCCTGGCCGCGAACGCCTTGTGCAGTGCGGCTTCCCTCTCCTGCGGGGTCAGATCCGGAAGTGCCACGGCTTCAGTCTCCTTGGTGAGGTGGTGGATGAGCGTGGAGCTGTGCGGTTGCCGCTCAGTCTACGCCCAGCGCCGCCGCCAGGTCATCCGCCGCGCGGACGATCCCCTCCCGGAGCGCGGAGTCCGAGGGGCCGAGGCCGCTGATCCCGCGCGAGCTGTTGACCGCCAGGCGGCCCTGCGCCCCGGCCTCGCCGAACAGCGCGCGGAGATCCTCCGCGCTCGCGCCCTGGGCCCCGTAGCCGGGGGTGAGGATCGGTCCGGCGAAGTCCGCCAGGCCGATCCCGAGCTCCCGTGCGGCCCCGCCCACCGTGGCCCCCACGACGAGCCCGAGGCGGGGCGCGGACGCTACGGCGTTGGCCGCCGCGGCCTCGGCGACCACCGTCCCGGCGACGGATCCGCCGTCCGCGGTGCGGGCGTGCTGGACCTGCGGACCGGACGGGTTCGAGGTGAGCGCGAGGACGAACGCCATGCCGTCGAACTCCGTCACCGCCTCGCAGACCGGAGCGAGCGAGCCGAACCCGAGGTACGGCGAGACGGTCACCGCGTCCGCCCGCAGCGGCGACTCGTGCGAGAGCCAGGCGGAGGCGTAGCCGGCCATGGTCGAGCCGATGTCCCCGCGCTTGGCGTCCGCGATGGCGAACAGGCCCGCCTCGCGAGCGGCCGCGAGGACCTCCTCGAGCACCGCGAAGCCGCGGGAGCCGAACCGCTCGTAGAGCGCGACCTGCGGCTTCACCACCCGGCACCGGCCGGAGGCGCCCACGGCCCCCAGCAGACGCAGGGAGAACTCGCGGGCGCCCGCCGGCGTGTCCGGCAGACCCCAGGAGGCGAGCTCGCCGGGGTGCGGGTCGAGGCCCACGCAGAGCGGGCTGCCGAGGAGGGCGGTCCGCAGGCGGGCGGGTGCGCCGCTCATGCGCCGCTCGCCGCCGGGGCCCAGTCCGCGTCCACGGCCCAGTCCTGCAGGGAGCGCACGTCCGCGTCCCCGCTGCGGATGGACTCGATGGCCGAGACCGCGGCCGCGAACTCCGCCACGGTCGTGAGCAGCGGCACCGCGGAGGAGGTGGCCGCGGCGCGCATCTCGTAGCCGTCGGCGCGCTCGGCGCGGCCGCCGGGCACGTTGACGACGAGGCCGAACCGGCCGGAGACGATGTCGTCGATGACGGTCCGCTCGCCGGCGGCCGCCTCGAAGTTCTTCGCCACCGTCTGCACCTCGATGCCGTAGCGCTGCAGCACCCCGGCCGTGCCGGCCGTCGCGACGATCTCGAAGCCGCGGTCGGCGAGTTGCTTGACGGGGAGCACGAGCGCCCGCTTGTCACGGTCGGCGACGGAGACGAACACCGCGCCCGTGGTCGGCAGCGCCGTGCCCGCGCCCAGCATCGCCTTCGCGAAGGCCTGCGGGAAGGTCGGGGCGATGCCCATCACCTCACCGGTGGAGCGCATCTCCGGTCCGAGCACGGAGTCGACCGCCTTGCCGTCCACGGTGCGGAAGCGGCGGAAGGGCAGCACGGCCTCCTTCACCGCGACGGGGTGGGTGAGCGGCAGGCGGGAGCCGTCGCCGGAGGCCGGCAGCAGGCTGCCGCGCAGGTCCGCGATGGAGCGGCCCGCCGCGAGCAGCGCGGCGGCCTTGGCCAGCGGCGCACCCGTCGCCTTCGAGACGAAGGGCACCGTGCGGGAGGCCCGCGGGTTGGCCTCGATGACGTAGAGCACGTCCGCGGAGACGGCGAACTGCATGTTGAGCAGGCCGCGCACGCCGGTGCCGGCGGCGATCCGCGCGGTGGCGGCCCGGACCTGCTCCAGCACCGCCTCGCCCAGCGTGAGCGGGGGCAGGATGCAGGCCGAGTCGCCGGAGTGGATGCCGGCCTCCTCGATGTGCTCCATGATGCCGCCGATGTAGACGTCCTCGCCGTCGTAGAGCGCGTCGACGTCGATCTCGATGGCGTCCTCGAGGAACCGGTCGACGAGCACCGGACGGTCCGCGGAGACCTCCGTGGCCGTCGCCATGTAGCTCAGCAGCTGCTCGCGGTCGTAGACGATCTGCATGCCGCGCCCGCCCAGGACGTAGGAGGGGCGCACGAGCACGGGGTAGCCGATCCCCTCCGCGATCTCCACGGCCTCCTCCGCGGTGATCGCGGTGCCGTGCTGCGGGGCCTGGAGGCCGGCCTCGGCGAGGACGGTGCCGAACTCCCGGCGGTCCTCGGCGAGGTCGATGGCCTCCGGCTGCGTCCCCAGCACCGGCACGCCCGCGGCCTTGAGGTCCGCGGCCAGGCCCAACGGGGTCTGCCCGCCGAGCGTGCACACGACGCCGGCGACGGGACCCGCGGCGAGCTCCGCCTGGTACACGGCGTAGACGTCCTCGAAGGTGAGCGGCTCGAAGTAGAGGCGGTCGGCCGTGTCGTAGTCCGTCGAGACCGTCTCCGGGTTGCAGTTGACCATGACGGTCTCGTAGCCGGCCTCACGCAGGGCCAGCGTCGCATGGACGCAGGAGTAGTCGAACTCGATGCCCTGGCCGATCCGGTTGGGCCCCGAGCCCAGGATGAGCACCGCCTCCCGCTCACGCGGCAAGACCTCGGTCTCCTCCTCGTAGCTCGAGTAGTGGTACGGGGTCTTCGCCTCGAACTCACCGGCGCAGGTGTCGACGGTCTTGTACACGGGGTGCAGACCGAGCGCGTGGCGCACGCCGCGGACCACGGACTCGTCGAGGTGCCGCAGGCGGGCGATCTGCGCGTCCGAGAGGCCGGTCTCCTTCGCCTCGCGCAGCAGCTCCGCCGTGAGCGCGGGGGCCGCGGCGACGGCGTCCGCGACGTCCTGCAGCTCGAGGATCTGCTCGAGGTACCAGGGGTCGATCCAGGACGCCTCGAAGACCTCCTCGACGCTCATCCCGGACGCCAGCGCGAGCCGCACCGAGTGGATGCGTTCCACCGTGGGGTGCGCCAGCGACGCACGCAGCTCCTCCCGCACACCCGGCTCGGAGAGGTCCACGCGCGCGGAGAAGTCGAACTCGCTGCCGGACTGTTCGAGCGAGCGCATCGCCTTGAGCAGTGCGGAGCCGAACGAGCGGCCCAGCGCCATGACCTCGCCCACGCTCTTCATGGTGGTGGTGAGCGTGGGGTCCGCGGCCGGGAACTTCTCGAACGCGAAGCGCGGGATCTTCACGACGACGTAGTCCAGCGCCGGCTCGAACGAGGCCGGGGTGACCTTCGTGATGTCGTTGGGGATCTCGTCGAGCGTGTAGCCCACCGCGAGCTTCGCGGCGATCTTGGCGATGGGGAAGCCGGTGGCCTTCGACGCGAGTGCGGACGAGCGCGAGACGCGCGGGTTCATCTCGATGACGACGATGCGCCCGTCGGCCGGGTTCACGGCGTACTGGATGTTGCAGCCGCCGGTCTCCACGCCCACCTCGCGGATGACGTCGATGCCGATGTCGCGCATCCGCTGGTACTCGCGGTCCGTGAGGGTGAGCGCCGGGGCCACCGTGATGGAGTCCCCGGTGTGGACGCCGACGGGGTCGAAGTTCTCGATCGAGCAGATGACCACGACGTTGTCGTTGCGGTCGCGCATGAGCTCGAGCTCGTACTCCTTCCAGCCGAGGATGGACTCCTCGAGGAGCACCTCGGTGGTGAGCGAGTCGTGGAGGCCGTCGCCGGCGATCCGGCGCAGGCCCTCCTCGTCGTAGGCCATGCCGGAGCCCAGCCCGCCCAGCGGGAAGGAGGGCCGCACGACCCTGGGGTAGCCGCGCGCGGCCGCGGCGGCGCGCGCCT
>NZ_JALAHB010000236.1 GCF_022712115.1 Brevibacterium sp. | reverse complement strand
TCGTAGAGCTTGCCCACCCGGGTCACGTGGCGCAGGCGGCCGCGCACGGCGTCGATGAGGTTGAGCTGACCCGTGACCACGTTGGACCAGGTGGGCGACATCGCGTCCTCGAAGTCCGCGAGCCACGAGTCCGCATCCGAATTCAGCGCGTTCGCCGCGGTGCGGCCGTCCGGGGCGCCGGTGATCTCGACGCGGCGGCGGGAGAGGCCCTTGGCCCCGCGGCCGCCGATCGCGTGCCAGGAGGCGTCCTCGCGGATCTCCCGGGTGGCCTCCGGGTAGGAGGGGAACTCCCCGCGGAGGAACGCGGCGGAGCGGAGCTCGCGCTCGGTCAGCAGCGTGCGGCGCTCGTCGAGGAGCGCTGCGTGCAGCGCGGCGAGGAAGTCCAGGGCCTCCGGGCTGAGGACGGTCTCGTAGCCGCTCTCCATGGGACCGGCGACGAGCATCCGCCCTGCGGCCGGTGCGGTCTGCTGCTGCATGGGGGTCTCCTGGCCGGGGCGAGTCTCCTGCTGCGGTGAAGGGGACTGGGTCGTGAGGGTCATGGCGGGCTCCTGGTGGTGCGGGAAGCGGGCGAGAGGCGGCGAGCGGTGGTGTGTGGCGGGGCCGTGGTGTCCTGCATCGGCAGGCGCAGGTGGAGCAGTGCGGGACGACCGCGCCGGACAGGGAAACCCCAGAAAACCCTGTGCCGGAGCGGCCGCCCCGCGTGCCCGCCGGACCTCGCCCTCTCATGAGGGCGCCGCCGGCGGGACGAGGTCCGGCGGGATGCCGGATCCTCAGTCGGTGGTGCGGCCCGGGGACGCATGGCCCGTGGAGCCGCACTGCGCGTGCAGCCCGCGGGCAGCGGAAGCCGGAACCCGGACCGCGGTCCAGGCAGCGGCCCCCGATGCGCCGCAGGGCCCGCGCAGGCTCAGTTGAACTGAGCGGCCTCGGTGGAGTCCTTCAGCGCGGTGGTGGAGGACTCCGGGTTGATGGCGGTCGAGACGAGGTCGAAGTAGCCGGTGCCCACCTCACGCTGGTGCCTGGTGGCCGTGTAGCCCCGCGACTCGTCGTCGAACTCGCGCTGCTGCAGCTCGACGTACGCCTTCATCTGCTCGCGGGCGTAGCCGTGGGCGAGGTCGAACATCGAGTGGTTGAGCGCGTGGAAGCCGGCCAGGGTGATGAACTGGAACTTGTAGCCCATCGCGCCCAGCTCCCGCTGGAACTTGGCGATCGTCGCGTCGTCCAGGTGCTTCTTCCAGTTGAAGGACGGGGAGCAGTTGTAGGCGAGCAGCTGATCCGGGAACTCCGCGTGGACGGCGTCCGCGAACTGCTTCGCGACCTCGAGATCCGGGGTGGAGGTCTCCATCCAGATGAGATCCGAGTACGGGGCGAACGCCTTGGCACGGGCGATGCAGGGCTCGATCCCGCCGGTGACCTTGTAGAAGCCCTCTGCGGTGCGCTCGCCCGTGATGTAGGGCTGATCGCGCTCGTCGATGTCCGAGGTGATCATGTTCGCGGACTCGGCGTCCGTGCGGGCCACCACGAGCGTGGGGACGTCCTCGACGTCGGCCGCCAGGCGCGCCGCGTTGAGCGTGCGGACGTGCTGCGAGGTGGGCACGAGGACCTTGCCGCCCAGGTGACCGCACTTCTTCTCCGAGCCCAGCTGATCCTCGAAGTGGACGCCGGCGGCACCCGCGCTGATCATGCCGCGCATGAGCTCGTAGACGTTGATGGAGCCGCCGAACCCGGCCTCCGCGTCGGCCACGATGGGAGCCAGCCAGTCGTCGACCGTGAGGCTGCCCTCGCTGCGCTCGATCTGATCGGCGCGCATGAGCGCGTTGTTGATGCGGCGGACGACCGCCGGCACCGAGTTCGCCGGGTAGATCGACTGGTCCGGGTAGGTCTGCCCGGCGAGGTTGGCATCGGCGGCGACCTGCCAGCCGGAGAGGTAGATGGCCTTGAGCCCGGCGCGCACCTGCTGCACCGCCTGATTGCCGGTGAGCGCACCCAGCGAGTTGACGAAGTCCTCGGTGTGGATGAGATCCCAGAGGCGCTCGGCGCCGCGGCGGGCGAGGGTGTGCTCCTCGATGACGGAACCGCGCAGCCGGACGACGTCAGCAGCGGTGTAGTCACGGGCGATGCCGGCCCAGCGCGGGTTGGTCGCCCAGTCGCTCTGGATCTGCTGTTCGTTGTGGATGTCCTTCTGCGTCATCGTGCTCTCCTCCGAGTCGGTGTCTGCGATGTGACTCAAGTCTTTCGCCTCGTCCACCCTGATTTCACCCCAGATCGCAATGAAGATTCACCGTTCTTCTCTACATGTGAAGAAGTAACATATTTCCGAAAAGAGGGTGCGCTGTGTCACAGTGGGAAGCATGAGCCGTCAGCATGCCGCCGACACCGCGCCGCCGGGCGCGCACCGCACCTCCGGAGCCACAGGCACCACGCGCACCACGGAGGCCTCCCGCACCACCGGCGTCCAGGAGGCGGACGCCCTGAGCATCGGCCGCCGCATCCGCCACTTCCGCACGCAGGCCGGACTCACCCTCGGGCAGCTGGGCGAGAAGGTGGGACGCGCACCCTCCCAGATCTCCGTCATGGAGAACGGCAAGCGGGAACCCGGCCTCGGGCAGCTCCGCGCACTGGCAGAGGCGCTGGGCGTCACCGCGGACGACCTCCTCGACCCGGAGCCCGTGGACGCCCGGCAGGCGCTCGAACTGGAGGTGGAGCGCAACCAGCGCTCTCCGCTCTACACCTCGCTGCACCTGCCGCGGGTGAGGGCGAAGTCGCTGCCGCAGGACGCCCTGGCCGCCATCGCGGGGCTCCAGCGGCAGCTCGCGGACGCCATGCGGCGCAGGGCGGCCACCCCCGAGGAGGCGCGCAGGGTCAACCGCAACCTCCGCGAGCGCATGCGCCGGCAGGGCAACCACTTCCCGGAGCTGGAGAAGGTGGCCGGCGAGGTGCTGGCACGGATCGGCTACACCGGCGGGCCCCTCTCCCAGCGGCAGACCGCCGCGGTCGCGGACGACCTCGGGTACTCGCTGCACTACGTCTCGGACCTCCCGGCCAGCACCCGCGCCGTGGCGGACACCGCGCACCGGCGCCTCTACCTCTCCCACGAGGACGTCACCGGGCACGACCCGCGCTCGCACGTGCTGACCGCGCTCGCCTCGCACATCCTGGGGCACGAGACGCCCGCGGACTACGAGGAGTTCCTCACGCAGCGGGTGGAGGCGAACTACCTCGCCGCGGCGCTGCTCATGCCGGAGTCCGCCGCCGTGCCGATGCTGCAGGCGGCGAAGAAGAATCGCTCGATTTCCATCGAGGAGCTCCGAGACCTCTTCGGAGTCTCCTACGAGACCTCCGCGCACCGGTTCACGAACCTCGCCACAGCACATCTGGGGCTGCCCGTCCACTTCATGAAAGTGCATTCTTCCGGAACCATCCACAAGGCCTACTCCAACGACGGCCTGCCGTTCCCCACGGATCCGATGGGCGCGGTGGAGGGGCAGTTCGCCTGCAAGCGCTTCACCTCCCGCACCGTGCACAGGGTGGCGGACAGATTCAGCCCCTACTTCCAGTACACGGACACGCCCAACGGCACGTACTGGTGCACCGCGCGCGTGCTCCCCGGCGGGGAGTTCTCCATCAGCGTGGGCGTCCCCTTCGCCCACGTGGGCTGGTTCGAAGGACGCGAGACCGCGAAGCGCTCACGTTCGGAGTGCCCGGACCCGGACTGCTGCCGCAGGCCGCCCGCCAAGCTCGCGGAGAGATGGGAGGACAGCAGCTGGCCGTCCGCACGCACGCACGCGTCGCTGCTCGCCGCCGTGCCGCCCGGAGTCTTCCCCGGCGTCGACACCACGGAGGTCTACGCCTTCCTCGACCGCCACGCCCCGGAATGAGCACGCAGGGCCGCCGTCCCCACGAGCGCTCAGAGCCAGTTGGCCTCACCGGCGTCCAGCCAGCTGATCGGATTGACGTTGCGGCCGTTGGACATGGCGACGGAGATGACGTTGGCGAGGTAGCGGTCCTCGGAGACCTCGAGCGGCCGGCCGCTCGCGTCGCGCCCCACACGCATGTGCCGGAGCAGCGGGCGCCCGCGCGAGACGCCCAGGAGCGTCGCGTCCTGATGCCCGCACACGGTGGCGGAGAAGAGGTGGTCCGCACCGGCGAAGACGATGCCGTACTCGTCGGCCAGGAAGCGACTCACCGATTCGAGATCCGGCGGCAGACCCTCGACGATCTCTCCGATGCGCTCCGGGTACCGGGTCCGCTCCACCATCACCCGCTCGCCGTCGAGGGTCCGCACGCGCAGCACCCAGAGGACGCGACTGCGCGGATCCACCTTGAGAGTCCGCGCGGCCTCCTCACCGGCGATCTGCCAGGACTGCTCCACGACCTGCCCGCCGGGCCTGCGCCCGCGCACCAGGGCCCACTGGGCGAAGCTGCGGAACTCCTCCTGCGTGGCGGCCGGCCGCGGTTTGCGCAGCACCGACTTGCGCGCCCCGCGGCGCCCGCTCAGCGTGCCTTCCGCGACCAGCAGGCGCAGAGCTTCGCGCACCGTGCCGGGCGCCACCTCGAACTCCGCGGCGAGCGCCGCCTCGGACCCGAGGCTCTCCCCCACCGCGAGCTCGCCGGACCTGATCGACTCGCGGATCTGCTCGGCGATCCGCTCGTAGCGGGCGGTGCCCACCGCGCCCACCGCGCGCCGCCCCTGAGCGTCCTGCCGGGACTCCATCGCCATCCCACCGCCTGTTCACCAGTGCCCCCGACCGCATCCCTCGCGGCGGCGGGCGTCGAAAGCCTGCTCCTGCGGCGGACATCGCACGGCAGGACCTCTGTTCGCACAGGGTCCCGGCAGCGCGGACACCGCAGTCGGAACTAAACTACCCGGTTCGCCTCCCGCCCACTCGCAGCGCCCGCCGGAAGCGGTCACCACGATCGCTGCCCGCCGACCGCGGCAGGCAGCCCGCGCGCGGCGGGAGCACGCTCCCAGAGTTCACCCCGAGGACCCGCCCCATCTACCTCTGAGTCAATCCTCACTGGTGAACTTTCCCTACTTCCACACACTTCACTAGTAACGAACCTTGGCAATCCGCTCAGACTTCTCTAAGGTGGAAGTGACTCGAGCCACGCACACGACCCTCAGGGCGTCCCCTGGACGCGCACATACGAAAGGCGAGTACGACCATGCTCAAGCACATCCGACTGCTCACTGCGGCGGTCTCCCTGGGCGCCCTCACGGCGCTCTCGGCCTGCGGCTCCGGCGGCGAATCCGAGGAATCCGCCACCTGGCGGGCGGCGACCTCCGTGGAGGACGGCGGGGGCATGGACGCCCTCATCGAGGCAGCGCAGGCAGAGGGCACGCTCAACACCATGGGCCTCTTCGAGGACTGGGCGAACTACGGCGGGCTCCTGGACGCGTTCTCCGAGAAGTACGGCATCGAGATCGAGAACGACACGTCCACCGGTGCCAGCCAGGACCTCATCAATGCGGTGAAGAACCGCCAGGGCCAGGACACCTCGCTGGACTACCTGGACACCGGAGAGTCCTTCGCCGTGGACGCCGCCGCAGAGGGACTGCTCGCCGAGTACCACCCCCAGACCGCCGACGACCTCCCGGACAACATGAAGTCCCCGGACGGCACCTGGTACAACCACCTCGGCGGCACCATGGCGATCGGCTGCGACACGGACGCCGTCGAGACCTGCCCGACCAGCTTCGAGGACCTCCTCGATCCTCAGTACCAGGGCAAGATCGCCATCCGCGGCAACCCGACCACGGGTGAGGCCGGCTTCATGGCCGTCGCCGCGGCCTCGCTGGCCAACGGCGGCAGCCTGGACGACATCCAGCCCGGCATCGACTTCTTCGCCGAACTCTCCGACTCCGGCAACCTGGTCCCGACGGAGGCCGAGGCCGGCACGATCGAGACCGGTGAGACTCCCGTCGTCGTCAACTGGGACTACCTGCTCCTCCAGTGGGCGGACGACCTCTCCGGCGGCGGCACGGACATGGAGATCGTGATCCCCTCCGACGGCACCGTCGCCTCCTACTACGCGGCCTCCATCAACGACGACGCGCCGCACCCCGCGGTCGCACGCCTGTGGCAGGAGTTCGTCTTCAGCGACGAGGGCCAGAACCTCCTCCTCAAGGGGTACGTCCTCCCCGGTCGCATGGATGCCATGGTCGAGGCCGGCACCGCGGACGAGGACGCACTGGCCGCGCTCCTGCCCGAGGCCGTGGAGCAGACCGCACCGCAGCCCACCCAGGAGCAGCGTGAGTCCCAGCAGGCCGTCCTCGCGGAGAACTGGGCGAAGGCGGTCGGATGACGTCCGCTCCTCCCTCCCCCGCCAGGAGCACCGGTGAGGACCCCCG
>NZ_JALAHB010000235.1 GCF_022712115.1 Brevibacterium sp. | reverse complement strand
GTGTGGACGCGGGAGCCGTATACGAGCGATCCGAGCACGTGCGGGGTGAGCTACCTCAGCCAGGAGGGGCTGGACGAGGTGTTCGTGGAGGCGCACGCGCAGGGCTGGCAGCTGACCTCGCATGCGCAGGGGGACGCGGCGATCGAGATGCTGCTGAACACGATCGAGAGGGCGCAGCGGGGGCATCCGCGTGAGGACGCGAGGCACCGCGTGGAGCATGGCGGGCTGGCCGCGCCCGATCTGGTGGCGCGCATGGCGGAGCTGGGCGTGGTGCCGACGGCGAATCCGGCGTTCCACTACGAGTACGGGGACAGCTACATCAGGAACTACGGCGAGCGGGTGGAGCACATGTATCCGCTGGCGGACTATGTGCGAGCGGGGGTGCCGGTGGCGATCGGCTCGGATGCGCCGGTCACGGAGGTCTCCCCGCTGCGGGGAATCCACGCGGCGCTCACCCGCCGGTCTCGGAGCGGTGCCGAGGTGGGTGCGCGCCAGCGCGTGGGACTCATGGATGCGGTGCGGATGTACACGCTCAACGGCGCCAGGGCCTCGCACGAGGACGAGGTGAAGGGCTCCGTCGAAGTGGGCAAGTTCGCGGATCTGGTGGTGCTGGACCGTTCGCTGATGTCTGCGGACGTGGAGGAGATTCCTGAGGTCGGCGTGGCGATGACGATGGTGGGCGGCGAGGTGGTGTGGGAGGGGTGAGGCGAGTCCGGTCGGCACCCCTGTGTCTCGGCGCTCGACCCTGCAGTGCGCTCGCGTGCTCACTGTGCCAGTCTCGGTGCCGAGGCTTGCAGGCCTGAGCCCTCCGGCACGGGAGCCTGCTCAGAAGAACGAGGAGGACCACACATGACTCAGAGGATCGCACTCGCGGATCAGGGCGAGCAGCTCCTGGCAGACCTGGAGGCGCTGTCCGGCCTGGTGGACGACTCACTTCCGGGATGGACGCGCAGCGCACTCACGGAACTCGACGTCGAGGGACGCCACTGGGTCCTTGCCCGCATGAAGGACGCCGGCCTCGATGCACGCATCGACGCGGCAGGAAACGTCATCGGCGTACTCAAGGGCGACGGGAGCGCTCGCGGACGGATCATGACGGGCTCGCACACGGACACTGTGCTCAGCGGCGGGCGGTTCGACGGAAACGTGGGCGTGGCTTCGGCGCTGGAGGTCGTACGGACGCTCCGCGCAAGCGGAATCACGCTCGCACACGACCTCGTCGTCATCGACTTCTTCAACGAGGAGGTCAATCCCTATGGACTCAGCTGTGTGGGGTCACGCGCACTCACAGGTGGGCTCACCGCTGCGCATCTGAGGGCCCAGAATCAGGAAGGCGTCGCTTTCGGTGAGGCGCTGGCCGGTGCGCGCGTGGACCCGAACCGCCTGAATGAGGCCGTCATGGACCTCAGCGATGTGATCGCCTATGTCGAGCTGCACGTGGAGCAGGGGCCCAATCTGGAGGCGCAGGGCACGCAGATCGGGCTGGTCACGGACATCACCGGAGTGGCGCCGTTCCGCAGCATCTTCAAGGGCCGGCAGGACCACGCGGGCACCACCCCCATGAACATTCGCCGCGATGCCGGGTGCGCTGCGGCCGGTACAGTCCTCGCGGTCGAGGCCATTGCGTCTGAGCATGAGACGAGCCGCGGAACCTCCGGCAGCATCACCTTCACCCCGGATGCGGTGAATGTGGTGAATGAGGCCGCCGAGGTATGGGGCGAGTTCCGCAGTCCCGACGCGGAGTGGATCACGCACGCCCGCGAGCGTCTGCTCGAGGCGGCGCATGCGGAAGGCGCAAAGCGCGGAGTGGAAGTAGAGCTGGAGTGGCTGGCGTCTGAGGAACCGGTACCCATGTCGGAGCCGCTCACTGCGATCACCACGCAGGTGGTCTCAGACATGGGGCTCTCCCACACGCGTATGTACAGCGGCGCAGGGCACGACGCGGCGTTCATGGCGCTCCAAGTGCCGACGGCGATGATCTTCGTGCCGTCCCACGACGGCCGCAGCCACTGCCCGGACGAGTTCACGGAGAGCGCCGACATCCTTGCTGGCGCCGAAGTGCTGCTGAACACGATCGTGGAGATTTCGGGGCGGAGCGATCGGGACTGCTGATGAGCAGGTGACAGGTTGTAGCCACGCCGCCAGTGCGAAGGTCCTGTTACTGAGAAAGAACACTATCCCTGGAGTGACGGGCCTCAGCAGAAAGCTTCGGCTGTCCGCACAAAGCTTGCCAGCCTGAAGCGCCCTGGGTTCCGTTCCGAGTCTCACGAAGGAGAATCGGAACGGAACCCAGGGAGCTTCACTCGTTGGATCACAGTCCCAAGCGGGCCGTGGCACCAGGCAATAACCGGCTCTTCGTACTTGTGGTGGGGACTAGGGGTTTCAGCAATCAAGACCCTCTGCCGCTAAAGGCATCCTCGGCCGGTAGTTCTCCCGGTTGCGGCACCCCCTGACCAGTCGCCGGCGGAGCTCGATGATCCCGTTGATGACCTCCGCCCCGCCTTTCAAGGACCGGCCGGAAGTGAAGTACGCCAGGAACGCTGCTTTCCACCGCTGCAGAGTCCGCCTCAACCGCGCGGCTTCCGGGATCAGACATAGCGGAAGGCGCTCCACGAGCCGCTCTGCATTCTTCTTCGCAGCCTTCAGGTTCTCGCACACAATCAGCGCCATCCTCCCAAGCAGAACAACATCTACTCACGCCCCGAGCGCTAGATGCAGCCGCAGGGCAACTTGGTCGAGGAAGCTCTGCACCGTGGCCGTGTACGAATCGTCGAGTTCGCGGATCTCATCGAAGTACAGCGTCGCCACCCCCACAAGAGAATCCCCGTATTTGAGCGGGAAGGAGACCACCGTGCGATAGCCCACGCGCTTGATGAGCGTCCTTGCCCAATCGAACATCTTCGACTCCTGCGCATCACGCACATACACCACCCGCTGCGTCTGCGCGACCGAATTGATGGTGCCCGGAGAACGATCGGGCTCGCTCAGCTTCAGGATCTGCGGAGCATAGTACGGCGGGAAGTTGTGCCACAGACGGTGGGCGAGTTTCACACTCCCAGGCTCCCCGAACGCACCCGCCATTGAGCGGTCTGCACCGAATACGCTCACCAGCTCGTGAGACAGCCATGCCAACAGCTCCTGCACGTCCATCTCTGCCGTGTTTCGCAACAGCGCGGCATTGAGCGCCTTCGGATCGATGAGCGGCATAGCGCGGCTGGAAGCGCCGGAGGACACCTCGGACATCAGCCTCAGCGCCAAGACCATCTCCACATCGTCAAGCGGCTCGAGGATGTCGTGCTGAAACTTGAATGCTTCCGCATCGTCGTCGAAACCCGCCAGAAGCGCGATCTCCGCTCCGCCCGTCACCGCGTAGCCGTACTGGACGGCCGCCTCGGCAGTGAGTCGGTTGAGGATCCGGAACCTGTCCGCCACTTTGCAGCTGAGGACGTAGAGCATGCGTGCGGCCGTCCGCGGGCGGTCTCGCACCGACACCTCGATGCGCATGTCGAACTCGGAGAAGAGCCTCTCCATCCGGACGCGAATCGTCTTCTCAGAGACCCCCAGCTCCCGGGCGAAAGAGGAGTTCGAACCACGCGGGTTCTCTTCGAGCAGCCCGATCAGCCGGGCGTCGAGCTCATCGAGATGTGTGGATTTGGGTCTTGACATACCCCTAGGTTAGCGGCTTAATGGGTGCAGGCTTCGGACTTAACTAGAAGTTAGGCCCGAATTACGTCTCACAAGGGAGTGTGACAATGACTCGACTCAGCAGATCTGTCCTCGCCGCCACGGCGGCAGCCGCCTCGCTGGCCCTGTTCGCAGGCTGCAGCGGTTCCGGCGGTGACAGCGGCGCGGACTCCGGCTCCACCGGCGCACCCGTGACTGTGGGCTACTCCACTGACGGCGGACAGAACTACGACCCCGCCAAGGCAGGCAACCAGTACGTTTCCGTCTATCTCCTGCCCGCCTACGACAGCCTCCTCAACGTCGACGATTCCGGCGAAGTGGGCCCAGGCCTAGCGGAATCTTTCGAGCTCTCAGACGACGGAAAGACGCTCACTCTGCAGCTGCGCCAGGGCGTGAAGTTCCACGACGGCGCCACACTCACAGCCGATGCCGTGAAGAAGAACTTCGAACGGAGCATGGGCGACGAAGGTTCGGTTCTCAAAGCCGACTTCGCCTCCGTTGAGTCGATCGACGCGTCTGACGAATCCACCGTGGTCGTTCAGCTCAAGAATCGGGACGCGGCCTTCCTCTCCGCACTCGCCGATCGTGCCGGCATGATGATCAGCCCGGACGCACTGAGCAACGCCGACCTCGATCTCCAGCCAGTGGGTGCAGGCCCGTACAAGGTCACCGAGCATCTCCCCGGGTCCTCGATCTCCTATGAGAAATTCGATGAGTACTGGAATCCGGATCACGCCGGCACCCCCAAGCTCACGCTCAAGATGATCGTGGACCCCGAGGCCCGTCTCCGGGCGATCTCCACCGGAGAGATCGACATCGCGGCCCTGGGCCAGGATCAGGGAGCGGCAGCGGAACAGGCCGGCCTCAGCGTCACCGCGATGGAACCCAAAACCATGCCCCTGATGATCTACCTCAATATGAAGGAGGGCAGCCCGCTCCACGATCCCCAGGTGCGCAAGGCGATCTCGCTGGCCATCGACCGTCAGGGCATCTCCGAGACCATCCTGGAAGGCAACTGCGAACCTACCGGGCAGCTCTTCGCATCAGACTACTGGGCGGCGAGCTCCGAGGTGAAGGCTCCTGAGCGCGATGTGGAGGAAGCGAAGAAGCTGCTCGCCGACGCCGGCTACGCAGACGGCTTCACGATGTCCCTCTCCGCGATCTCTGCTGCGCCCTATCGAGTCATTGCCGAGGCTGAAGCTGCGCAGCTCGCAGAGATCGGCATCGATGTGGACCTCCAGATCAGCGAGCCCACCAAGGTCGTCAGCGACTTCAACGGCCAGAAGACCACGGATGCCTACACCTCTCTCTGGCCGGGCGCCACTGATCCGGCCAAGACGTTCGCCAGCCTGTACCAGCCCACCGGACTGTTCAATCCCGGCGCCTACGAGGACGAGGAGCTGCTCTCCCTGCTGGACGAGGGCCGCACCGCTGCCACGCACGAGGACCGCGCAGCCGCATACGCGCAGGCCAATGAACGCGCTGCGGACCAGGCCGTGCAGATTCCCGTCTGCAGCTCGAAAGCCCTGCGTGCGGAGAAGAGCCCGGTCGAAGGCATTCGCCTCACGGCTGCAGGCACCGTGGACTACTCCGAGATCTCGATCGAGGAGTGACCTATGGCGCGCGAAATCCTCACGCGACTGCTGTCCTCGCTCCTCGTGCTCTGGCTGGTCTCCATCCTCGTCTTCATGCTCACGGCGCTCATCCCGGGTGACCCGGCACTGACGATCCTGGGCGAGAACGCCACTCCTGAGCAGATTGCCGAGATCAATGCTCAGCTGGGACTCGACCAGCCCCTCGTGGTGAGGTACTTCCAGTGGCTCGCAGCGGTGATGAGCGGAGATCTCGGGCAGTCGCTGTTCTCCAGCCAGACCGTCGCGGGCGCGATCGCCTCCCGCATCACGCCCACGGTGGAGCTCATCCTGTTCGCCCTCGTTCTTTCGCTCCTCATCGGCACCGCCGTAGGAGTGATCAGTTCGATCAAGCCCCGCAGCTTCCTCGATCGTGCCATCCAGACCCTGAGCTCCGTGGGAATCGCGGTGCCCAACTTCTGGCTGGGCGCCATGCTCATCGCGATCTTCTCGATCTCCTTGGCGTGGCTGCCGAGCGGTGACTACACCGCATTCGGCGATGACCCGCAGCGGTGGGCAAGGAGCCTTACCCTGCCCGTCATCGCACTGGCGGCCGGTGGCATCGCAGAGATCGCGCGACAGTCCCGCGCCAGCCTCATCGACGTGCAGGAGATGGAGTTCGTCCGCACTCTCAAGGCGAAGGGCCTCGACCCGGTGACGATCAAGCTGCGCCACGTGCTGCGGTCAGCGATGATCCCCGTGGTCACCGTCGCCGGACTGCAGGTGAACCGGCTGTTCGGTCTCTCCGTGCTCATCGAGGCGGTGTTCCGGATCCCCGGCATCGGCTCCCTCCTCGTCAGCTCGGTCTTCAGCCGCGACATCGTCATGGTGCAGGGCACGGTGCTCCTCATCACCTGCGTCGTGATCGCGGTGAATCTGGTCGTCGACCTGTCCTACCGCTGGCTCAACCCGAAGACGGTGTGACCTATGTTCATGAGAACCCTTCGTGCCCCCAAGGAGCACGAATCCCCTTTTGCCCGATTCACACGACGCTTCCTCTCCGACCGCCTGGGGACGACTTTCCTGGTGTTCCTGCTGGTCCTCATCGCGGTTGGGCTTCTGGCCCCGCTCCTCTCTCCCTACGACCCGGACGCACAGGACCTGGGCAGTGCCTTCGCCCCGAGCTCGGCAGCGCATCTGCTGGGCACGGACGAGGTGGGCCGCGACTACCTGAGCCGCATGCTCCATGCCATTCGCCCGACTCTTCTCGCCGGGGTGCTCGCCACCGCGCTCAGTCTCCTGATCGGCCTGCCCACCGGGCTCGCGGCCGGCTACTTCCGCGGCGCGATCGATGCGACTCTGAGTCGTGTCACCGACGCGATCATGGCAATCCCCTCGCTGCTCTTCGCGCTCGCTCTGGTGGCGATTCTGGGACCTGGAATCCGCACTGTCATCCTCGCGATCGGTGTCGCCAACGCCCCGCGCTTCTTCCGGGTGGCCAGAAGCATCGCGCTCGTCATCCGGCAGGAGACCTACATCGAGGCCTCACGCTCTCTGGGCATCTCACACTCGCGGATCCTCCGCACGCACGTGCTGCCCAATATGGCCTCGCCGCTGATCGTGCAGATCAGCATGACCATAGGCTTCTCCATCCTGTTCGAGGCGGGGCTCAGCTTCCTGGGCCTGGGAGTGCAGGCGCCCGAAGCCTCCTGGGGCTCCATGCTGCGCAACGCCACGGCCTATGCCTCGGAGAACATCGGCCTGGTCCTCTGGCCCGGACTCGCGATCCTCGTCGTCGTACTGGCTTTCAACACCGTGGGAGATTCCGTCCGCGACTCCCTCGGCCGCGAACAAAGGAAGTTCTGATGCCGCAGACACCACCCCTGCTGGAGATCGAGGACCTCGTCGTCGAGGTGCCGAGTGCCGCCGGCCCCCTCACCATCGTCGACACTGTCTCACTCACGCTGCACCGCGGTCGCACACTCGGACTTGTGGGCGAATCCGGCTCCGGAAAGTCGATCACCGCCAATGCCGTCCTGGGCCTGATCGGCTCCGCGCGGATCGCCTCCGGGGACATCCGCCTCGAGGGGCAGAGCCTCCGCGCGATGTCTGAGAGACAGATGCGCGATGTCCGCGGCAACCGGATCGCCATGGTCTTCCAGGAACCGATGACCGCGCTGGATCCCAACTACACCGTGGGCGAGCAGATCGCGGAGACGGTACGTCGCCATACCGGGATGAACAGGCGCGATGCTTGGGCCCGGGCGGTGGAAGTGCTCGACCAGGTGCACATCCCCTCCCCGCAGCTGCGGGCTCGCGACCACCCGCACAAGTTCTCCGGAGGCATGCGCCAGCGTGTCGTCATCGCTATGGCCATCGCCTGCTCACCGGACGTTCTCCTTGCGGATGAGCCCACCACCGCGCTCGACGTCACGACCCAGGCCCAAGTGCTCGCACTGCTGCAGGAGATCAGCGAGAGCCAAGGCGTCACGACGCTCTTCATCTCCCATGACCTGGGGGTCATCGCACAGATCTGCGATGAGGTGGCGGTGATGTATGCGGGGCAGGTGGTGGAGCACGCCGAGGCCGTGGAGCTGTTCGCGAACCCGCGCCACCCCTACACCCGTGCGCTGATGGACTGCATCCCCAACGGCCCCGGCGACCGACTGGTCGACATCCCCGGCACGGTCCCGGAGTTCCGCGCTCTGCCCCACGGGTGCCGCTTCGCCGCGCGCTGCAGCTTCGCCACGGAGGAGTGCGACGCCGCACCTGTTCCGCTGACCATCGAGAGTCCCGGACACGGGGCACGGTGCATCTTCCCGGAGAGGATCGACAATGCTCACAGTCACCAACCTGCATAAGGCCTTTCGCGTCTCCCCGCTCTCCCGCCAGCGTGTGCATGCCGTCCGCGGAATGTCCTTCACGGTAGAACCGGGCAGCACAGTGGCGGTGGTCGGCGAATCCGGCTCCGGGAAGTCCACGAGCGCCAGACTGGTGCTCCGCCTTGTCGACCCCGATTCCGGCTCCGTCGTCTTCAACGGCCGAGAGCTCACAGAGCTCACACGCACGCAGATCAACCATGCCCGCCAATCCATGCCCATGGTGTTCCAGGACCCCTACTCCTCGATCGATCCGTCCTGGACCATCCGCGAGGTCATTCTCGAGCCCCTGCATGCTCGCACCTCCGGCGGCAGCACCCTGCGCGCAGATCCCGTCGAACTGCTTCAGAAGGTGGGGCTGCCGGAATCGTTCCTCCACCGGTATCCCTACGAGCTCTCCGGCGGCCAGCGGCAGCGTGTGGCGATCGCCCGCGCTCTCGCCTGCAGTCCGGAGCTGCTCATCTGCGACGAGGCCGTAGCCGCCCTCGACGTTTCCACACGGGCGAGCATCATCAACCTCCTCAAGGATCTGCAGGCGGAACACGGGTTCGGCATCCTGTTCATCACCCACGACCTGTCCTTGGTGGAGGCGATCAGCGACAGGGTGGTGATCGTCTATCTGGGTGAAGTGGTCGAGACCGGGCCCACGCAGCAGGTGTTCGGCGCTCCCAGGCATCCCTACACGCGGCTCCTCATGGATTCCATCCCCCGCCCGGACCCGCAGAACCGGATGGACCTCAAGGCGCTCGCGCGCACCGGAGAGGTGCCGAGTGCCTCGAACCCGCCTCCCGGCTGCGCCTTCGCCTCGCGCTGCCCGCGACGGACGGACATCTGCACGACCGTCTCCCCAGAACTGAGCGGTGCCGACGACGGCGGTGAAGCGCGCATGTTCGCCTGCCACCACCCGCTCACCCTGACCCCAGTACCCTCGAAGAAAGGTGAAGACCATGACTGAGACCTACGAGCGCGGACTCACGCGCGTGGCCGACGGCTGCTATGCGTGGATGCTCCCCGACGGCGGATGGGGCTGGAGCAACTCCGGGCTCATCGTCGACGGAGAGCAGTCCCTCATCGTCGACACGCTGTTCGACCTCAAGCTCACCGCGGAGATGCTCGACGCCTACGCAGAGCTGTTGGGAACTCGTGACGTCACCTACCTGTTCAACACCCATGCCAACGGAGACCACTACTACGGCAACCAGCTGCTGCCCACGACCACAGAGATCATCGCCTCCTCCGTGGCCGCCGCGGAGATGACGCAGGAGGACGTCGACCGCATCGTCGGCTACAAGGACCTCGAGGGGCCTGTCGGCGACTACATCCGCAAGGTCTTCGGACCCTTCGACTTCTCCGGCATCGTGGCCACTCCGCCCACCCGCACCTTCGATCAGTCCCTCACCCTCACAGTGGGCGCGACGGACGTGGACCTCGTGTTCGTGGGACCCGCGCACACTCCGGGAGATGCGATCGCCCATGTGAAGGACAAGGGCGTCGTCTATGCCGGGGACGCGCTGTTCATCGGCGGCACGCCCATCATCTGGGCCGGCCCCGTGGAGAACTGGATCCGTGCCTGCGACTACCTCATCGGACTCGACGCCGAACACTATGTGCCCGGCCACGGCCCCGTCACTGACGCCGAGGGGGTCGCCGGAGTCAAGCGCTACCTCGAGTTCATCAAGCACGAGGCCGAGGACCGCTACCACCGCGGCATGACCGCGGCGGAGGCGATCGACGACATCGAACTGGGCGAGTTCGCGCAGCTGGGCGACAGCGAGAGGCTGGGACAGAACGTCATCAACATCTACACCCACCTCGACCCCGACCACGTGGCCCCATCCCAGCCGGCCCCCTTCGAGGCCATGGCCCGTCTCGAAGGTCTGCCCGTCACCACCGGAGGAGAGAAATGAGATTCGTCAGCGCACAGACCAGAGACGACCCTGCAGAGAAGCCGTTCCTCGGACTGCTCGAAGATGACCAGGTCCATCCCATTCCACAGTTCCGCGAAGTCGCTGCAGCCCTCGCAGCGGAAGCAGACCTCGGCCAGCTCGCAGCCGAGGCCAGGAGCGGCACTTCTCTGCCGCTCAGCGCACTCCGGCTCCTGGCTCCGATACAGCCGCCGGCCATGCGGGACTGCATGTGCTTCCACGAGCACATCCGCAACTGCAGGCCCGGCACATTCGATCCCAAGCACCAGGAGTTCCCCGCCTTCTACATCAGCAACCACAATGCCGTGATCGGACCCGAGGATCCGGTGCAGATCCCTCCGGGATGTCAGACCTTCGACTATGAGCTCGAAGTCTGCGCAGTCCTGGGCAGAGAGCTGCGCAATCCCACTCCGGAGGAGGCACGGGCGGCGATCGCCGGCTACACCCTCTACATCGACTGGAGCGCACGCGATCTGCAGATGGAGGAGATGACGCTGGGTCTGGGGCCTGCGAAGGGCAAGGACAGCGCCACCACACTGGGCCCGCACTTCGTCACTGCAGACGAGCTCGAGCCCCGGAGGGCAGGCAAGGGCTTCGACCTGCACATGCGCGCCTCGGTCAACGGACGGCCTGTGACCGACGGCAACTGGAAGACGATCAACTGGGACTTCGGTGATGTGATCGCCTATGCCGGTCGCGGGACCACACTGAGTGCGGGCGAGGTGCTGGGTTCCGGAACCGTGGGCGGCGGGTGCCTGCTCGAACACGAACGCACAGGCAGCGGGGCGTTCTCTGGCTGGCTGCAGCCGGGAGACACAGTGGACCTGGACGTCGAACTGCTCGGCACGCTGTCACAGACCGTGGTCGAGGGCCTGCCCCGCCATCCGCTCTCCAGCGGTCACTGACCTCTTCCGCCCATACCCCATGGCGCCCACGGGTGTGGGAGTCGACGGCCTCCGTCGCTCCCGCAGCCGTGGGCGGCTCACTCCCCGAGACGAGAGATCGATCATGGACCTCCTCACTTTCGAGCAGCTGTGGCAGCGGTCCGTCGCCGCCCACGGCGACCGGACCTTCCTGCTCTTCCGAGACCGTCAGCGCACCGATACGGAATGGACCTATGCGGAATTCGACCGGCTGGTGACGGCCGCCGCCGCGTGGCTGGAGGAACTGGGCGCGAGCAGGGAACGCCCTGTGCATCTCTGTGTGGGCAACTGCCCCGCCTTCGTCCTGCTCTGGCTTGCGGCCTCTCGCATAGGCACGTGGATCGTGCCCGTCGATCCGACATCCGGTGCCCGCGAACTGCAGCATCAGGCGGAGAGGACCTCACCAGCCGTCACCTTCATCGCAGCCGAGCACGCAGACGCAGCCGCCGCGCTCAGCAATCCCGTCGTCGCGCTCGAACAGACCGCTGATGATCTCCGCCACGGCGGACCCCTGGTCCCCGAGCACGGTGGAGAGCCAGGGGCGAGACAGGCTCCTGCCCCCTTGGAGCGTCTCGCAGTGATGTTCACGTCAGGCACTACGTCCCAGCCCAAAGGCGTCGTCCTCACCCAGGCGAACTACGGATACACCGGCCGCACGATGGCGGAGTTCTCAGGCCTCCGCCCGCACCACAGATGGCTGGTCACGCTTCCGCTGTTCCACGCAAATGCGCAGTTCTACTGCTTCGCCAGTGCGATCGCAACGGGCGCGTCAGTAGCGCTGACCTCCTCGTTCAGCGCCAGCGGCTGGGTGGACGACGCGTCCGCACTCCGTGCCACGCACGCCAGCCTCTTCGCCGCACCCATTCGCATGATCCTGTCCAAGCAGGCGGATCGCCCCGCGACTGCGGAGGGCCTGCAGCTCTCCCTCACACATGTATGGTTCGCCCAGAACCTCTCGCATGCCCACTATGAAGCTTTTGCGCGCCTCTGCGGCGTCCTCCCCCGGCAGCTCTACGGCATGACGGAGACCACAGCAGTCGTTGCGTGCCAGCCGCCGGGCAGGGAGGGGCCTGACTCCATCGGCCCGGTCATCCCCGGCCGGCGCATCCGGATCCATCGGCTCGCCGAGACGGACGCGGCTGGCGCTGAAGCCCGCCCTGAGTCTGCAGAAGCCCTGGCAGCTGCCACTCGCAGCGATGAGGATCGTCCTGGTCTTCTGCAGGTATACGGACGCCGCGGGGTTGAGCTGTTCCGCGAATACCTCGACGCACCGGAGGTCACACGGCGCGCATTCGCGAGCAGTGCAGGAGAGGAAGCCCACGACGATGACCTTCCGGAAGTTCTCTTCACCACGGGAGATCTGGTGACGAGCGATGCTTCAGGGGTGCTGCGCTTCGCAGGCCGATCCGACGACATCATCAAGGTCGCCGGGGAGAACATCAGCCTCGCTGAGGTGGAAGCGGTGCTGGCGGAGGCACCGGGGGTGCTCGAGGTGGCAGTCGTCTCTGAAGCTGATCCCATCCGTGATGCGGTGCCGGTCGCCCATGTGGTGGCGCAGGATCCTGCGCATCCGCCGCTGGAGGCGGAACTCATGCAGTACGCAGCACAGCATCTGCCCAAGGCCGCTCGGCCGCACCGCTGGAAGTGGCTGGAGGCGCTCCCCCGAACGAGTGTGGGCAAGATCCGCCGGCACGCGCTGCGGCAGTGAGGGTGAGGCAGCCTGCCCTGCTGCGTGCAGGGCAGGCTGCCTTTCGACCTGGACCACCGACGCTTACGCCCCCACCCGCACCCGCCGAAAACCGGCTCGTCTCACCATCCGTCGGGCGTAACATCCGCGTAATGAGACGATGGCAGTATGACCCGCAGCACAGATGGCCGTGCGCGCATACGTGCGCATACACGCGTGCCCCCGTGCCTCATGAATCTGCAGGCCCTCAGGAGTCACCTCATGTCCAGCACCCCAGCCGAATCACCCGCATCAGCAGCCGCACCCGCCGCATCAGCAGCCACGGCCGCCCCGGACTTCCCCGCAGAGGCCCGCGCCCTCGCCGATGACCTCATTGCCCTGCGCCGCGAGCTCCATCGGAACCCGGAGCTGGGCAACGACCTCCCGGAGACCCAGGCGCGCGTCCTCGCCGCGCTGGAGAGCCTCCCCCTGGAGATCACCACCGGCACCTCGCTCACCTCCGTCACCGCGGTGCTGCGCGGCGCCAAGCCCGGCCCCACCGTCCTCCTCCGCGGTGACATGGACGGCCTGCCGGTCGACGAACAGACCGGCCTGGACTTCGCCTCCGCCAACGGCAACATGCACGCCTGCGGGCACGACCTCCACACCGCAGGCCTCGTGGGCGCAGCCCGCCTGCTCTCCGCGCACAGTGACGAGCTGTCCGGCAACGTCGTCTTCATGTTCCAGCCCGGCGAGGAGGGCCCCGGCGGCGCCGCTCCCATGATCGAGGAGGGCGTGCTCGATGCCGCCGGCACCCGTGCGGACGCCGCGTTCGGTGTGCACGTGCTGCCCGGTGAGCCCGGCACCTTCACCACCCGCCGCGGCCCCCTCATGGCCGGCTCCAACATCCTCCGCGTCACCTTCCACGGCGCCGGCGGCCACGGCTCCCAGCCGCACAACGCACTGGATCCGGTCCCGCCGCTCGTGGAGTACTGCCAGGCCCTCCAGGTCATGGTGACCCGCCGCTTCAGCGTCTTCGACCCGGTCGTCCTCGCCGTCACCAACCTCTCCGCAGGCGAGGCCGTCAACGTCATCCCGGCCTCGGCGTCCATGGGCGGTTCCGTCCGCACCCTCTCGCAGGAGACCACCACCGCCTTCCCGCAGCACGCCAAGGAGCTCGCGGACTCCATCGCCGCAGCGCACGGCTGCACGGCGGAGTTCTCCTGGGAGGTCCTCTACCCACCCACCCTCAACGACCCGGAGCAGGCCGGCTTCACGCTGGACACGCTCGCGCAGGTGTTCGGCGCGGAGCGCGTCAACGACGCCGAGGACCCCTTCATGGGCTCCGAGGACTTCTCCTTCGTTCTCCAGGAGGTGCCAGGAGCGTTCTACTTCCTCCACGCGTCCCCGCCGGAGATCGATCCGGACACCGCCGCCATGAACCACTCCCCGCTCGTCCAGTTCGACGACGCCGTGCTCGCGGACCAGGCCGCCTCTCTGGCCGCCCTGGCATTCGCGCACAACACCCGCGCGTCGGCACCTCAGGGCTGACGCACCGCCCTCACACTGATTCACAGGACCGCGGGCGGTCCCCTCCTCACCCGCAGCGCACTCCGGCGCATCCTGGAACCGCCGGCCTCACAGGAGGCCGGCGGATGGAGACAGCAGAAAGGCTCTCCTCATGGAACCCATCTACGCAGCCGCCATCATCCTGGCGTTCATCGCCCTGGGCGAGCTCGTCTCGATCTGGTCCAAGGCACGCGTGCCCGGCCTCCTCGTGGCGATGCTGGGCGCGTTCATCGCCTCCCAGCTGGGCATCATCCCCACCACCACGGTGGACGACTCGATGCTCGTGCAGATCTACGCGATCCTCGTCGCGCCCCTGCTCTTCCACATGGGCTCGCTCATCCCGCTGCGGACCATGGCCCAGCAGTGGCGCTCCGTCGTCATCGCCTGCGCCGGCATGCTCGTCGCCGTGCTCATCATGTCCGTGACGATCGCACCGCTGTTCGGCTTCGAGACCTTCGTCGCGGGTGCAGGACCGCTGGCCGGCGGCATCGTCGCGACCGGCCTCACCACGGAGGGCCTGACGGCGGCCGGCGTCGCCTCCTCCATCATCGTGCTCCCCGCGCTGGTCCTCATGATGCAGTCGCTGCCCGCCATGCCGATGACCAACTTCCTGCTCCGCAGGTACGCCATCGGCCTCCGCGACAGCGGCGACCTCGAGCACCTCGCCGCCGCCGCGCAGAAGACGGAGGAGAGCGCCAAGAAGAAGCCCATCACGCTGCCGGACTTCCTCGCCAACAACGAGCTCTTCGTCCTCTTCATGATCCTGGTGGGCGGTTCCGTCGCCACCCTCATCTCCGTGCCCACGCACATCCCCTCCTCCATCATCGCGCTCATCCTGGGCATCGCCTCGACCGCGCTCGGGCTCACCCCCGAACGCGCCATGGAGAAGGCGAGCTCGTTCGGCATCGCGATGGCCGGCGTGGTCGCCGTCGTCATGGCCCCGCTGCTCGCCGCCTCCCTCGACGACGTCCTCAAGGCCCTCGTCCCCATGGTCTCGATCCTCCTCATCGGCGGAGCGGGCATCATGATCGGTGGCTTCATCGCCACCAAGCTGCTGCGCTGGAAGTCCACGCTGGGCATGTCCGTGGCGCTGACCGCCATGTACGGCTTCCCGGCCGACTACCTCCTCACCAACGAGGTCGCCCGCTCCGTGGGCCGCAACCCGGAGGAGCGCAAGCAGCTCACGGACGCCATGCTCCCGGCGATGCTGGTGGGCGGGTTCACCTCCGTGAGCGCCGGTTCCGTGGTGATCGCCTCCGTGCTCGTGAGCTTCCTCTGACCCCGGGAGGCATGACACCGGGAAGGTGAGCACAGACACCGCGCCCGAGGCCGCACCCACCCGGGTACGGCCTCGGGCGCTTCCGTGCGGCTGGGACGGTTCCTCAGCACCGCAGGACCCGGAGAGTTGCTCAGCCGCCCACGCATATGCGGGCGGCTGGGCAGCTCCGCGGGCTGACCGAGCGGGGACCCGCCTCGCACCGGCAAGGTCGATCCATCCCCCTAGGATGGAGGCGTGTCAGCAGAACCGACTTCCGCCGCAGCTGATCCTTCCCGGCCGGCCGCTTACGCCACGACGGATCACACCAGGACCGGTGACGATCACCAGCGGTTCCTCGACAGCCTGGCGGAGGTGATCCGCACCGAGGGCTCCCAGAGCGCCACCGTCGCCGCCGTCGTCCGGCAGGCGCGCGCCTCGCGGCGGACCTTCTACGCCGTCTTCGACAACCTCGAGGACTGCTTCCTCCAGCTCGTCCGGCGGGAGAACACCCGCGTCCTCACGGCTGTCCGAGCGGCCATCGACCCGCACGCCGCCTGGACGGAGCAGATCGACCAGGCGCTCACCGCCTGGGGCACGGCGGCGAGCGCGGCACTGGAGATCCGTCTGCCGCCCAGCAGCGGCCAGGCGGGCGCACGGCTGCAGAAGCTCGTCCTCGAGGAGTACGTGCAGCTGCTGATCTCGATCTCCGAGAACAAGGGCATGGTCGCGGGCGGCGTGCGGCCCGTCCACCGGCACGAGGCGATCATCCTCATGGGCGGGATCAGGGAGCTCTACCGGTACGCCGTGGAGCAGGGCGTGCCCATGGAGGAGGTCGTCGCCTCCGCCCGCAGCTTCATGACGGCCGCGCTCCGGCCGGCGGATACGTGACTGCCGTGCCCGAGGCGGCCCGCGCCCGGCGGCCCGGGCTCAGGACTCGTGTGTTCCGCACCCGTGCACTCATGACTGCCTGCGCACTCAGGCTGCCTGCACGGACTCCCTGACCCACCGGCTCAGGTCGAAGCCCGCCTCACGCGCCTCCTCGAGGCTCGGGACGATGCCGGAGCCCAGTGCCCGGCGCGCGGCCATGTGCTCACCCGCCCGGTTGACGGTCTCCACACAGCGCAGCCGACCCTCCGCGAAGTGCGCGGCGACGAACTCCCCCGGGCCGTCCACGGAGAGCAGCACCGTCTCCTCGCAGCCGGTGCGCACCCCCGCGATCTGCAGCTTGTGCGCGCCCTGGTCGGACCAGAACCACGGCAGCGCCGCATAGGAGGCCCGCGCCGCCGAACCCGCCGCCTCCGGGCCCGCCAGCAGCGACTCCGCAAGGAAGCGCGCCTGATCGTTGGCGTTCTGCACCGATTCCAGCCGCACCCGGCAGCCAAACTCATCGAGGAACACCGCGACGTCGCCGATGGCGGAGATCGCAGGATCGCTGGTGCGCAGCGCCCCGTCGACCACGATGCCGCGATCCACCTCCAGCCCCGCGTCTTCCGCCAGGTGCGTGCGCGGCACCGCGCCGATCCCGCTCAGCACGAGGTCAGCGGGCAGATGCTCACCCGCACTCGTCACCACCCCGGTGACGCGGCCGCCGCTCCCTTCGATCCGCGCGATCCCCGTCCCGGCGCGCACCTCGATCCCCGCCTCCGCATGCGCACGGGCGAAGTGGGCCGAGGCCTCGGGCGAGAGCACGCGCTCCATCACCCTGTCCGCGAGTTCGAGGACGCGTACGTTGACGCCCTGTTTCCGTGCGGAGGCTGCGACCTCGAGGCCGATGAACCCGGCACCCACGATCACCGCGTCCCGCGCCGTGGCGAGTGCTGCGGCGAGCGCATCCGCGTCGTCCTTGGTGCGCAGGTCCAGCACGGTGCTCAGCTCCGCGCCGGGAACCTCCAGCCGCCGGTTGGCAGCCCCCGTCGCAAGCACCAGGTGTCCGTACGGCAGCCGGGCACCACCCGCGAGCGTCACGACGCCGGCCTCCCGGTCGATGCCCACCGCCTCCTCGTGGACGACCTCGATGCCCTGCTTCGCGTACCAGTCCTCGGTCCTCAGCGTGAGCCTGCGCTCCGGGAGCTCTCCGGTGAGATAGGCCTTGGACAGCGGCGGCCGCTGGTAGGGCAGGTGCGCCTCCGCACAGACCAGCGTGAGCCTTCCCCCGTAGCCCTGCCTGCGCAGGGAGGCGACCGCCTGCTGACCGGCCTGCCCGCCGCCGACCACCACGATGGAGTCGGGCGCACTCATCGCGCCCCCGCGCCCGAGGTGGCGGCAGCGGCAGGAGAGCCGGCCTCGGGCGCGGACCGCTCTGCCGTCCGCTTCCCCGCCGGTGCGTTCCTGCGCGGGATGAGCACCCGCATGGACTCGTAGCCGCGCACGAAGTTGTCGAAGGTGCGCACCGGCTCCTCCACGACGTGGATCTCCGGGAAGCGCACGAGGATCTCCTCCCAGATGATGCGCAGCTGGAGCTCTGCCAGGCGGTTGCCCAGGCAGCGGTGGATGCCGAACCCGAACGAGATGTGCCGTCGCGGGTTCTTCCTGTCGATGATGAACTCGTCCGGGTCCTCGATGACAGCCGTGTCGCGGTTGCCGGACACGTACCAGAGCGCGACGCGGTCGCCCCTGCGGATGGTCTTCCCGCCCAGCTCCGTGTCCTTCGTCGCCACGCGCATCATGTGCGTGAGCGGGGTCTGCCAGCGGATCGTCTCCGAGACCATCGAGGGGATCTTCGCCTCCCCGCTGCGCAGCTTTGCGAACTGCTCCGGCCAGCGGCTGAGCGCGTAGAGGGAACCGGTGATGGTGTTGCGGGTGGTGTCGTTGCCGCCCACCAGCAGCACGACCAGGTCGCCGAACAGCTGCGCCTTCGTGAACTCCCCGGTGTGCGGGCTGTGCGCCAGGAGCGAGGCGAAGTCCAGGGCGGGCTCCTCACCGCGGCGGCTCTCCAGGACTCCCATGAGGGTCGCGAAGAACTCACCCATCGCGGCCACGCGCTCCTCGGGCGTCTCGATGGCCTGCCCCGGCCCGCCGATCGCGGTGACGGCATCGGACCAGTCGGTGAGCCGGCGGCGGTGCTCCTGCGGGAAGTTCAGCAGGGTGGCCAGCGTCATCGCGGTGAGCTCTTTCGACACCAGGTCCACCCAGTCGAACTCCTCGCCGATGGGCAGGCCGTCGAGGATCTTCTGCGCGCGCCTGCGGATGAGGGGCTCGAGGTCGGCCAGCCGGGTGGGCGCCACGCCCGGAGCGACGATCTGGCGGTGCAGGTCATGCTCCGGCGGGTCCATCGAGAGGAGGGACTGGATCTGGAACGGCTGCGCGTTCTGCTGAGGCTGTGCGCTCTGCTGGGACTGAGCCGCTGCGCGCTCGGAGGGATCCTCATAGGCCTCGGCGAGGCTCGCACCGCTACCGTCGTCCACGGGCCGCATCACGATCCCGGCGTCCGCGGAGAACGTCTCTGGGTCCGTGTCCGCCGCCATGATGTGCTCCCACGTGGTCAGCGACCAGTAGGCGCCCATCCGGGTGTGCTCCGCCGGGGTGTAGTGGACGGGGTCCTCCCTGCGGAGGCGCTCGAACTTCGCGAAGACGCTCTCGTCCCTGAACGCGCTGGGAGAGCCGGGGTCCATCCGCTCGAGCGGGCGGGTGCGGATGTCCTCGAGCCGCTCCGCCGAGGCCGCCACCCGGCTGCCGCGGGCGACCTCGAGGGTGGC
>NZ_JALAHB010000234.1 GCF_022712115.1 Brevibacterium sp. | reverse complement strand
GGTCTTCCTCGTCACCGCCGCCGGCGAGCGGGAGGTCGGACAGTATCCGGATGCCGGCCCCGAGGAGGCCCTGCGCTACTTCGCCGCCAAGCACCTCGACCTCGTCCAGCAGGTGGCCCTGCTGGAGACCCGCCTCCGGACCGGTGCGGACGCAGCGGACGTGCGCGCCTCCGCGCTCGCCCACCGCGCAGAGCTCGCCACGGCCGCGGTCGTGGGCGACCTCGACGCGCTCGCCGCGCGCCTGGACGCGCTGGTCGCCAGTGCGGAGAAGGCGCAGGAGCAGCAGGCCGCCGAGCGCGCGGAGCGCCTGGCCGAGGGCCGCAGGCTCCGCACCGCGGTCGTCACGGAGGCCGAGGAGATCGCCGGGCAGGATCCGGCTCGGATCCAGTGGAAGCATTCCGCCGCCCGCATGCGCGAGCTCTTCGAGATGTGGAAGTCCGTCCAGTCCGGCTACCCGCGCCTGCCCAAGGCGGAGGACAAGGAGCTCTGGGGCCGCTTCTCGGCGGCGCGCGCGGCCTTCGACAAGGGACGCCGCGCCCACTTCGCGGAGCTCGACGCACGGTCCGCGGAGGGCCGCCGCATCAAGGAGAAGCTCATCAGCCGGGCGGAGGAGCTCTCCACCTCCACCGACTGGCGCGAGACCGCCGCGAAGTACCGCGATCTCATGGACCAGTGGAAGGCGGCCCCGCGCGCCGGCCGGAAGCACGACGACGCGCTGTGGGCACGCTTCCGCGGCGCACAGGACGTGTTCTTCGCCGCACGGGATGCGGAGAACGCGAAGATCGACGAGTCCTACCGTGCGAACCTGGCCGTCAAGGAGGAGCTCCTCGCACAGGCGCAGGCGCTGCTGCCGATCACCGACCTGCCACGGGCGAAGGCCGCCCTGCGGGATCTGCAGGAGCGCTGGGAGGACGCGGGCAGGGTGCCGCGCGCGGACGCCTCCCGCATGGAGTCCGGTCTGCGCGAGGTCGAGCGCGCCGTCGCCGAGGCCGAGGACGCCGCGTGGAAGCGCTCCAACCCCGAGCACCGCGCCCGGGCGACGGGCATGCTCGCACAGCTCGAGGAGGGCCTCGCCGAGCTGCGCGCGGAGCTGGCCCGGGCCGAGGCCTCGGGCGATGCCCGGGCGGTGGAGAAGGCCTCCGAGGCGCTCGCGACCAAGCAGGCGTGGTACGAGCAGCTCGCGCAGTCCGCCCAGGAGCTGGACTGAGAGCCGCCGCGGCCTGAAGCGCTGTCCACAGATCGGCCGGACCCTCTTGCGGGTCCGGCCGGTCCTCACGAGAGTGGGAGCATGGACCTCCTGCATCGGACCGGCGCTCCCCTGGCCCGCACCGGCCTCCTCGCCCTCGAACGCGACGGCCTGCTCGACCGGCTCGCCGAGGACGTCTGGGTCCCGGCCGGCACGGTGCAGGACCCGCGGCTGCGCGCCTCCGCGCTGCCGGAGCCCCCGCGGCCGGAGCTCGCGGCCTCCCATCGCACCGCGGCATGGATCTGGTGGGGCTCCGGCTCAGGACGCGCCCCCGCCGTCTCCGAGTTCACCACCCTCACCCGCAGGAGGGTGCGGGCGGCGCGGCGGAGCTCCACCATCTACGAACGCGATGTGCCGCCGCCGGAGCGCCTGCGCATCGACGGGCTCTGGGTGACCTCGCCGGAGCGGACGCTGTTCGACCTGCTCCGCCTCTGCCGCGAGTCCGCGGAGCCGCTGTCCCTGGCACGGGAGCGGTGTGCCCGCGTGCCGGCGGGCGACCGGCTGCGGTTCGTCCGCTGGCTCGACGGGATGCGGCGCCGGCCCCACGTCGCACACGTCCGCGCGCTCGCTCTCGCGGCGTTCGCGGAGAGCGCTCAGCCGCTCACGCGATAGACGTCGAACACGCCGTCGACCTTGCGGACCGCCGTGAGCACCGAGTCCAGGTGGCTGCCGTCGCTCATCTCGAAGACGAAGCGCGACTGGGCCACCCGGGCCCGGGAGGTCGCGACGGAGGCCGAGAGGATGTTCACGTGGGTCTCCGAGAGCACCCGTGTGATGTCGGAGAGAAGACCCGAGCGGTCGAGCGCCTCCACCTGGATGTTGACGAGGTAGACGCCCTGCGTGCTGCCGGTCCACTCGACCTCGACGAAGCGCTCCGGCTCGGAGCGCATGGAGGCGAGGTTGCTGCAGTCGCTGCGGTGCACGCTCACCCCGGCCCCGCGGGTGACGAAGCCCACGATCGCGTCACCCGGCACCGGGGTGCAGCAGCGTGCGAGCTTGATGAGCAGACCGTCCGCCCCCTTGACCCGCACGCCGTCGGCGGACGAGTGGTGGCCGCTCGACCGCCCCGTCCGGTTCGACGGCGTCAGCGGCACCTCGTCCACGTCGTCCGGCTCGATCTCCTTGGCCAGCAGGTCCACGACGTGCGCCGCGGAGCTGGTGCCGTTGCCGATCGCCGCGTAGACCGAGGAGACGTCCGGCAGGTTGAGCTCCTCCGCCACCCGCACCAGGCCGGCTGCGCTCATGAGCGACTCGGCGGAGAGACGGTGGCGGCGGATCGCACGGGCCAGCTGCTGCCGGCCGGACTCGATGGCCTCCTCCCGGCGCTCCTTCGAGAACCACTGACGGATCTTGTTCTTGGCCCGCGCGGACTTCACGAAGCTCAGCCAGTCCCGGCTGGGGCCGGCCGATTCGTCCTTGGAGGTGAACACCTCCACCACGTCGCCGTTGTGGAGTTCGGAGTCGAGGGAGACGAGGCGCCCGTTGACGCGCGCGCCCATCGTCCGGTGGCCCACCTCCGTGTGCACGCTGTAGGCGAAGTCCACCGGACTGGCCCCCGCCGGCAGGGAGATGATGTCTCCCTTGGGCGTGAAGACGTACACCTCCTTCGAGTTCACCTCGAAGCGGAGGCTGTCGAGGAACTCGTCCGGATCCGTCACCTCCTTCTGCCAGTCGAGGAGCTGCCGCAGCCAGGCCACGTCGTCCACCGCGCCGGTGTCGCCCACCTTCGCGGTCCGGCCTCCCGCGGCCGGCGACCCGGGGCGGTCCTTGTACTTCCAGTGCGCGGCGACGCCGAACTCCGCACGGCGGTGCATCTCCCGCGTCCGGATCTGGATCTCCACCGGCCGGCCGTAGGGACCGATGACGGTGGTGTGGAGGCTCTGGTACATGTTGAACTTGGGCATCGCGATGTAGTCCTTGAAGCGGCCCGCCACGGGCGACCACTTCGAGTGGACGATGCCGAGCGCGGCGTAGCACTCGCGCACCGAGTCCACGAGGACGCGCACGCCGACCAGATCGTAGATGTCCGCGAACTCGTGACCGCGCACCACCATCTTCTGGTAGATCGAGTAGTAGTGCTTGGGGCGGCCGGAGATCGTCGCGTCGATGTGGGAGTCGGCCAGGCCCTCTCCCAGCTCGTTGGAGACGATGCCCAGGTACTTCTCGCGCTCCGGCGTGCGCTCGGCGACGAGCCGGACGATCTCCTCGTACACCTTGGGGTAGAGCACCTGGAACGAGAGGTCCTCGAGCTCCCACTTGATGGTGTTCATGCCCAGCCGGTGCGCCAGCGGGGCGAAGATCTCCAACGTCTCCTTGGCCTTGCGCGAACTCGAGGAGGCCGGGACGTACTTCCAGGTGCGCGCGTTGTGGAGCCGGTCCGCGAGCTTGATGACGAGCACGCGGATGTCGCGGCTCATCGCCACGATCATCTTGCGCACGGTCTCCGACTGCGCCGCGGCCCCGTACTCGATCTTGTCCAGCTTGGTCACGCCGTCGACCATGACGGCGATCTCCTCGCCGAAGTCCTGCGTGAGCGCCTCGAGCGAGTAGTCCGTGTCCTCGACGGTGTCGTGCAGGAGCGCGGCGGCCAGCGTCGTGGGATCCATGCCGATCTCCGCGAGGATCGTCGCGACCGCCACGGGGTGGGTGATGTAGGGATCGCCGGACTTGCGCATCTGCCCGGTGTGGGCGCGTTCCGCGGTGCGGTACGCCCGCACGACGAGTTCGGTGTCGCTGCCCGGGTGCGCGGACTCCAGCGCCTGCAGGAGCGGACCCAGCGCCTTGGGGCGGGAGGGATCCTGCTGCGAGCGCGCCGTCCAGAACGCCAGCCGGCCTATGCCCCTGCGCCTGGCGGACGTGGTCTCGTCGATCTGTGCCACGACCGGCCTCCTTCTCCCTCGCTGCGTGCCTGAGCACTCATGCTATGCCACAGCGCACACCGGGGCGGAACCGGAGGCCGGGTCAGCGGCCCGCGCTCACCGGCGCCTCGCTCATGAGCACCGGGGGCCGGTCCGGCAGACCGCGCTCGCGGCGGCGCTCCGCGACGGCCGCCTCCTGCTCCTTCACGGCGGGCTCGCGCGCACGCAGCACGGCGTAGAGCGGGGCGGCGACGAACAGCGTCGAGAGCCCTGCGACGATCTGGCCGATGAACAGCGAGAGCGAGATGTCGACGAGTGTGCCGGCGCCCAGCATGAACACGCCGATGAAGAGGATCGCCCCGATCGGCAGGGCGGAGATCATCGAGGTGTTGATGGAGCGCACCGTCGTCTGGTTGATGCCCAGGTTGACGAGCTCGGAGAACTTCATGTGGACGTTGTCGCGGTACCCGGCGGTGTTCTCACGCACCTTGTCGAACACCACGACCGTGTCGTAGATCGAGAAGCTCAGCACCGTGAGGAAGCCGATGATCGCCGCCGGGGTCACCTCGAAGCCGGTCGCCGAGTAGATGCCCACCGTGATGAGCATGACGGCCACCACGCCCACGATCGCGGCGAGCGACATCTTCCACGTCCGGAAGTACACGGCCATGACGATCATCGCCAGCGCCACGAAGATCACGAGCGCACGCATCATCTTCACGGTCACGTCCTGACCCCACTGGGGCCCCACGAACGTCGACGTCACGTCCGCCTCCTCGACCGAGTAGGCGTTGACGAGCGCCTGGCGCGCCTCGTAGACCTGCGCGTCCGTGAGCTCGTCGCTGGTGACGCTCACGGACGTGTCCGAACCCGCGACGGCGGAGACGTTCTCGTCGCCGACGGCCTCGCGCACCGCCTCCTCACCCACCGCGGGATCCGCGGAGGTCACGTTGTCCACCTGGAACTGCGAACCGCCGGTGAAGGCGATGCCGAGGTTGAACCCGCTCACCAGCGGGATGACGAGGGACAGGGCGCACAGCAGACCGGAGATGCCCAGCCACAGTCCGCGCCGGGGCACGAACGGGATCGAGGTCTCGCCGCTGTGGAGCCGGTTGCCCCAGGACAGGAATCGCTTCATCGGTCGTCGTCCCCCTGCTCGTTGCCCGCTGCGGCGCGCGCCGCTTCCTCGGCCTTGCGCTGCGCGAGGCTGCGCCCGCCGCCGGCACCCGCCGCTGCCTGCGTGCGTCTGTCCATCCGCGCCTGCCGCCGCTTGGCCTCCCGGTAGGAGCCGCTCTTGCGGCCGGCCTCCTTCCTGGCCCGGTCGAGATCCAGGTTGAGAGCGCCCCGGTAGGCCGCCTGGCTCACGCCCAGCTGCCGGGGATCCATGCCGGACATGGGGTGGCCCTCGCCGAAGAACCGGGTGCGGGCGAGCACCTGCATGACGGGGTGGGTGAAGAGGATGAAGATGAGGATGTCGACGATCACCGTGAGTCCGAGGGTGAACGCGAAGCCGCGCACGCTGCCCACGGAGAGCACGTAGAGGATGATCGCGCCGAGCATGTTCACGCCCTTCGAGGCGAAGATGGTGCGCTTGGCGCGGTCCCAGCCGATCTCCACGGCGGAGGTGAGCCGTCTGCCTCCGCGCAGTTCGTCCCTGATCCGTTCGAAGTAGACGATGAACGAGTCCGCCGTCGCCACGAGGCCCACGATCAGACCGGCCACGCCGGCCAGCGAGAGCCGATAGCCGTACCGCCAGGTGACGACGAGCAGCAGGAGGTAGGTGATCACGCCGGCCACGACCAGGCTCGAGATCGTCACCAGGCCCAGCACGCGGTACTGGGCGAGGGAGTAGATGACCACGAGGATGAGTCCAATCCCGCCGGCGATGAGGCCCTTCTGCAGCTGGTCGGAGCCCAGGGTGGGCGAGACCTGCTCCTCGCTCTGCACCGAGAAGCTGATGGGCAGCGCGCCGTTCTTCAGCTGATTGGCCATCGTCTCCGCGGACTCGAGCGTGAAGTCGCCGGTGATCTCCGCCTTGCCGTCCGCGATGACGGCGTTGGAGGTGGGAGCGGAGATCACGAGGCCGTCGAGCACCATCGCGAACTGGTTGTAGGGCTGCTGCTGACCGGTGATCGCGCGGGTCATGTCCGCGAACACCTGCGTGCCCTCGGAGTCGAAGGAGAGGTTGACCGCAACCTGGTTGGTCTGCTGTCCCTGGGAGGTCGAGGAGAAGCCGAAGCCCGCGTCCGCGACGTGTGAGCCGTCGAGCTCGAGCGGACCGAGGATGTACTTCGCGGCGCCGTCCTGCTGGCAGGAGACCATGAAGCCGTCCGGGTCCCCGGAGTCGCCGCCCGTGCGGTTGGCCGGGTCCGTGCAGTCCAGTGCGGCGAACTGCTCCATGAGGTCCGCGCTCTGCCAATCCGTGTTGGTCGTGGGATCGAAGCGCGGCGTGGAGTCCGCGAACTCGGAGGCAGGCTGCTCGTCGGACTGCTCCTCCGGCTCAGCGGACGGCTCCGCCGACTCCGCCGCGGAGGGCTCCCCGGACTGCGCGGGCTGCGCCACCGTGCCGCCGGCCTCGGGCGCCTGGGTCTCCTCCATGAGGTCCTCGAGCCGCTGCCGGTCCTCGTCGCTGAGGTCGCCCAGCGGATCCTCCTCCTCGGCGCCCTGCTCCTCCTGGCCCGCGGGCTCAGGTGCGCCGACGAAGGCCACGCGGCGGAAGCCGAGCTGCGCGGACGAGCGCACGAGCTCCCGCGTCTCCTCGTCCGGGTTGCCCGGCAGGTTCACAACGATGTTGCGATCGCCCTGGGTGCTGATCTCCGCCTCGCTCACGCCCGTGGAGTTCACGCGCTGGCGGATGGTGGCGACGGCCTGGTCGAGCTGCTCCTTCGTCACCTGCGAGCCGTCCTCCACCTCGGCCTCGAGGATGATGGACGTGCCGCCCTCCAGGTCGAGGGCGAGCTGCGGCGTCCAGGTGGCGTTCGACCAGATCGCCCCTCCTCCCACGAGGAGGACGAGCGCGCCGATGACGATTCCCAGCCAGGTGAATCCCCGGGCCGGACGGGGTTGGGACGAGGGTGCGGACACAGCTTCGCTTTCAGGTGGTGGAGTGGTGGTCGGGCCTCAGCCGCGGGCCGAGCCCTCGGGGCCGTTCTCACGCCCGTCGTCGGTGCTCTCCTCGTCGGACTGCTCGTCCGACGGGACGGCGCCGTCCGTGGAGCCGTTCTCCTCGCGGGTCTCCGGCTCCAGCGAGGACAGATCGTCCGGGACCTGCGTGTCCGCGGGCAGATCCACGGACTCGTCCCCGGCCGCGGCGGCGGGGGCCTCGATGGTGCCGATCGCCTGCCGGTGGACGGTGAGCACGGTGCCGGGGCCGGCCTCGATCGTCACCTTGTTGTTCTCCAGGTCCGTGTCCAGCACGGTGCCGAAGACCCCGAAGGACGTCATCACCCGGGCACCGGGGACCAGGCCGGTGGCGAGCTTCTCCTGCTGTGCGCGCTGCTTCTTCCGCGAGTTGAACATCATGAAGATGAGCAGGGCGCCAAGGGCAACCATGAGGAGGATTTCCATGTGGTCGAAGACCGCCTTCCGACGAAGAGAGATAGAGGAGGTCCCGGCGGGACCGAATATCAAGTGTAGTGGGAACAGCTCCGCATCACTAAGACGCGGCTCTCAGCTCGCACTCCGGCGGCGTCAACCCGCGTCCGGCGGCGTGAGCCCCAGGTGCTCCCAGGCCGCACGGGTGGCGATCCGCCCGCGGGGCGTGCGGGTGACGAGGCCTTCGCGGACGAGGAACGGCTCCGCGACCTCCTCGACGGTTTCGGCCTCCTCCCCCACCGTCACGGCGAGGGTGCCGAGTCCCACCGGTCCGCCGCCGAACCGGGTGCAGAGGCTGCGGAGGACGGAGCGGTCGAGCCGGTCGAGCCCCAGTGCGTCGACCTCGTAGACCTCCAGTGCCGCCCGCGCGGCGGCGGTGGTGATCCGCCCGTCGCCGCGCACCTGCGCCCAGTCCCGCACGCGGCGCAGCAGCCGGTTGGCGATGCGGGGCGTACCGCGCGAGCGCATGGCGATCTCCGTGAGGCCCGTCTCCTCGGTCTCCATGCCGAGCTTGCGGGCGCTGCGCGCGAGGACGGAGTGGAGGTCCTCGGCGGAGTAGAAGTCGAGGTGGCCCGTGAACCCGAACCGGTCCCGCAGCGGGGCCGGGAGCAGGCCGGAGCGCGTGGTGGCGCCGACGAGCGTGAAGAAGGGCAGTTCGAGCGGGATCGCGGTGGCCCCCGGCCCCTTGCCCACGATGACGTCCACCCGGTAGTCCTCCATCGCGACGTAGAGCATCTCCTCCGCCGCACGGGACATGCGGTGGATCTCGTCGATGAAGAGGACCTCGCCCTCCTCGAGGGAGGAGAGGATGGCGGCGAGGTCGCCGGCGTGCTGGATGGCGGGGCCGGAGGTGACCCGGATGCCGCGGCCCATCTCGTGCGCGATGATCATCGCCAGAGTGGTCTTGCCGAGCCCGGGAGGGCCGGAGAGGAGGACGTGGTCCGGCGTGCGGCCGCGCGCCTTCGCCGCCTCCAGCACGAGCGAGAGCTGAGCGCGCACCTGGGGCTGGCCCACGAAGTCCGCGAGCCCCTGCGGGCGCAGCGCGGCCTCCTCCGCCCGCTCGGTCTCCCCCGCGCCGCCGGCCGTCAGCCGCTCGGCCTCCGCGCCGGTGAGCGCCTCGGACCCGAAGTCGATCTCGTAGGAGCGCTCACTCACAGGCGACCGCCGAGGATCCGGAGGGACTCGCGGAGGAGGACGGGCACGGGCGCGGAGGGGGCGGACTCGCTCGCGCGCGCGACGGCGTCCAGCGCCTCGGCCTGCTTCCAGCCGAGGCCCACGAGCGCGTCCACGACCTCGTCGCCGGCCCCGCGCGTCACTGCCGCCACGGGTGCGGCGGAGAGGGAGGCCGTGCCCGCCGGCAGCTTGCCGGCGAGCTCGAGGAGCATCCGCGCCGCGCCCTTCTTCCCGATCCCGGGCACGGCGGTGAGCGCGGCGGCGTCCTCCGCGGCCACAGCCTGCCGCAGACCGTCCGCACCGAGGACCCCGAGGACGGCGAGGGCGAGCTTGGGGCCCACCCCGGACACGCTCAGCAGGGTCTGGAAGACCGAGCGCGCGTCGGCGGAGTCGAAGCCGTAGAGGGTGAGCGAGTCCTCCCTGACCACCAGCTCGGTGTGGAGCTCCGTCTCCTGCCCCTCCGTCAGCGTCGCGGCCAGCGCCGGGGTGACGAACACCTGCCGCCCCACCCCGTGGGTGACGATGACGGCGGAGTCCGCGCGGGCGGCGCGGACGGTGCCTGCGAGGTAGGCGATCACTGCGGCTCCTTGCTCTCATGGCTGTTCGAACACGTGTGCGATTGCCAGTCTAACGCCGGCGCCGCTGAACGCACGCCGGGAGCGGCTCCTCAGGCGCGCGCGGCGCGCATGGCCCGTGCCCACTGCTGCTGCGCCGGAGTCAGCCCGGTGCCCGCCGTCGTGCGCGCGCGGCGGGCCAGCACGTCCTTCTCCTTGCCGGGCGTGGAGGCGCCCGCCACCGCACCGCGCCAGAGGTGGGTGATCGCGAGCCCCAGCGCGTCCGCGGCGTCCGCCGGCTTGGGCGGCGCGTCCAGGCGCAGGATGCGGGTCACCATGTGCGTCATCTGGCGCTTGTCCGCCCGCCCGCTGCCGGTGATGGCGGCCTTCACCTCGGAGGGGGTGTGCATCGCCACCGGGAGGCCGCGGCGCGCGGCCAGGCCCATCGTCAGCCCCGAGGCCTGGGCCGTGCCGATGATGGTCGAGACGTCCGAACGGGCGAACACGCGCTCGATCGCCACGACGTCCGGACGGTGTTCGTCGATCCACTGGTCGAAGGCCTCGGCGATCCGCCCCAGCCGCACGTCCACGGATTCGTCCGCGGGCGTGCGGACCACCCCCACCGCCACGAGCTGCGGACGCGTGGGGCTGCCGGAGTCCACCACGCCCAGGCCCAGCCGGGTGAGGCCGGGATCGACGCCCAGGACCCTCACACCCTCACTCCTCCTCGAGGGCGGCGAGGACCTCGTCGGAGACGTCGATGTTCGAGAACACGTTCTGGACCTCGTCCGAGTCCTCGAGCGCGTCGATGAGGCGGAACACCTGCTGTGCGATGTGCGGGTCCTCGACCGGGACCTCCACGCCGGGGACGAACAGCGCCTCCGCAGAGTCGTAGTCGATCCCGGCCTCCTGCAGCGCGGTGCGGACGGCGACGAGATCGGTGGCCTCGGAGTGGATCTCCCACTTCTCGCCGGCGTCCTTGACCTCCTCGGCGCCCGCGTCGAGGGTGGCCTCGAGGATCGCGTCCTCGTCCGCGGCGTCCTTGGAAACCGTCACCACGCCCTTGCGGGAGAAGTTGTAGGCCACGGAGCCGGGATCGCCCATGTTGCCGTTGTTGCGGGTCACGGCCACGCGCACCTCGGACGCCGCGCGGTTGCGGTTGTCCGTGAGGCACTCGATGAGGAGGGCCACGCCGCCGGGGGCGTAGCCCTCGTACATGATCGTCTCGTAGTCGACGCCGGAGCCGTCGAGGCCGCCGCCGCGCTTGACGGCGCGCTCGATGTTGTCCGCGGGCACCGAGTTCTTCTTCGCCTTCTGGATCGCGTCGAAGAGCGTGGGGTTGCCCGAGGGATCAGGGCCGCCGTTGCGGGCCGCGACCTCGATGTTCTTGATGAGCTTGGCGAAGAGCTTGCCCCGCTTCGCATCGATCGCGGCCTTCTTGTGCTTGGTCGTTGCCCATTTGGAGTGACCTGACACGGAATGTGCTCCTCTTCGCTGTCGGTCCGCGCTCGCGCGGAGCGGATCAGCTCCGCGGACGCGGTTTCTTCCGATCGACCAGTCTACCGCCATGCGGGTCCCGCGTCCCGCCGCCTCGCGCAGCCGCCTCGTAGACTTGGCCCATGCCACTGAACCACCCGGCCGCGCAGCTGCTCGCCTCGATCCCCAGTCCCTCCGTCTCCGGCATCGAGCTGGGCCCGATCACCCTGCACTTCTACGCGCTGTGCATCCTCGCCGGGATCGTCCTGGCCGTCCTGCTGACGAACCGCCGCCTCGTGCAGCGCGGCGTGCCCCAGTGGCAGGTGCTCGACATCGCGATCCTCGCCGTGCCGATGGCGATCGTCGGCGCGCGGATCTACCACGTCATCAGCCATCACGAGGACTACTTCGGCCCGGGGCGCAATCCCTGGAACCCGTTCCAGCCCGGTTCCGTCTGGGCGATCTGGGAGGGCGGCATCGCGATCTTCGGCGCGCTGCTGGGCGGCACGCTGGGCGTGTGGATCATGTGCCGCCGCATGGGGCTGCGGTTCACCGCACTGGTGGACGCCATCGCGCCGGGCCTCATCCTCGCGCAGGCCTGCGGGCGCTTCGGCAACTGGTTCAACCAGGAGCTCTTCGGGAGGCCCACCACCCTGCCCTGGGGCCTCGAGATCGATCCTGGCAACCCGGCGATCCCGCCGGGCACCCCGCCCGGCACCCTCTTCCACCCCACGTTCCTCTACGAGGTCGTCTGGAACACACTGGGCTGCCTCGTGCTGCTCTGGCTCACCCGGAAGGCGTACTTCCAGTGGGGACGCGTCTTCGCCTGCTACCTCATCTGGTACGGAGCGGGTCGCGTGGTCTGGGAGAGCATCCGCCTCGACCCCAGCCTCGTGTTCCTGGGGCTGCGCACCAACGTGTGGGCCGCGCTCGGCGCAGTCGCCCTCGGCGTCGTCATTCTGCTCGTGCAGGCGCGGCACCGCGAGCCGGAGCCGTCTCCGTTCGCGCCCGGCAGGGAGCCGCAGCCGGCACAGGCGTAGAGCACCGGACCTACAGCACCCTGCGCCACCACTCGAGGATGGCCTCGAACCGGGCGATCCGGTGGCGGGGCCGTCCGGAGCGCGAGAGTTCGTGGTCCTCGCCGGGGAAGACGAGCAGCTCCGCGTCCCTCCCCGCCCGCACGAGCGCGCCGTAGTACTGCTGGGCCTGCTCGAGCGGGCACCGCAGATCCTGCTCCGAGTGGATGACGAGCACGGGGGCGCGCACGCCGGCCACGCGTTCCATGGGCGACTGCCGGCGCACCTGCTCCGGCTCCGTCCCCAGATACTCTGCACCGAACCAGCCGCCGATGTCGCTGGTCCCGGCGAAGCTCTCGGGCACGAGGAAGCCGCGCTCCACGATCGCCCCGGCGAAGCGGGACTCCGCGCCCGCCAGCATGGCGGTGAGGTAGCCCCCGTAGGAGCCTCCCTGCACGCCCACCCGCGAGCGGTCGAGGCGGGGTTCCGCGTCCAGCGCGGCGTCGAGCACCGCGAGGACGTCCGCGGCCGCGGGCTCCGCGAAGTCGCCCTGCACCGCCGCACCCCAGGCGCGGCCGCGGCCGGCCGAGCCGCGCGGGTTCGACCACACGACCGCGTAGCCGGCCTCCGTGAGTGAGCGCACCTCGTCGAAGGCCGCGGCGGTGTACTGGGCGAAGGGGCCGCCGTGGATGCTGAGCACGACGGGGTGCGGACCGGCGCCCTCGGGCAGCGCGTACCAGCCGTGCGCCTCTCCCAGGGGCGTGGGCGCGGACACCGGGACGGCCCGGTACCAGGCCGAGTCGTCCAGCCGCGTGAGCTGCACCGGCTCGCCCGTCTCCGGGCACACGCGGAAGACCTCCCCGCAGCTGGTGGGGGTGGCCGCGGTGACGATGAGCGTGCCGTCGGCGGCGCTGCACCAGCCCGTCACCTCCCAGTCCGCGGGCGTGAGTGCGGTGACCTCCCCGGTCTCCAGCGCCACGGACACCAGCAGCACTCCCCCGTCGCGGTCCGCGAGGGTGAGCACGCGCCCGCCCGCCGGCACGAGCGCGCCGGTGAGCTCCCACTCGTCGGCCGGGGTGAGACGGGTCGTGCGGCCCGAGGCCGTGTCGTGGAGGTACAGGCCCGGCACCCGGGCCACGAAGTCCTGCCGGGACGGGCCGAGCTCCACGGCGGTCACGAGGAGCGTGCCGGCGTCCAGCCAGGCGTGCCTGCGCACCGCGAGGTCGCCGAGGTCGAGCGCCCGCGGGCCGGTCTCGTCCGCGAGCCACACGGTCGTCCGCAGATCCGCCGTGCGTCCCGGCCGTGCGACCGGGGCGACGACGGAGGCACGGCCCAGGTCCGCCCGCAGGTCCGAGACCTCGCCGGTGAGGGTGAGGAGCGTCTCAGGCTCCGGCAGCGGCAGCTCACCGGCGACCGCCGGTGCGGACTCCCCGTCCAGGGGGATCCGGAGCAGCCGCGTGGGGCGGTCGAGCACCCAGCCCAGACCGTTCGACTGGTACTGCAGGGAGGAGATCCGGCGCGGCGCCTCGGCCTCCGGACCCACCTCCGGATCCGTGCCGTAGCGACCGGGTTCCGGCAGGCGCGCGAGCACGTACGCGTTCGCACCGTCCTCGGCGAGGACGGGCGCCCAGACGCCCAGGGGCTCGTCGGTGACCTGCCGGAGCTCGCCCGGCGACACGGCCGCCCACAGCTGGGCCGGGGCGCCGCGGGAGGCGCGCAGGAGGACGCGCACGTCCCCAGCGGCCGCCTCATGGGTGTCGGACCAGCCGGTGCTCACACGTGCGCAGCGGCTCTCCGGCGGGACCTGCAGGCCGTCCGTGTCGCAGTCGAGCGCGACCGCGTGCAGGCGCGTGGTGTAGGTGTCCGTCGCGGCGTCCGGCCGCGTGACCTCGAAGCGCACGGAGGTCCCGGCCGCACGCGGCCGGGCGAGCGTGTGCAGCGAGGCGAGCAGCCGGGCCGAGGGCGTCGAGGCGGCAGACGCGTCAGCGGCCTCACTCATCGTCGCTCCCCCATGCCTCGGCCAGCCGCGCGCGCACGTCCCCGTGGACCTGGGGCAGCGCCTTCGTCTGCGCGACGATCGGCAGGAAGTTCGCATCCCCGGACCAGCGGGGCACCACGTGCTGGTGGAGGTGCGCGGCGATGCCCGCGCCTCCCGCCGCGCCCTGATTCATGCCGAGGTTGAAGCCGTCCGGTCCGGAGACGCGCCGCACGGTGCGCATGGCCACCTGCGAGAACTCCGCGAGCTCCCGCGTCTCCTCCGGCGTGAGATCCGTGTAGTCGGCCACGTGGCGATAGGGGCAGATGAGCAGGTGCCCGGGGTTGTAGGGGTACAGGTTGAGCACGGCGAAGACGTGCGCGCCGCGGGCGACGACGAGGCGCTCGGCGTCCTCGTGCGCGGGAGCCGCGCAGAACGGGCACTCCCGCTCGCCCTCGTCACGCGGCTTGGCGTCGCCGCCCACGTAGACCATGCGGTGCGGCGTCCAGAGGCGCTGGAATCCGTCCGGCTCCCCGGGGAAGCCCGCGGCCGCCTCCGGCTCCGGGATCCCGGCCGCACCCGCGCCGTGCGCCGTCATGCCTGCGCCTTGGTGCGGATCGCCTCCAGCACCGTCTCGACGGCCTCGTCCACGGGCACACCGTTGCGCTGCGTGCCGTCGCGGAAGCGGAAGGAGACCGCGCCGGCCTCGGCGTCCTCCCCGCCGGCGATGAGCGTGTAGGGCACCTTCTGCTTCGAGGCGTTGCGGATCTTCTTGGGCATCCGGTCGTCCGAGTCGTCGACCTCGACGCGCACGCCGGCCGCGCGCAGCTTCGCCGCGATCTCCTCCAGGTACGGCACGAAGGGCTCCGCGACCGGCACGCAGACGACCTGCACGGGTGCCAGCCACACCGGGAACGCCCCGGCGTAGTGCTCCGTGAGCACGCCCATGAAGCGCTCGAGCGAGCCGAACTTGGCCGAGTGGATCATCACCGGCCGCTGCCGGGACCCGTCCGCGGCCTGGTACTCGAGCTCGAACCGCTCCGGCTGGTTGAAGTCCAGCTGGACGGTGGACATCTGCCAGGTGCGGCCGATCGCGTCACGGGCCTGGACGGAGATCTTGGGACCGTAGAAGGCGGCTCCGCCCGGATCCGGCACGAGCTCCAGGCCCGACTCCCGCGCCACTTCCTCCAGGGTGCGGGTGGCCTCAGCCCACTGCTCGTCCGAGCCGATGAACTTGTCCTTCTTCTTCCCGTCCTCGTCGCGGGTGGAGAGTTCGAGGTAGAAGTCGTCGAGTCCGAAGTCGCGCAGCAGCGAGAGCACGAAGTCGAGGAGGTGCCGGATCTCCTTCCCGGCGTCCTCCTGGGCGACGTAGGAGTGCGAGTCGTCCTGCGTGAGCGCCCGCACGCGGGTGAGGCCGTGGACCACGCCGGAGGGCTCGTCGCGGTAGACCGTACCGAACTCGAACAGGCGCAGCGGCAGCTCGCGGTAGGAGCGGCCGCGCGACCGGTAGATGAGGTTGTGCATGGGGCAGTTCATCGCCTTGAGGCGGTAGGGGACCTCGTCCACGCCGAAGGCCGGGAACATGTTCTCCCCGTAGTAGGGCAGGTGGCCCGAGGTGAAGTACAGGGTCTCCTTCGAGATGTGGGGAGTGCCCACGTAGGAGAAGCCCTCCTCGATGTGGCGGGCGCGGACGTAGTCCTCCATCTCCCGCTTGATGATGCCGCCCTTGGGGTGGAACACCGGCAGGCCGGAGCCCAGCTCGTCCGGGAAGGAGAAGAGGTCGAGTTCCGAGCCGAGGCGCCGGTGGTCGCGGCGTTCGGCCTCCGCCAGGCGCTCCTGGTGGGCCTTGAGGTCCTCCTTCGACGCCCAGGCGGTGCCGTAGACGCGCTGCAGCGAGTCGTTCGCCTGGTCCCCGCGCCAGTAGGCCGCCGAGGCGCGGGTGACCGCGAAGCCCTGGCCGATGTGCCGGGTGGTGGGCAGGTGGGGGCCGCGGCACAGGTCCTGCCACACGGTCTCGCCCCTGCGGTTGCGGTTCTCGTAGACCGTGAGATCGCCCGCGGAGACCTCCACGCCGGCCTCGTCGTCGGCCGCGCCGAACCGCCCGGTGATGAGCTCCGTCTTGTACGGCTCCCCGGCCATCCGCTCCAGCGCCTCCTCCTCGGACACCTCGACGCGGTGGAAGGTCTGCCCCTCCTTGATGATCTGCTTGGCCCGCTTCTCGATCGCCTTGAGGTCCTCCGGGGTGAAGGGATCCACGTTGCCGAAGTCGAAGTAGAAGCCGTCGGTGATGAACGGACCGATCCCCAGCGTGGTGCCGGGGAAGAGCTCCTGCACCGCCTGCGCGACGACGTGGCCGGCGGAGTGCCGGAGGATGTTCAGCCCGTCCTGGTCCGCGAGCGTGATCGGCTCGACCTCGTCACCCGGGTGCAGCTCCCGCGACAGATCCGCCGGGACCCCGCCGAGCCGGATCGCGACGACGTCGCGCCGCTCGGCGAAGAGCGTCGCACCCGTCATCCCCTCCTCGAACGGGTGGGAGTTGCCTTCGAGGATGAGGTCTGCGGACACTGTCTGCTCCTAAGCTTGTGCGATCCGGGGGCGTACCGTCTCACGGCTGCCGCTCCCGCAGGCAGGGACGTACCGGGGCCCTGCGCCGCCTGAGAGTCTAGCGCCTGGTCCGGGGACGCGCAGAGGGCGGGAGACGACAGAGGCCGGGAACCCGAAGGTTCCCGGCCTCTGTCCGGATCTGTGCGCGATACTGGGATCGAACCAGTGACCTCTTCCGTGTCAGGGAAGCGCGCTACCGCTGCGCCAATCGCGCGTGTGCACCCGTCCGAGGGTGCGGCCGCCGCCATGATAAAGGCCGAGGACATGCAGTCCCCGGCTCCTCATCCGTGCGCGATACTGGGATCGAACCAGTGACCTCTTCCGTGTGAAGGAAGCGCGCTACCCCTGCGCCAATCGCGCCTGTTGAACAGGCTGTTCACTTATACTCCAGCGGCGTGGACCGCCGTGCGCGATACTGGGATCGAACCAGTGACCTCTTCCGTGTCAGGGAAGCGCGCTACCGCTGCGCCAATCGCGCTCGATCCGGACGAACCGGAGCGAACAGAGGTGGAGAAGGGATTCGAACCCTCGTATACGGCTTTGCAGGCCGCTGCCTCGCCTCTCGGCCACTCCACCGCGAGACGGTTGACCATCTCCGAGCGGATGACGAGATTCGAACTCGCGACCCTCACCTTGGCAAGGTGATGCGCTACCAGCTGCGCCACATCCGCGCGGAACCCGCTTCCCACCGCCGTTTCCGGCGAGAGAACCTCAGGCTCCGTGCCGCCCGGTCTCCCTGGCGACGAAACATAAATCTACACGCCCCCACCAGGCCGTGCAAATCGATCGCCGGTGTCCTGTGTCACACCGCATTCACCTGTGCTTCAGCCGCCTGTTCCCGGCCCTTCTGCGCGAGCGCGGTGAGGCGCGAGAGGCAGCGCAGGTACTTCTTCCGGTAGCCGCCGGCGACCATCGCGTCGGTGAAGATCGCGTCCAGCCGCACGCCGGTGTTGTGCACCGCGATGTCCCGGTCGTACATGCGGTCCACGAGCGCCACGAAGCGCAGCGCCACCCCCTCGTTCGTGAGGGTGTCCACGTCCTCCCACGCCACCGTGCCCACACCGTCGAGCATCCGGCCGTAGCGAGAGGGATGGACGGCGGAGAGGTGCGCGACGAGGGAGCCGAAGGGGTCGCGGGCCAGGGTGCCGGTCGCCGCGGCGACGACGGCCTCGAGCGCGTCGGCGGAGAGCGGCTCCGGCGGCGCGGGCGCGCCCCGGTGCCGGTAGTCGTCGCCGTCGATGGAGATGACGCTGAACTGGTCGGAGAGCGCCTGGATCTCCCGCAGGAAGTCCGAGGCGGCGAACCGCCCCTGGCCCAGCGCGCCCGGGAGGGTGTTGGAGGTCGCGACGATCTTCACCCCGGCGTCCGTGAGCTCGCGCATGAGGCGGGACATCATCACGGTGTCCCCGGGGTCGTCGAGCTCGAACTCGTCGATGCACACGAGCTTCATCTGGCTCAGCTCGTCGCGGGCGCGGAGGAACCCGAGCGCGCCGATGAGGTTGGTGTACTCGACGAACGTGCCGAAGGTCGCCGGCTTCTGGTTCGCGTGCCAGGTCGAGGCCAGCAGGTGCGTCTTGCCCACGCCGTAGCCGCCGTCGAGGTAGACGCCCTTCGACCGGCCCTTCCGCCCGCCGAACAGGCGGCCGAAGAGCCTGCCGCCGGAGCCGGACTGGGCGGCGAACTCCTCGAGGGTGTCGCGCGCCTGCGCCTGGGAGGGCTGCGCGGGGTCCGGGCGGTAGGAGGCGAAGGACACACTCTCGAACTGCGGCGGCGGCACGAGGCCGTCGATCAGCTCGTCGGGTGAGACCCGGGGGTCGATGTCTGCAAGATGGATGATCTGGGGGTCGCTCACAGCCGCTCAGTCTACAGATGCCGCGGATTCCGGGGAACGCCGCGGCCGCACCGGCGCCTCAGGCGAAGTCGAAGCCCAGCCGGCCCAGGGCCTTGGGGTCTCGCTGCCAGTCCTTGAGGACCTTGACGTGGAGGTCGAGGTACACCGGGGTGCCCAGCAGCGCCTCGATCTGCCCGCGCGCCTGCGTGCCGATCGCGCGCAGGCGCGAACCGCCCTTGCCGATGATGATCGCCTTCTGGCTGTCCCGCTCCACGTAGAGGTTGACGTGGACGTCCCAGAGCGGCCGGTCCTCCGGCCGGCCCTCCCGCGGCCGCATCTCCTCCACCTGCACCGCGAGCGAGTGCGGCAGCTCCTGGCGCACGTCCTCGAGCGCGGCCTCACGCACCAGCTCCGCGATCATCACCGCCTCGGGCTCGTCCGTGAGCTCCCCGTCCGGGTAGAGCGGCGGGGAGGCGGGCAGGTGCGAAGAGAGCACGGCGCCCACCTCGTCCACCTGGAAGCCGTCCACGGCGGAGACGGGGATGATGTCCGCGAAGTCGCCCAGCTGCGCGACGCGCAGCAGCGCCTCCCCCACCGCGTCCCGCGAGACGCGGTCCGTCTTCGTCACGAGGGCGACCACCGGCGTGCGGCCGGAGAACTGCGCGAGCTGTTCTGCGATGTAGCGGTCGCCGGGGCCCGGCTTCTCGTCCGCCGGCAGGCAGAAGCCGATGACGTCCACCTCCGCGAGCGTGCCGGCCACGAGCTCGTTGAGCCGCTCGCCCAGCAGTGTGCGCGGACGGTGCAGGCCGGGGGTGTCGACGAGGATCAGCTGGTACTCGTCGCGGTGGACGATGCCGCGCACGGTGTGGCGCGTGGTCTGGGGCTTGGCCGAGGTGATCGCCACCTTCTCCCCCACCAGCGCGTTGGTGAGCGTGGACTTGCCCGTGTTGGGCCGGCCCACGAAGCAGGCG
>NZ_JALAHB010000233.1 GCF_022712115.1 Brevibacterium sp. | reverse complement strand
GGGGCAGAGGGCGGGCGGGTCCATCGCCCGCCACTTCTACCTCACGCACGCCCGCGAGCTGGAGGGGAAGGTGAGCATCCCGCCGTCCGAGCCCTGGACCGTGGGAGATGTGCTGCGCGCCCCGCCGCAGATGCACATCGACCACCTGCGCGTGCGGCTCGACCCCTCCCGGAGCGGGGAGACCGAACGCTTCCTCGTCCTCGACCTCACGGACCGGGACACCCGGGCGGGCCTGCACCTGCGGAAGTCCGTCTGCGAGTTCGTCGCGGACGTGGACCGCCACCCCTACGCGCCGGACGCCGTGGTGTCCCTGGACGCGCGGACCTGGGCGGAGCTCGGGACCGGGGAGCTCGGGTGGGCGGACGCTCTCGCGGGCGGCCGGGCGGCGGTCCGGGGCGAGGAGGCCGAGGTGATCGAGTTCTTCGGCTTCTTCGATCCGCAGCCTGCCGCCGGGAGTGCCGGGCAGGGCGCGGGCGACAGGTCTTCCGCAGCCGAGGACGCCGGGCCGATCCGTGCAGGCAGCGGACCCGTGCGGGGGAGCGGGACAGGGCTGAAGAACGGGACGGCATCGGTGGCCGAGGCGGAGGCGCCCGAGGCAGAGGCACGGAATGCACAGGCGCGCAGGGAGGTGCGAGATGCGTGAACGGAGGAGGGGCCTCGGGCGTGGTCTGCGGGTTCTGCGGGGTCTGGCCGCCGCGGCGACGGCGCTGGTCCTGGCGGGCTGCGGCGCGGCCGTCGTCCCGGACGATCCGGACGCGCAGCCGCGGCCCGGCGGCACGCTCAGCGTGGGCGTGGAGGCCAGCTGGGTCTCCCTGGATCCGCTGCGGGCGACCACGTACGTCAGCTACAGCGTGCTGCTGACCATGTACGAGCAGCTCTTCGACCTCGATGCCGAGGGCGAGCTCATCCCCAACCTGGCGACGGGCTACGAGGTGAGCGACGACGGGCTCACCTACGCCGTCTCCCTGCAGGAGGGCATCGAGTTCCAGGATGGGGAGGAGTTCGACGCGGACGCCGTCGTGACGAACGTGGACCGGATGCGCGATCCGGCCAACGGCTGCTCCTGCCTGGGCGAGATGGGGGTGCTCGAGGACGTCCGCGCGGTGGACGCCTCCACGGTGGAGTTCGAGCTCAACCGTCCGCACGCGGGATTCCCCGTGGCCGTGCTCGCCTCCGCTCCGGGCATGATGGCCTCGCCCCGGGCGATCGAGGAGACGGGCGGGGACCTGGGTGCCAGACCGGTGGGGACGGGACCGTTCGAGCTGGTGAGCGAGGTGGCGGACAGCTCGGTGCGGGTGAAGGCCTGGGACGGCTACCGCGATCCGGGGCGGCCCTACCTCGACGGAGTGGAGTTCCGGGTGATCGCGGACTCCGACTCCCGCTACTCCAGCCTCGCGTCCACCTCCATCGACGTGGCGGACAACGTCGCCTACAACTGGGTGAGCGATGCGGAGCTGGACCCCTCCATCCGCCTGGACCCGCAGGGCGCGGCAGGATCGAGCTTCGTCATGTTCAACACCGCCGAGGGGCGTCCGCTCAGCGATCCGGACGCCCGCCGGGCCGCGTGCATGGCGATCGACCCGGAACTCATGGACGACGCGCTCTACGGGGGCGACAGGCTCACCGGGCAGGAGTCGCCGTTCCCCACCGGGAGCACCTGGGACATGGGCGAGGTCGAGGGGTACGCCCGGCATGACGAGGAAGGGGCGCGGCGGCTCGTCGAGGAGCTGGGCGGGCTCTCCTTCGACCTGCAGCTCACCTCGAGTCCCGACAACACCCGGGCCGCCCAGGCCCTCGAGTCGCAGTGGGGTGCCGTGGGCATCGACGCGCGCCTGCGGCCCACGGATCAGCCCACCCTGGTGGACGACGCCTTCAGCCACGACTTCGACGCGATGCTCTACCGCTGGCGCGGGGCGATGGACCCGGACGGCAACGTCAACCGCTGGTTCAACAGCGCGCTGGCCACACCGGACGCACCCAGCTCCAACTTCAACCTCGTGGCCGACGAGGAGCTCGACGGTCTCATGCTGGCGGCTGCGGCGGAGCCGGACCCCGCACAGCGGAAGGAGCGGTACCGGGAGGTCTCTCTCAAGCTCGCGGAGCTCACTCCGTACTGCTACCTGTGGGGAGCGGACTGGATGCGGATGAGCCTCGTGAACGTCCACGGGATCCCCGCGCGTCCGGACAACATCATGATGCTCCGCGACGCCTACAAGGTGGAGGAGTGAGGGGGCGGAGGCGCATGAGGCGGGCGCGCGGTGCACGGTCAGACGCCGAGGAGCGCTCCTCGGGCTGCGGCTCGTGCCCGCTCTCCCCGCCTACCCCTGTGCGATCCGTGCCTGCACCAGTGCGTGCAGGTGCTCGCTGAAGGCGACGATGCGCACTGCCTCCACCTGTGTCTCGCACGTGCGGAGGGTGTCGACGGCCGCCGCGACGGCGTCGTCGAGCGGCCAGCCGTAGACGCCGGCGCTGATGAGCGGGAAGGCCACGGCGGACGCGCCCAGTTCGTCCGCGACCGCCAGCGAGCGCCGGTAGCAGGAGACGAGGAGGCGCCGGTCCCGCTGACCGGCTGAGTGGTTCGGCCCCACCGTGTGGATGACCCAGCGCGCGGGGAGTTCCCCGGCGGTGGTCCAGCCGGCATCTCCGGTCGCCAGGCCGTGCGGGAACCGCTCGATGCAGTCGGCGAGGATCGCGGGCCCGCCCGCACGGTGGATCGCGCCGTCCACGCCTCCGCCGCCGCGCATCGCGGTGTTGGCGGCGTTGACCACCGCGTCGACGTGCTGAACGGTGATGTCTCCGAGAACGGCGGTGAGCTCGACCATGCCCTCAGTGTGGCACGGCCGGTTCCTCCGGGGGTGGGCGCAGACTGACGCTCCAGCGGCGCCGGAGCGTCAGTTCGCGCTCACTGATCATGGCGGCTCGCGCGCCGCCCGGCTCAGCCGGCGAAGGCGGTGGCGAGGACGCCGGCCAGCAGGAGGACGCGGTCATCCATGTCTGCCTCCAGCACGTGCTCGCTGCGGGCGTGCGGACCGTTGCCGCTGGCGCCGAGGCCGTCGAGCACCGGCACGCCGAGGGCGGACAGGAAGTTCGCATCGCTGCCGCCGCCCACGGAGCGCTGTCCCAGCGGCGCCCTGACCCGGTCGGCCACCTGCTGCACCGTGCGCAGCAGCGCACGGCTGCCGTCCGTGAGCGCCATGGGCGGCCGGTTCCAGCCGCCGCCCACCGTGAAGGAGACCCGGGGATCCGCGACTGTGAGGCCGGAGAAGAGCCGGTCGATCCGGGCGGCCTCCTCCGGCGTCGTCACGCGCACGTCCACGGAGGCCCGGGCGCGGCCCGGCACCACATTGCGTGCGGTGCCGCCGCTCACGGTGCCCACGTTCACGCTGGTGCCGGCCGCCAGGTCGGTGCCCCGGTTCAGCTGGAGGACCAGCTCGGCGAGGGCGGTCACGGCGCTCGCCCCGCCCTCGGGGTCATTGCCCGCGTGGGACTCCACCCCGGCCACCTCGAGGGAGAACACTCCCACGCCCTTGCGCTCGACCTTGAGGTCCCAGTCGACGCCGGGCTCGATCACCAGTCCCGCGTCTGCCCCGGCGGCCTCCCGTTCGATGAGGGGACGGGAGGAGGGGCTGCCGAGTTCCTCGTCCCCGTTGAGCACGAAGGTGAGCGAGGGCAGCTGCAGCCCGTGGGCGCGCGCCAGCCGGACGGCGCGGAAGCCGGTCACGAGGCCGGCCTTCATGTCGAGGACGCCCGGCCCGCGGACGATCCCGTCCTCGACGGAGAAGGGGATCTCCCCGAGCGTGCCCAGCGGCCACACGGTGTCGTAGTGGCCCACGACGACCACGCGCCCGGGGAGCTCGCCCGGCACGTCGAGGATCAGGGTGGGGCCGTGCTCCTCGTGCGCGTGCAGCTCTACGCGGCCGAGCGGACCCATGAGGGTCTCCGCGCAGCCGAGGAGCTCCCGGGCGGCCGCGTCCAGGGCCGCGGGGTCCGCGCTGGGGGTCTCGGTCTCCACGAGCGCCCGGAGGTCGTCGAGGGCCTCCGCATGCTCGGCGGCGGCCTGCGCGCGCATCTGCGGCAGGGCCGCGAGGAACGCGCGGAATGCGGCGGAGGCCGGAGCGTCGGGAGCAGAGCGGGGGCCGGCCACTGCGGCTGGGGACGTCGGGGCGCCGGGAGGCGTGGCTGCGGTGCTCATCGGGCGCTCACCCCCGGTCCCAGCGGCAGGCCAAGCAGGTACCAGATGATGAAGATCGTGAGCCAGACGACCAGGTTCACGAGCGCCAGCGGCAGCACGAGCGACATGAGCGTGCCGATGCCCGCGCTGGGGCGGTGGCGGCGGATGAAGCCCAGCGCCATGACGAAGTACGGGCTCATGGGCGTGAGGCTGTTGGTGGGGGCGTCCGCGATGCGGAACATCGCCTGCGTGGTCTCCGGGGCGATGTCCAGGAGCATGAGCATGGGCACGAGGACCGGGGCGACGAAGGCGTACATCGCGGAGCCGGAGGTGAGCACCAGGTTCATGCAGCTGATGAGCAGGACCGCGGCGATGAAGATGACGACCGGGGTGGCGCCCAGCTTGTCCAGGGTGGAGGCGCCCTCGATCGCGACGATCTGGCCGATGTTCGTCCACTTGAAGTACGCGAGGAACTGCGAGGCCGCGAAGAACAGGACGATGACCGGGACCAGTTCGCGCACGCCCGGGGCCATGAGCTCAGGGATGTCGCTGAACTTCTTGATGCTGCCCTGCACCACGCCGTAGGCGATGCCCACCGCGGCGAAGAACAGCATCATCACCACCGCGATGTTGTCCATGAGCGGGGAGTCGAGGATCTCGCCGGCGTCGCCGCGCAGCGGTGAGCCGGTGGGCACCATCACGAGGACGACAGCGGCGGCGAACACGAGGGTCGCGATGCCCGCTGCGAGCATGCCCCGGCGCTCGTTCGTCTGCAGGTCCATCGCGGGCAGGGGCTCCGCATTCACGGAGGGCTCCGCAGCCTCCAGCGCCGCCACGCGCTTGGCCACCACCGTCTCCACCACGATCGTGATGGAGACGGCGAGGATCAGCGCGGAGATCGCGGAGAAGTAGTAGTTGGAGAGGGGGCCCACGCTGTAGTTCGGGTCGATGGTGTGCGCGGCGGCGGTGGAGAGCCCGGCGAACACGGCGTCGGTGCCGCTGGGGAGCAGGCCGATGCTGCTCGCACCCCCGATCGAGACGTAGGCGACGACGGCGCCGATGATCGGGCTGCGGCCCACCGCGCGGTAGGCGATCATCGCCAGCGGGATCATCACGGCGAAGGCCGCGTCGCCGGCGATCTGGGCGACCATCGCGGTGAGCGCGATGGTGAAGGTGACGTAGCGCGGGGAGACCCGGGAGAGCATGCCGCGCATGAGGGCGGGCAGGAGTCCGGTGGCGTCCGCGATGGACACGCCCAGCGCCACGACCACGATGAGCCCCAGCGGCGGGAAGTTCACGAAGTTCATGATGGCGTCGCCCAGCATCATCCGCACGCCGTCGTAGGACAGGAGGTTCTGGACCACCACCTCCTCGCCGTCCGCGGGGTTCGTCGACGAGACGCCCATGCGGGAGAGCACCGCGCTCAGGCCCGCGACGATGATCGCCAGGCCCACGAAGATCCAGAATGGGTGTGGGAGCTTGTTGCCCGCGCGGTCCACGGCCTCGAGCACCTTGAGCACTCCGGCGGAGAACCGGGACTCCGTCTTCGCCTGTGCGTCCTGCCCGCTCCGCTCGCCCTGAGGCGGATGCGCGGGGCTTCCCTCCGATGCCACGTCTGCAGACATTGCGGCTCCCGTTCTGCTGTTCTCCTGACGGAGCGAACGGACGTCCCGTGCTCCGGGTGATCGTGCTCCGGCGGGTACGCCGGGAGCGGCACAGCAACCGCGCGCTGCGGAACCGCAGTCGGAGCGTTGCGCGTATCTGGTGATAACGATCACGAATGGAGTAGATGATGCACGAAGTGGACGCATTCGCGCAAGATCATGCAGAAATCGCCTGGATATGATGGGTGTGTGGAGCACATCGACGACGTGGACGCGGCACTCATCGCGGCCCTGCAGCACGCCCCTCGCGCGCCGGTGGGCGGTCTCGCGGAGGTGCTGGGGGCCTCGGCGAGCACTGTCAGCCGCCGTCTGGCCGGACTGCGCGGGCGCGGCGTCATGCGCGTGTCCGCCTCCGTGAGCTGGTCGCTGCGCAGGACCGGCCACCCCGTCTTCGCCTGGATCTCCTGTGAGCCGGGCTCCGTGCGCACAGTGGCCGCTGCGCTCTCCGCGCTGCCGGGCATGCAGTCCGTCTTCGTGCTCGCCGGGTCCGCGGACATCCAGTGCCTCGCGCACCCCACGCAGGACATGGACGCGGCGGCGCTCGTCCTCGACGTCATGCCGCAGATCGCCGGGGTGGCGCGCGTGGAGTCGACCCTCATCCTCGCGACCTCGACGCGCAGCAGCGAGTGGCGCGCCCCCGGTCTCCTCACCGAGGCGCAGACTGCGCAGCTGCCTGCTCTGCGCCGGGCCTCAGAGCCCGCAGCACCCGCGGGCGGTGAGGGCAGGGGGCCTCATGAGCTCCGCCCCATCGAGTTGAGGGTCGCGAACCTGCTGGTGCAGGACGGGCGGATGAGCGTCAACGACATCGCCGCCGCGCTGGAGGTCACCCGCACCACGGCGCGCAGGGCGCTCGAGGGCGTGCTGACGAGCGGGCTGGTGCGCCCGCGGGTGGACGTGGAGCCGCGGTTCCTGGGCTTCCCGCTGGGGTTCTCGGCCTCGATCCGCAGCCGGCCCTCCGCGCTCGCGGAACTCCTCGAGGAGCTCGCGGGGAACGTCCACGCCCGCATGGTCGCCATGACGGCGGGCTCGTCCTCGCTGGTGGTCCAGGGCAACGTCCGCGACGAAGCGGGTCTGCGCTCCTTCATCTCCGACGACCTCGGTGCGCACCCCGGCATCACGGACCTCAGCGTCTCCGTGGTTCTGCAGACGGTCAAGCGCAACTGGCGGCCCATCTCGTCGGAGGGGCTCACCGAGGCGACGGATCTGCGCCTGCCGGAGTAGGCCTCGGGCGCGGCGCGGCGCGCGGCCCTGGGTGGGACCGCGGGTGCGGTGCGGCTTGCGGCCCTGGGTGCGGTCCGGATCCGGTCCGGCACGGCCCAGCTGCTTCTCAGCCCAGGTCCGGCCTTCGCTGCCAGTGGCCGGTGGCGTCCTCGAAGCACTCGGCCGCGTCGAGCAGGAGGCCGTCCCGGAACTCCGGTGCCACCATCTGCAGCCCCACCGGCAGGCCGGTGGACGAGAAGCCGCCGGGCACGGACAGGCACGGCAGGCCGGTGGCGCTGATGAGCGTGGCGGCGCGCATCCAGTCGAGGTAGTGCGGGGTCGCCGTACCGGCCACGGAGGTGGGGAACTCGAGCTCCGCCGCGAAGGGCAGCACCTGCACGGCCGGCGTGACGAGGAGATCGCACTCGGAGAAGAAGGCCGTCGTGGCCCTGCGCAGACGCGCGCGGGCCGCACCGGCGGAGAAGAGGTCGTCGACGGTGAGACGCAGGCCGTGCTCCACGTTCTCGCGCATCGTCGCCTTGATCTCGTCACCGCGGGTCCGCACCAGCTCGCCGTAGGAGGCCGCGAAGTCGTAGGCGCGGGTGGTGAGGAAGACCTCGTCCGCATCGCGCAGGTCCGGCGTCGCCTCGACCACCTCCGCGCCCAGTGCGGCGAGGACTTCGAGCTGAGGCTCGAGCACGCGCAGCACCTCCGCCTCCACCGGCACGCCGAGGCCGAAGTCCGCCGTCCAGCCCACCCGCAGTCCCGTGAGGTCGCGGCGGCGCCGCTGGGCGTAGGCCCCGTCCTCGGGTGTGGGGTGGGGGCTCTGCGGGTGCGGGCCGGTGACCGCGCGCATGAGCATCCGCACGTCCTCCACGCGCCGTCCCAGGAATCCCTGGCGGGACACCCAGGCCCAGGGGTTCGCCGCGGGCCACAGCGGGATCCGGCCCTGGTCCGGGCGGTAGCCCACCAGATTGCAGAAGGAGCCGGGGGTGCGCAGCGAGCCGCCCGTGTCCGAGCCGTCGCCGGCCGGCTGGATGCCCGCGGCGATCGCGGCCGCAGCCCCGCCGCTGCTGCCGCCGGCGCTGCGGCTGGTGTCGTAGGGGTTGAGCGTGGTGCCGAACAGGGGATTGAAGGTGTGGGAGCCTGCCGCGAACTCCGGCACGTTGCTCTTGCCGGAGGAGACCACGCCGGCGGCCTGGAGCCGGTCGATGATGAGCGCGCTGCGCTCCGGGACGCTGTCCGCGAAGAGCGGTGATCCCAGCGTCGTGCGGATGCCCTTCGTGGCGATCGAGTCCTTGTGCGTCATGGGCACGCCGCACAGCTCCGGAGCCGGAGGCGCACTGCCGGCCGCGGCGGCGCGCAGGCGGACGTCCGCCTGTCGCGCCCGCTCCCGTGCCCCCTCCTCGTCGAGGGTGACGACGGCGTTGACCTCCCCGTTCACCTCGCCGATGCGCGCCAGATGGGCGTCGAGCGCCTGCTCCGCCGTCAGCTCTCCGGTCTGCAGGAGCCCGGTGAGCTGTCCGAGGGTGAGCGAGGGGAAATCCGTCATGGCTGCGTGCCTCCTCCGGTGCGTGCGGGAACGGCGCGGGTGCGCATCCCGGCGCCAGTATCGCCGGACGGTGGGTGACGGCGGTCACGGCCGGCGAGGGGTGCGGGATTCGGCCACGGATGAGGCCGAGTCCCGCCCCGGCCCCCGTTCTCGGGCCGAGTGCGTGGCGCGGAGGTCGCCGTTCCGCAGAATGTGACTCGTATCACCGCACGACGTGCGTGAAAGCGGCATGAAGGAGGACCCCATGGCGACACCCCCAGTCCTGCGCGCCAGCGAGGACAGCTCCCTGTCCGGAGGGATGCGGCGGCTCTTCCGCGTCCTCGAGGTCATCGAGGCGGTGGGCAACAAGCTGCCCCACTCGTTCTGGCTGTTCTGGATCCTGTCCGCGATCCTCGCGGTGGTGAGTGCGCTCCTGGCCGCCGGCGGGGTGGAGGTGACGCCTCCGGGTGAGACCGAGGCCGTCTCCGTGCAGTCGATGCTCTCCGGGGAGGGTGCGGCGATGGTGTTCGGCACGGCTCTGGAGAACTTCGCCTCCTTCGCGCCGCTGCCCATCATCGTCAGCGTGATCATCGGCGTCGCGGTGGCCGAACGCTCCGGCGTCCTCGCGACCCTGCTGCGCATCACGATCGAGCGCCTGCCCGCCACGTGGGTGACCTTCTCCGTCGCCTTCGCCGGCATGATCTCGCACGTGATGTTCGACGCGGCGTTCATCGTGCTGCTGCCGCTCGCCGCACTGGCCTTCCGGTCCGTGGGCCGCAGTCCCGTCCTGGGCATCCTCGTGGCGTTCGGCTCCATCTCCGCCGGGTACAACGCCTCACCGCTCGTCACGCCCTCGGACGCGATCCTCTCCTCGCTGTCCACGGAGGCCGCGCGGATCGTCGACCCCGAGTACGTGGTCTCCCCGCTGGGCAACTACTTCTGGGCGATCGCCTCCTCGATCGTCCTCTCCATCACCATCACCCTGGTCGTGGAGCTGGCCCTCGCCAAGCGCGCGGACCTGCAGGCGGACGTGGATGCGCTCGAGGACGACGGGGCCCGCCTGAGCGTGAGCTCCCGCGAACGGCGCGCGCTCCTCACCTCCTTCGCCGTCCTCGCCGTCTACGTCCTCGTCATCGTGGCGGCCCTCGTGCCGGAGGGCTCGCTGCTGCGCGGGGAGGACGGCGGCCTCGTCCAGTCCGTCGTCATGAAGAACATCGCGGTGTTCATCGGGCTGGGCTTCGTGCTGCTGGGCGTGGTCTACGGGCGGATGGTGGGGGAGTTCACCTCGCTGCGGGACGTGCCCGAGGCGATGGCCGGCGGCCTGCGCACGCTCGCGCCCGTGCTCGTCCTCTTCTTCGCCATCAGCCAGTTCCTCGCCTACTTCAAGTGGACCGGGATCGGCACCGTCATCGCCGTGAACGGCGCGGGCTGGCTGCAGACCGCGGGGATGCCGCCCCTGCTGCTGTTCATCCTCGCGATCCTCCTCATCTCCGTCATGAACATCATCATCACCAGCGGCTCTGCGATGTGGTCGCTGCTGGCGCCCATCCTCATCCCCATGTTCATGTACCTCAGCATCCCGCCGGAGACCACACAGCTCGTCTACCGCATCGCGGACTCCTGCACCAACGCCATCACCCCCATGAGCGCCTACTTCGTCCTGGCCCTCGGCATGGTGCAGCAGTACCGGAAGTCCGCGGGGATCGGCACCGTCGTCTCCTTCACCCTCCCGCTGGCGATGTCGATGCTGGCGGTCTGG
>NZ_JALAHB010000232.1 GCF_022712115.1 Brevibacterium sp. | reverse complement strand
CCCGCGGAGCGCGGCAGCCCCGCTCGGTATTCGCTGGAGATCAGTATCCGCTGGAGAGCGGATGGACGGGGAGCCCCTCGACGATGCGCTGGCGGGTGGAGCCGAGCAGGTCGATCGAGGTCTCCACGACGTCGCCGGGCCGCAGATATCGAGTGAACGTCTCCGAGCCGGTCAGCTCGTGCTCGATGAGGCCGCCCCCGCCCACCGTGCCGGAGCCCAGCACCTCACCGGCGGAGAGGGTCGTGCCGCGGGCGGCATAGGCGATGACGTCGCCCATGTTCCAGTTGATGGTGTTCCAGTTCCCCGCCGTGATCTGCCGTCCGTTGATCCAGGCGCGCATCGGGACGTCGTAGGACAGGCCGGACTCCCTGCCCGCGAACTCGTCCGCCGTGACGAAGTACGGCCCCAGCGTCGTCGCGGAGTCCTTCCCCTTCGCCGGCCCCAGCCGGAGCGTCATCTCCTGCATCTGCAGGTCCCTGGCGCTCCAGTCGAGGTACGTGGTGTAGCCGAGGATCGCCGCCCGTGCTTCCTCCGGAGTGGGGTTGGAGACCGCACGGGCGAGCACGGCGCACAGCTCGAGTTCGACGTCGAAGCGCGCGCTCTCCGGCGGGATCCGCACGTCCTCCCGAGGGCCGATCACCGCGTTGCCGTTGCTGATGTAGAACGCGGGGAACTGCGAGTGCAGAGGGTCCAGGGCGCCCTCGGGGCTGCAGTTGCGGATGTGCTCGTGGAAGCACATGCAGTCGCGCATGGCGGGCGGGCGCAGCGGTGAGGCGAGATCCTCCTCGTCGAAGGCCCGGCCGTCCTCCCTGCGCGCGGCCTCGCCGAGGGCGTGGAGGTCCGCTCCGCGTTCGATCGCCTCGGACACGTCCCTGTACCCGGGCACCGGGTGGAACAGATCCTCGGCCACCAGGCCCAGCTCCTGACCGTCTGCGGTTCTCAGACGCGCGAATCTCATCGCAGGCCTCCCGCCGCAGCGCCCTCGGCAGGGGCCGGCTCCACGCCGGCCAGTAGCTCCTCGAACGCCGCCACGCCGTCCGCGAACCGGGGGACGGTCCTCTCCGCCTCCGCCTGTGAGATGAGCGTGTACGCCAGGCGGTTGAACGGCACCTCGACGCCGTGCCTCTCCGCGACCTCGATCACGCGTCCGTTGATGAAGTCGCGTTCGCAGTCGATGCCCTTGCGCAGGTCCTGGAGCATGCTGGCCTCGGCCTGGCGGTGCTTCTCGATCGAATCGGTGAAGAAGGCGATGGTCCGCTCCGCGCTCCACTCCCCGTCCAGGGTGAAGGCGTCGATGGGCGCGGGCCCGAGGCTCTCGATGTCGATGCCCGCGGCCTGGCCCGCGCGGATGCCCTCGTCGAGGAGGTGGAGGGCGGCCCGCATGAGGGGCGGGGCGTCGATCACCTCACCGAAGGTGCCGCCGCACGCGGCGGAGAGGCCGCTGAACGTCGAGTTGATGAGCAGTTTCGACCACTTCATGCCGGTGATGTTGTCCGTGAGCCCGCAGTGCCCCACGCTGGAGAGGATCTCCGCGGTCTCCCTCAGCCGGTCGGTGAGGCTGCCGTCGAGCTCGCCCACGTCGAAGGAGTGCGCCAGCGTCTGCTCCCAGGTGGTCGCCAGCTGCGACTCGCCGGGCCCGCGGTAGATGGCGGAGAACCGCACATTGCCGGCCAGCGTGCGCTCGGCCCCGACGATCTCGGCCACGTGCTGCTCCGGTGTGCCGTTCTGCAGGGTGCAGACGACGCCCTCGGGGCTCAGCCTCCCGAGGAACGGTTCGAGAGCCTGCTCCGTGTAGACCTGTTTGGTCAGCAGGATGACGAGGTCGAACTCCCCGGTCACGTCCTGCGGGAGGGCGGCGGTGACCGGAACGACCCGGTCGATGTGGCCCGTGATGTGTGCACCGGACCGATTCAGCGCCTCCACGTGCGCGGCGTTCGCGTCGACCAGCACGACCTCGTACCCGCGTTCCGCGATGAGCGCTCCGGTGATGGTGCCGAGCGAGCCCGCTCCGACGACGGCGATTCTCTGCATGTCCGTTCCCTTCCCGTACTGATGGTCTTCTCCGGCGGTGGTGTCAGTCTGCACTGGGGGTGAGCGCCTCGGCGCTGAATTCGTCGACGAAGGAGTCGACGAGGGCGTCCGGGTCGGTCACCGACTCGACGCCGGCGATCGTCTCCTCCGGCGTGGCGTAGCCGTCCTCGGGGATGCCGGAGAGCTCGGAGAACCGCGCTCGCCACTGCGCCATGTCCGCGGTGTAGTCCTCGATGACCGCGGCCGGATCCTCGACGCTCTCGGGGGCCTTCCCCGGCAGCTCCTCCAGCTCGGCCGCGCGGAACTCGTCGAGCTCCGCGATGAGCTCCCCGGGCTGGGTGACGGTGACGTCGCCGTCCTCGGCAAGGGCTCCGCCCTCGGCATAGAGCTCCTGGTTGTCCGCGATGCCGGCCTTCATGTATCCGCGCAGGTAGGCGGCGACGGCCTCCGTGCGCATGAAGTCCTGCATGTCCGGGTCGAGCGATTCGAGGGCGTCCGTGTTCATGAGCACGGGGAGCACGGTGGGCGCGAAGGGCACCATCGCCACGTGCTTCGCGTTCTCGTAGAGGCCGAGGTCCACGGCGCCGGAGAGGGAGGTGAGGGTGCAGTCGATGGTGCCGCGGGAGAGGGCGTCGTAGGTCTCTCCCCATTCGATGGACACCGGTGTCATGCCCAGCGCCTCGAGCTCCCGCGTGTGCGTGGGACTGCCTGCGCGGACCTGGAGCCCGCGGGCGTCCTCGGCGGACTCCACGGGCGTGTTGCACACCATGTAGAAGTAGTCCGGGATGAGGACGCCCAGCGGGGTGACGCCCTGTGCCGCGTACTCCTCCGTGAGCAGCGGCTCCCGGAACAGCTGGGTGTGGGCCGCTGAACCGGCCATCGCGGTGGCGAGCGGCGCCGGGCCGGCGAGAGCCGGGAGCGTGTCGGTCCACGTCGCCGCCGGGAGTTCGTTCGCGGAGTAGGCCGCGGGGGAGTTGGCCAGCTCGGTCCGGCCGTCTCCCACCGCGTGGAGCAGCTCCGGGCCGCCGGCCAGGGCGCCGGCCCAGTAGTACTCGGTCTCGACCGTGCCGTCGTACTCCTCCTCGATGGCCGCGACCATCGCCTTGGCCGCCTCTCCGAGTGCGGAGTCCTCGCCTACGACGTGGGCGAATCCGAGCGTGAGCGTGTTCGCCTCCTTGCCGATGCCGCCGGCACAGCCTGAGAATGTGAGCACTGCGACCGCAGCGGCCGCGATCTGTGCGGAAATCTTCATCGATCTTCCTTCGTGTGGATGTGACTGTGGCGCTGTGTAGTGTGGTTGCTGTGCGGCGCGGCGTCAGGCCGGCTCGCTGCGGCCCACCAGGAACCGCCGGATCTTCCCGACGCTGGTGCGCGGCAGCGCGTCGATCCGATGCCAGGCCCGGGGTCGTGCGGCGGGCGCGAGGTTCCGCTCGGCCCATGCGTGCAGCTGCGCCTCGCTGGGCGGCGCATCCGGGACCTCGGGCACGAAGTGGGCCTCCGGCACCGCGTCGCGGATCTCGTCGGGCACGGCGATGACGGCGACCTCGCTCACGCCGGGGGCCTCGGCCGCGGCCGTCTCCACCTCGGACAGGCTCACGTTCTCGCCCGCGACCTTGATGACGTCGTCGGTGCGGCCGATGAACCGGAGCCTGCCGTCGGGCTCACACACGGCGAGATCGCCGGTGAGGAACAGCCTGCGGCCGTGCTCGTCGCGGGTGAACGTGCGGGCGGTGGTCTCCGGATCGTCGAGGTAGCCCGCGAACAGGTCGACGCCGGGCTCGCCGTCCACGGCGATGACGCCCGGCTCGCCGGCGGGGGCCTCGGCATGGGTGACCGGATCGAGCAGGACGATCAGCCGCCCAGGGAGCGGACGGCCGATGGTCTCCGGCCGCGGCGGATCGGCGGCGTCGCAGGTGACCGCGGCGACGGTCTCCGTCATCCCGTACAGCTGCCGGGGCGCGCATCCGGCCAGGCGGCTCAGCCCCTCGTAGTGCGCGGTGCTCAGCGGCTGGGCGAACCAGACGTGCCTGAGCGCGAGCGGGGCGGTCTCCGGCGGCGTCCGCGCCAGGATCATGCGGGCCGGAGCCGCGAACAGGCTCGCGTGCGTCGCCTCCAGGTCCCGGCACTGCTCCGCCCAGCGGCTTGCGGAGAACCGCGGCGCCAGCGCCACGGAGGCGCCCGCGGCGATCGCGGAGGCGAAGCAGTAGTACTGCGCGTTCGCATGGAACAGGGGCAGGCTCACGAACCAGCGGTCCTGTGGGCCCAGGTGCGCGGCGGAGGCCATGGCGGGTCCCACCTGCGCGTAGTTGGCCTGTGTGAGCTCCACTCCCTTGGGGCGGGAGGTGGAGCCCGAGGTGAACATGATGGCCAGCCGGTTCTCCGGGGTAGGAGGGAGGGGAGCCTCGGTGGACTCGGCCGAGGAGGCGGCGGCTGCCGGGGAGGCGGCGGTCACCGGCGCGGCCGCGGACAGGGCGGAAGCCGCCGAGGCGGGATGGAGCAGGCCGCCGGGCGCGAGGTCCCGGCTCGTCTCCGTCAGTTCGAGGACTGCCATCGGCGAGTCATCCGCACGCTCGCGGTAGACGGAGGCCCGGGCCTCGGCACAGATGCCGAGGACCGGGGAGATGCGCGCGAGGTGGTCCGCGATGTCGCGGGAGCTCGATTCCGGGTCCACGGGGACGATCCAGGCGCCCATCCGGGCGGCGGCCAGCCAGACGGCGACGAACCCCGGGCAGTTCCGCAGGCAGACGTGCACGGCGTCACCGGGGGCGACCCCGTGCGCACGGAGGACGCCTTCTGTCCCGCGCACCACCGCGTCGAACTCTCGGTAGGTCCACTGTGCGGGAGGGCGCAGGGGCTCCGGATCGGCTGCGGGCGGTGAGGCGGCAGCGTGCTCCGAACCGGCTGCCGGAGGTGAGGAGGCGGCCTGTTCCGTGGACGAGGGCACGGGATCGGGGAACAGGAGGAAGGGCGCGTCCGGGCGGGCGGCGACTGTGGCCGCCCACAGCTCGGCGAACGTGTGCTCGGTGGGAGCCGCACCGGCGGACCGGTGAACGGCGGAAGGCGCGGCGGAAGGCGCGTGGGTGCCCGCCGCAGCGTGTTCGGCAGTCGACCTCTCAGGCGTCTCTGGCATGTGTGGTGCTCCCTGCTGTCCTCGTCGACTATGCGGCCTGCGCTGTGATGCCGGGTGCGTGGCGGGCGCGGTCGCAGCGCCTCCGCGTCACGCCTCTACCGAGGCAGGCTCTCGCTGTCGATTCTGCTCCGTGCGGGGGCCGAGCGCGAGAGAGCGCTCCCCAGACTTCAGCGGCGAAATCTGTAGATCTCCACAGTTCCGTGGCGTGCTGCTCCGGAGCCGTGGCGTCGTCTATTCCGGAGACGCAGCGCCCGCCTAGTCCGGTGACGCGGCGCCCGTGCCGTGCGGAGTTGCGGCGTCCGTGTCCCAGGCCTCCAGCGCCCAGGCGAGCTCGAACAGCTCGGGCAGCGTCTCCAGACGGCGCCCCGTGCGTTCGCGGCAGCGCTGCAGGCGGTAGCGGACCGTGTTCTCGTGTACGAGCAGCTCCTCGGCCGCCAGCCGCACATTCATGCCGACCGCAAGGAGCGTGCGCAGGGTGGAGAGGAGCTCCGCCCCGGTGGCGGTCCGCGGTCGCAGGGGCGTGAGGAGGCTCTGAACCAGGTGATCGCCGATCTCCGGCTCCTCCGCCACGGCGAGACGCCAGGAGCAGGTGGACAGTGTGTGGACGCCGGGTTCCCGGGTGCGGACGAACCGCCATATCCTCTCTGCGATCCCCGCGGAGGACGAGAGCTCCGTGAGCGGTGCCGGCGTGCCCACCGCCACGGGTGTGCTCACCCGGAGAGCGGGCGGCTGTGCGGCCAGGCCGATGATCCGCTCACCCACCTGCGCCAGCAGGGCTGCGGCATGGGGGCCGCGGCAGGCGCGCTCCAGTTCTGCGAGGAAACGGGCGGGGCGCTCCGGCGGCGGGCCGGCGATGAGCACCGAGTAGGAGTGCTCCGGGTCGATGCCGAAGCCCACCGCGCGGTGCAGGACGTGCGGCTCGTCCGCACGGTCCTGGAGGAGGTCCGTGACCAGCGAGCCTCGGGCCAGGGAGTGCTGGACGGCTTCGGCGCCGGCATGGTCCCGGTACTCCGCGGCCGCTCCCGCCACGAACCAGTCGCCCACCTCCCAGAGCAGCGTGGACCCGGTGAGGGTCTCCTCGGCCGGCAGACCGTGCTCCTGCGCGAGGCTGAGGAAGCGTGCGTGGGTGACGCTGAGGCAGATGCGGTAGGCGCGGATGATGTCCTGGATGGGGACGCCTCGTTCGATCCGGTCGCGCGTGGTGTCCCGGTCCTCGCCGACCTGCGCGCGGGTGGGCGCGCTGCGGCTGATGAGCGTGTCGACGCCGCGGCTCACATTGGTGCGGGCGGATTCCAGGATCAGGGCGCGCGGCACCGCCGCATAGGAGGCCAGCTCCGTGAACAGACGGTCTGCGGCCTCGTTCGCGATGGTCTCCTGCGAGTCTTTGAGCCGTTCTGCGATCTGGGCAATCGTCACCGTCATGAGCCAAGGGTGCCAGAGGAGGCCGTCTCCCGGTGCTCCTCCCTCCCGGCGGTGCTGCACGCACCCCCTTTTGCACACCCGGCGGAGCGAGTAGCGTCGATGGCACCGCTCCTCTGAGCGGCTCCGTCGAGCAAGGGGAGGATGCCATGGCAGACCAGAACGGACACGACGGCAGGAACGGTCCCAGCCGTGCGCGGGAGGCCGCTGACGGTCCCGGCCCCACGCGCCGCGGGGACAGCGGTGAGGAGTCCAGCGGCAGCGGTGCGCTGGACGCGGTCAACGACGCGGCGCGGAACGTGCTGGGGGACGCGGAGGTCGATTACGACGCAGAGGTGGGGTATCGCAGAGCGGACGAGGAGGAGATCCAGGAGCTCGCGGCACAGCACGGCGACGTCATCACCCGCAGTCCGGACGGCACGCACACCGTGACGGCCCGCCCGGACGACTGAGACGGGCCCGCCCGAGGCCCCTGCGGGATCGGCGTGTGCGGCCCGCCCGGACCGGCTGGCTGGTTGCCTGGCCCGCCCGGACTGGCACTGGCCGCTCGGCTCGGCCTGCTTGTCCGGCAGCTGGCAGCGTGTGACCAGCCGGTGCGTGGATCTGTATCGTCGGGGCATGGCTATCCCGCAGATCCTCGACCATCTCGTCTACGAAGTCCCGGACCTGGAAGCCGGTGTGGCCGCCTTCGCGGAGCGCACCGGTGTGACGCCGGTGTTCGGGGGCCGGCACGTGGGCCTCGGCACCGCCAACTACCTGGTGCGGCTGGAGCCGCAGGGCTGGGTGGACGAGGGCCGTCCGCGCACCTATCTGGAGATCCTCGGTCCGGACCCGGAGCAGGTGATTCCGGCTGGGACTGCGCTGCCGCTGGGTGTGCACACGGTGACGGAGCCGGTGCTGCGGACCTGGGCGGTGAGGCCGCAGGACTTCGACGCCGCCGTGCAGGCCGCCGCCGATTCCGGTGCGGACGTGGGCGAGGTGCGCGACATGTCCCGCCGGGACCCGGAGGGCACGCTCCTCGAGTGGCGTCTCACCTCCCGTGAGGAGCTGCCGCATGACGGGCTCCAGCCCTTCCTCATCGACTGGCAGCAGACGAGGCACCCTTCGCAGGCGGATCTGCCGGTCCTCACGCTGGAGTCGTTCGAGGTGCTCGTGCCTGAACCGGAGGACTTCGCGGCCGTGCTCGCTGCAGCCGGTGCTCCCGACACGGAAGTGGTGCAGGGCGACGGTCTCCTCCGCGCGGTGCTCGCCGGCCCCACCGGCTCGGTCGAGCTGTGAGCGAGGCCGTGCCCGCGCGGGGCGGTGAGAGTGAGGCCGTGCCGGCGCGCCCCACTGCGAGCGGGATCCCCTCCACCTTCGATCACCTGGTCGTCGCGGTGCCGGAGCTGGCGGCCGGGGTCGCCGAGTTCGAGGAGCTCACCGGGGCGAAGTCCGTGCCGGGCGGGAGCCACCCGGGCCGCGGCACGGCCAACCACCTCGTCCCGCTGATCCCACGCGGATGGGGCGCGGACTCGCTCACCTACCTCGAGATCCTCGGACCCGATCCTGCGCAGGACCCGGCACTGGCCGCCGCGCAGCTGGCGGGCTTCGACCGGATGGCCGCGCAGCGCTGGGCCGTCCACCCGGACGATCTCGATGCGACGGTGGCTGCGGCGGACGAGGCCGGAGTGGACTACGGCGCCGTGTTCGACATGGCACGGGACACCCCGGAGGGAGGCCGCCTCGAATGGCGCCTCACCCGGCGCGCGCCGCTGGCGTACGGCGGGGCTCAGCCCTTCCTCATCGACTGGGCGGAGTCCCCGCATCCGGCTCGGACGCTGCGCCAGGGCGCTGGTGATCCGGCTTCCGCGGCCGGTCCTTCCACGCCCGAGGCCGGTGGCTTCGCGCCCGAGACCGGTGCTTCCGCGTCCGAGACCGGCTCGGCAGCCGCTCCGGGCGTCAGCGGGGCGGGAGAAGCGGCGCTCACGCTGGAACGTCTCGAATTCTTCGCTCCGGACCCCGCGGCACTGGCCGCCGCGCTGGGAGTGCTCGCGGCCTCGGGCGCGGACGGCGGCTCCTTCACCGTGGAGGAGGCGGCGTGCCCGGGCTTCCGGGCGGTGCTCGCCGGGCCTCGCGGGGAGACAGTGCTGGAGACGCCTGTGCGGCAGGAGTGAGGCGGCGTGGGAGCGCACCAGATCCGTGCGACCCGTCGTGTCATGGAGTCCGGACGGACGTGCAGATGAGCTTGTCTTAGTCCCTAAAGTGTGGTGCTCGCCTTCGGGGCCTTACTTTAGTCCCTAAAGTACGGACGTTGCTGCTGCTTCCCTCACTTAGCGCTCATCGAGGAGGTGCCGGAGGTAGCGTTCCGGCGATTCCAGGTAGCGCTTCCAGTGCTGTACGAGCTCCAGGCGCTCCCAGTCGGTCTCCCGCAGACCCCACGCACCCACCTCGAGGATCCGCGCGCCCGGGAGGGAGGCGAGGATCGGGGAATGGGTGGCGCAGAGGACCTGGCCGCCCGCTGCCGCGAGCTCGCTGAGCGCGGACAGCAGCCGGAGCGTGGAGCTGAAGGAGAGCGCAGCCTCGGGCTCGTCGAGGCAGTAGAAGCCGGGCCGGGTGAACCGTGAATCGAGCAGGGCGTTGAAGGACTCCCCGTGGCTCAGCTGGTGGAACTGAGGATCGGCGGGGCCCTGGACGCTCTCCATGTACGTGTAGAGGGAGTGCATGGTCTCCGCCCGGAGGAAGAAGCCCCAGCGCCGCTTGCCCGCCCCGCGTTGGAGCAGGAGCCACTCCGCCAGTGGGGATTCCGTGCGCCGGGTGACGTGGCGGGCATGGGTGCTTCCGCCCTCCGGGTTGAGGCCGTAGGCCTCCGCGATGCCTTCGACGATCGTGGACTTGCCGGAGCCGTTCTCACCCACGAGGAACGTGACTCCGTGATCCAGCCGGAGCCCCTCCGCCAGGATCTGAGCCACCGCGGGCACGGTCATGGGCCACGTGCCGGAAGCGGGTGCTGCGTCCTCGCTGTGCCGGACGGAGACGACCGGCGGCTGATCGAAGTCCATGCCTCCGAGTGTGCCAGGAGCCACGGACGCGAGGGTTCCCCCGGCGCGCTGTTGCGCCTGCGCTCCCGCGGCTTCTACCGTGGAGGTATGAATAGGAGCACCGTGTGGAGCGTCGTCGGCGCGATCCTGGCACTCGTCATCGCCTGGTGGCTGGTGGGGATCGTCTTCTCCCTCGTGCGGCTCGCAGTCAAGCTCCTCGTCGTCGCGGCGGTGGCCGTGGTCGTCTATCTGCTGATCAAGCGGGCCTTCAGCTCCAAGGAGTGACAACCCGGCGTCCTGCTCCCGGGCCCTCAGCCTGCGAAGGGGGCGTAGGGGACCACGTAGAGCGCAATCAGAGCGACGCTGCAGAGCGCGAGGATCGCCACTGTGACGATCATCCACGTGCGGGTGACCCGATACTTGGCAGGGTCCTGATCCTCGGCGGGCACATGCATGAGCTTCCTGCGGAAGGCGTTCCCGGCCTCCGGCGGTTTCGTGCCAGTGTTGCCCACCACGGTGGCGATGATGGAAGCGGCGAATCCCAGGATTGTGGAGTTCAGGAAGTCCGGAAGCTCCAGACCGCCGAACTCACTGAGCGATTCGAACACAGCCACCACTGCGAATCCGGCGATCATTCCGGATGCTGCGCCACGGGCGGAGAGCTTCTCCGACCACACGCTCCAGAATGCGATGGGCCCCCACGAGGCGGCGAAGAGAGTCGCTGCGAAGTAGCCGATGGTGAGGACCGCCGGCGGAGCCACTGAAGTCACGGCCAGCACCGCCAGTCCGACCACCAGCATCGTCCACCGTGCCACCCGGAGGCCCGCGGTGTCGTTGTCCCCGGCTGCCGCCTCGGCCCCGACGACACGAGTCTCCGCGTCCCGCCGGCGGTTGCCGGAGAGGTAGGGGAGCACATCGTTCGCAGCGGAGAACCCGATCAGAGAGAGGAAGGATGCCGCGGAGGACAGACCTGCAGCGACGATGCCGGTGACGGCGATGACCCCCAGCAGGGAGGGCAGGACATTCTGCGCGGCCCAGATGAATGCGGTTTCCGATGGCTCGATGCCCGAGTCGAAGAGGTTGATCGAGAACCCGCCGAAGGTGAGGAACAGATAGGTGATGGCGAGGGCCGCGGTGGCGAACAGCGCGGAACGGATTGCGACGTGTTCGTTCCGAGCCATGAGGAAGCGACTCGACTGCCACGGACTCACTGCGACCACGGTGCACCACACGATTCCGAACGTGACGGCGTAGATGACGGCCTGCAGCGGCGACCCGATGTAGTTGTCCGCACCCGTGAGTCCGTGCCAGGCGATGCCGTCAGGCTTCTCTGCGAGCTGTGCCATCTTCTGCATGGCGGCGACCGGCCCGCCTGCCCTGCCGATCAGCCACCCCATGCCGATGATCGCTGCGGCGGTGAACACGACGAACATGATGGTGTCGTTGACCAGCACTCCTCGTGAGCCGGACAGCAGAGTGAAGATCGTGTACGCAGCCCAGACTGCGATGAGGATGACCCATTGGGGAACATCGATGAGCTGTCCCATCACCAGGACCAGACCCTGTGTCACCGCCACCAGGTACAGGCCGATCCCCACGACAACCATGATGCCGGCCAGAGCCTGGAGGCCGGGTGAGTCGAAACGCTTGCCGAAGTACTCCGGGACGGTGAGCGCCTGGGAACGGCGGAGGTATCTTCCGAAGAAGACCACCCCCACCAGGTATCCGGAGATGTTGAACGCGGTGAGGAGCAGCATGACGAGTGGGTATCCGTCGTAGGAGAATCCCAGCTCGCCCATGAATGAGACCGTCGAGAGGAATGACGCGACGAGCGTGCCCGCGACGAGGAAGGTGGGGGCGGCGCGGCCGGCCACGTAGTAGTCGGACTTGTCCTTCACCGTCCGACCCACTGCCGCGCCGATCACCAGATAGAGGACGAAGCTGCCGAAGATTGCGAGTGCGAACACCTCAGCTCTCCTCCTGTCCCGCCGGAGTCTGCCGTGTGCTTCCGGGCACACGCGGCTGTGACGGCTCCCCCGGAGGCCTGCCGTAGTCGCGGCGCACCACGGTGAAGCCGATGAGGATTGCGAGGATCGGTACGGCGCTGTACACGATCGACACGATGATGGATCCCGCCATTGGGTCTTCCTTCCTCCGGAGGCAGGGCCTCCGTATCAGTGGGGACGAACGGACGCAGAGCGTTCGCGCGACTCGTCCCGCTCGTGATCGCCTACTCAGTCACGAGGCGTGTCCGTCTCCGGGCACGCGGGTGGCTTCTCTGCTGGAGCACGCACTCCCAGCAGGGCGCGCGCAGTCTGCTGCAGAACGGATTCGATCCGTGCGACGTCCGTGCCGCGCGCACCGGTGGCATGCGCGATCTCGAAGCCGTCTAGCTGTGCGAGGAGCGCATCGACCGCGATCTCAGGCGCTACCCGCGGAGAGAATGTGCCGTCGGCGATACCGGCGTCGATGAGATCCCGGATCACCTGCTTCCACGTGAGGAAGACGCTGTCCAGCAGCGCCAGCAGCTGAGGATCGCGTGCGGATGCGGCGACGAGTTCGATCCACAGGCGCGTGCGCATGGTGAAGTCAGCGACGTGCAGGAAGTCGTGCAGCGCCTGCCGCAGACCCTCCCACGGGTCCTTCTCACCGAGGACGGGCGGCTTCACCCGGTTCACGACGTCCTCCGAGTGTCTCCTGTAGGCGGAGAGCACCAGCTCCTCCCTCGAGTCGAAGTAGTACTGGATCGTGCCGATGGACATGTTCGCGGCTCGTGCGACGTCCTTCATCCGCACGCCGGCTGTGCCGCGTTCGCTGATCTGCTCCAGTGCGGCAGAGAGGATGGTCGCCTTCCGCTGCTCCACCTCGTTCTCCGTCAGAGCCGGCCGCCCGCCGCGCGTGCTCATGGGCGGACCCGCGCGGTGTCCGGCTGCAGAATGAACTCGTTGGCTGCGACGAGGCCCTCGTAGACGGCCTCCTCCACAGTTCGCGGCGCCCTGCAGTCTCCGATCCGCACCGTGGGGATCGCGCCGAAGTCCACGTCCGGCGTCTGCGCCCGCGGCGGGTGGTTGACGATCGTCGTCGTGACGTCGTCGACTTCCAGCACCTCATCGCAGAGAGTGGACTGCAGATAGGCGGTGCTCGCGTCGAGGCCGGCGAGGCGGACGTCATTCACGAACGTCACGCCGGAGCGCACGAGTTCCGCCATGAGCGCGGTCCGCGTGTACTGCTGGACGGCGGCTCCCGGGGAGCTCGCCGCTGTGGCGAGGGTGACCGGGCGCCTGCGGGCCAGCGCCACGGCGATCCCCAGACCGGCCCAGTCTCCCTTCCAATCGGCGATGAGCACACCGCCCCGGGCGAGTTCGTGCGTCTCCGCGAGGAACTGCCGGGCAGTGAGGATCTCAGGTTCGTCGATGAGTTCGACCGCGGGCTCACGATCGGTGGATCCGGTCGCCAGGAGGACCTGATCCGGGGCGAAGGAGTCGAGCATCTCCTCACAGAGCGGCGCTCCGGTGAGGATCGAGGCCCCGGCGCGGCGGGCCTCGGCCTCGAGGTTCGTCACCGCACCTCCGAACTCGGCACGGTGCGGCAGCCGTTCGGCCAGCAGCACCTGCCCGCCCACGCGGCGCTCACGCTCGACGAGCAGCACCTCGGCTCCGGCTTCGGCGGCCACGGCTGCTGCCTTGAGGCCCGCGGGACCGCCTCCGACCACAAGCAGCCGCGCTCTCCTCCGCACGGCGGGGCGAGGGAGGAAGGTCAGCTCTCGTCCCGATTCAGGATGCTGGATGCAGCTGATGCCCACGCCCTGCTGGAAGTGTCCGATGCACGCCTGGTTGCAGCCGATGCAGGCGCGGATCTCATCGACCGCGTCCCGTTCTGCCTTCACTGCGATCTCTGGATCACAGATCATCGCCCGGGTCATGATGCAGAGGTCGGTGAGGCCCTCGCGGATCGCCTGTTCCGCCTCATGGGGCTGGTTGATCCGGCCCGCGACCATGACGGGGAGTTCGGTGGCCTTCTTCACCTCCGCTGAGAGCCGACCGGCGTAGACGGGTTCGTACTGCATGGGCGGCACGATGTGCTGAGCGCCCTGGAGGGTGGAGGAGTCGCCGGCCGTCACGGAGATGTAGTCGAGCAGTCCCTGGTCCTCCACGGCGCGGACCACCTCGAGGAACTCGCCGCTCGCCATGCCGTTGCTCGTCAGGTCGTCGCCGGAGATGCGCAACCCCACCACCTTGCCGGGACCGACGGCGGCGCGAGTGCTCTCGATCGCTTCCAGCAGGAATCGCATGCGGCCCTGCGGCGAGCCGCCGTACTCATCGGTTCTGGTGTTCACACGGGGGTTGATGAACTGCACAGGGAGGTAGCCGTGGCTTGCGACCACCTCGACGCCGTCGATTCCGGCGCCGCAGATGCGCGCGGCCGCGCGTCCGTATCCCCGGATGATCTCCCGGATGGTCCCGATCTCCAGGGGCTCGGGTATGACGTGGAAGCGCTCCTGCGGCTCATCGCTGGGCGCCACTGCCTGCGGAGCCATTCCCTGTTCGCCGTCCATGACCTCCCGGCCGGGGTGGAAGAGCTGTGCGAGGATGCCGGCGCCGTGGGCGTGGACGGCATCCGCGACCGCCCGGTAGCCGTCCGCGGACTCCGGCTCCGTGGCCATGAGGACGTGGCTCGTGTAGCGGGCCGTCTCGTGCACCCCGGAGACCTGCAGCACTAAGAGGCCCGCCCCGCCCGCGGCCCGGCGCTCGTGATAGGCCACCAGGTCCGGGCCGATGAGTCCGTCCTCGGCCAGCATGGTGTCGTGTCCTGACGAGACGATGCGGTTGCGCAGGCGGAGCGGGCCCAGGCTGACAGGGCTGAAGAGGTGAGGGAACAGCGAAGACATGGAGCGGCCTCCTCATTGAGTGCTCATTATTAATATGAGCATATTATGAAGTGAACTGAGAGTTCGCAAGGATGTGACGGATCTGCCGGCCGGTCCGGAGCGAGTCCCCGTCAGCCGTGGTGGGTCGAGCGGAAGTTCTCGGGATCGGTGGGAAGCCGTGCGGGTGGGCATAATCGCGGCGTGCCGGTTCGCGCACTCCTCTGTACACTATTAACTGATCACTCAGTTAATGAATGGAGGCGAGTCTCATGGCGCGCCCTGTCGATCCAGCCCGCGCCGCGCAGCGTCGTGCGGCGATCATCGGTGCCGCTGCCCAGCTGTTCGCCATGCAGGGGTATGCCAGCACCAGTGCGGCGCAGATCGCCCGCGCAGCCGGCGTGAGCTCCGGGACGGTGTTCTACCACTTCGGCGACAAGGCGGCGGTGTTCCGGGCGATCTTCGAAGCCGACCGTCCTGACGCCGAGGCCGCTCTCGCGCGGGCTTCCGCGTTCCGGAATCCCCTCACCGGCGCTCTCTGGCTGTTGGAGCAGCAGGCCGCTGACGCGGGGAGTCCCTATGCAGCAGGCCTCGTGGTGGAGCTGCTGCGCCGTGCGGGAGAGGACCCGCAGCTCCTCGAAGTCGTCGAGGGGACTGCGGAAACGCTTCGCACCGGGCTGGCGGAGATGCTGCGCAGTGCTGCCGAGCGCGGGCTCGTCGCAGACCTCGGGGACCCGGAAGCCGCTGCGGCGTGGCTTCTGGCGATCGTGGATGCGGCCTTCCTCAACGGCGGTGAGGGGCGCGACGTCACCGGTGAGGTGCGGCGGACTGCGCTGGGCTATCTCGGTGCCGGGGACCCCGGCGCCGGGGACTCCGAATCTGAAGATCCGGGGCCAGCGGACTCTGGGGTTCAGGGGCATGAGGAAGGGAATGGTCATGAGTGAGCCTGTCGTCGTGAAAGTGCCTCGGCGGTGGACCGCGGGGTTCTGCATCGCTGGAGCGCTGGTGGGCCTCGGTGCGGCCTTCGTGGTGCGGCCGGTCCTGGGCTGGCTGCTGGGGCTGCTGGGAGATGCCCCAGCGCCTCTGCGACTGGCCGGCCTGCTCCCGTTGCCCTGGGCCGTGCCCGTCCTGATGCTCGCGGGCCTGGTGGCAGGGCTGCTCATCGCTGCGGGCTGGAGCGAGGGGCTGGGCCGCGTGGAGGTGGGCGCTGGCGGCGTGCGAGTGGTGCGCAAGGAGAGCAGCAGGTTCGTCCCGTATGCGCGCATTGCCGAGGCCTACGCGGACGCGGACGAGCTCGTGCTCGCAGATGCGCGGGGTCTGGAGCTGCTCCGCGCACCTACGGATGGAGTGCTCCTCGCGCAGCTGGAGGCGGCGTTCGCTGCACATGGACTCCGGTGGCGGGGGCGGGGCGATCCTCGCGAGGCCGAGTACCGGACCTGGGTGGACGGCGAAGAGGCGCTGGAACCCGAGGCTGAGGAGCTGCTGCGCTCTCGCGGCTACGCGCTGATGGACAAGAAGGAGGGAGAGGCGTTCCGAGCGCGGGAGTCGCTGCTGGAGCTGGGCATCGTCGTCCGTGACCGGGACGGGAATCAGCAGTTCCGCCGTGTCGAACCGCCCGAGGCCGCCTGAGCCTCCTGAACTCCAACCTTCCATCCCAGGGCTGGGCCCCCTCGGGCTGCGTGATCCCGCTGCTCCGGAAGTTACGTCGGCGTACAGGCCGCCCAACGCGGCCCGTACGCAGACGTAGCTTCCGGGTGAGTGTGTGAGAGTGCGCACGAGGGGGTGTGTGGGCCCGCCCGAGGATGTGTGGGCTCGCCCGAGGGTGTGTGGGCCCGCATGTGGGTGTGTGAGCGCGTACGAGGACCTGCTCGAGGGTGCGGCGGGGGCGGGGAGCGGCGGCCACCCCGAACGTCCGCACTGTGGACGGCTCATGGACTTCTCAGACTCCGAAAATGTATACAAAGAGTCTGACGGTAGAGAATTGTGTTCAATCTGCCCTAGCGGATCGCAGCTCCGCGGGGCGGGGGACGGGAGCCCATGTGACGACCAGAAGACGGCAATCCCTCGCGGTGCTCTCCGCGGGCGCACTGGCGCTCGTGCTCAGCGGCTGCATCCCGCTCCAGGACCTGGGCCCCGCGCCGCAGCGCGAGGACGTGACGGAGGTGGAGTTCGGCGACCGCGCCCCGGCCGAGGGCGGCGATCTCGTCATGGCCCTCTCCTCCGAACCGGACCGCCTGGACCCCACCACCTCGAACTCCCTCTACACCCGGTACGTCATGCAGACGATGTGCGAGAAGCTCTACGACATCGATGCGAACGGGGCGATCGTCCCCATGCTCGCCGCGGAGATGCCCCGGATCTCCAAGGACGGGCGCACCGTGGACATCCCGCTGCGCACGGACGACGTGCGCTTCGCGGACGGCACGGAGTTCGACGCGGACGCCGTCGTCACCACGCTCACCCGCAACCTCACGGACGAGGACTCCGCCCGGGTCTCGGAGATGGGGCCGGTGGAGGACGTCGTGCCCCTGGACGAGGACACCGTCCGGGTCACCTTCGAGACCCCCTTCGCACCCTTCACCGCGGCGATGGCCGACCGCGCCGGCATGATCATGTCGCCCACGGCGCTGGAGGAGAAGGGCGACGACTTCGGCGATGCGCCCGTCTGCGTGGGCGCGTTCAAGTTCGCGGAGCGGATCCCGCAGACCAGCATCACCGTCACCGCGGATCCGAACTACTACGCCCGCGACGAGGTGCACCTCGACAGCATCGAGTACCGCATCATGACGGATGCGAACATCCGCGCCGCCAACATCCGCTCCGGTGACGTGCAGGTGGCGGACATGATCTCCCCGCAGGACATCGATGCGCTGCAGCAGGAGTCCGGGATCGGCACCCTGGCGGTCGAGTCGCTGGGCTACCAGGGGCTGACCGTCAACCTCGACCGCCTGCCCGAGGGCGCGGAGCCCACGCCGCTGTCCGAGGACCCCCGGGTCCGTCAGGCCCTGTCCATGGCGGTGGACCGCGAGGCGCTCGTCAACACCGTCTTCAACGGCTGGTACCTGCCCGCCTGCTCCGGCATCCCGGACTCCTCGCCGTTCGCCTCGGAGGCCAGCCGGACCTGCCCGGAGTACGACCCGGCCGGTGCCAAGCAGCTCCTCGAGGAGGCCGGCGCTCCCGTTCCGTACCCCATCGACGTCCAGGTGACGAACTCGCAGGACTCGCTGCGGTTCGCCCAGGCGCTCCAGGCGCAGCTGGCCGAGGGCGGGTTCGACCTCAGCATCCGTCCGGTCGAGTACACGGCCCTCCTGGACGTGCAGGACCGCGGCGACTTCGAGGCCGTCCAGCTGGGCTGGTCCGGGCGCGTGGACCCCCACGGCAACCTCTACAACTTCCACTACACGGGCGGCGGCAACAACTACACCGGCGTGGACGACGCGGAGCTCAACAGGCGCCTCGACCGCGCAGCGGAGCTCACGGACGTGGAGGAGCGCGCGGACGCCTACGGCGAGGTCGTGGACCGGCTGCAGGAGATCGACTCCGTCATCTACCTCTACCGTCAGCGCAACCTCACCGCCTACACGGACGACATCGCGGGAGTGCAGGTCTACTCCGACGGCGTCGTCCACCTGTCCCGTGCCGGATTCCTCGAGGAGGAGAGCTGATGCTCCGCTTCACAGCCGTCAAGGTGGGCGAATCGCTTCTCACCTTCGTCCTCGCCGCGATCGTCATCTTCTTCGGCGTCCGCGCGCTGCCCGGTGATCCGGCGCTCGCGATGGCCGGGGAGGAGGCCACCCCGGAGCGCGTCGCCCAGATCCGCGCCGACCTGGGCCTGGACGCGCCGGTGGTCGTCCAGTTCGCCAAGTTCCTCGGCAGCATCGTCACCGGGAACCTCGGCGAATCCACCCGCACCGGCCAGTCCGTCACGGAGATGATCGCGACGACGCTGCCGGTCACGCTGTGGCTCGCCGCCTACGCGATCCTCGTCGCCGTGGTCGCGGGCGTCCTGCTGGGGATGCTGGCCGAGCGCTTCCGCGGCCGCCTGCCTGAGGCCCTCGCCAACTTCGCGGCCCTCATAGGGCTGTCCGTGCCCAACTTCTGGCTGGGCCTCCTCGCGATCCTCCTGCTGGCGGTGACGCTGGGATGGTTCCCGGCCTCGGGCTACGTGGACGTCCTGTCCGACCCGCTCCGCGGCATCTACTACCTCACCCTCCCGGCCGTCATCCTGGGAACCAGCCTCGCCGCGGTCATCACACGGCAGACGCGGGCCTCCATGATCGAGACGATGGGCACGGACTACGTGCGCACGGCCCGCGCCAAGGGGCTCTCCCGTCCGCGCATCCTGTTCCGCTACGGACTGCGGAACTCGCTCATCGTGCTCGTGACGATCATCGGCCTGCAGCTGGGCGGACTGATCTCCGGCGCCGTCGTCACGGAGCGCATCTTCGCGCTGCCGGGACTGGGCAAGCTCACCCTGGACGCGGTGTTCGCCCGCGACTACCCGGTCATCCAGGCCGTGGTCCTCGTCATCACCGCGGCCTACATCGTCATCAACCTGGCGGTGGACCTGCTCTACTCCGTCATCAACCCCACCATCCGAACAGGAGCTGCGCACGCATGACCGCTCCACACCCCTCCGCAGACACAGCCGCGGGATCCCGGGCCGGGACCGAGGCCGGCTCCCCGCCCGCTGCGGGCTCGCCGGGTGCCGCTCCCGCCGCACACCGCCGCCGAGGCGCACTCGCCACCCTCGTCCGCACGCCTCTGGGACTGCTGGGCTCCGTGCTCGTCGTCCTCTCCGTGGGTGCCGCGGTGTTCGCACCCTGGCTCGCCCCCTACGGCTTCTCGCAGACGGACTTCGCCCACCCGTACCAGGTCCCCGGCACGGTGGGCCACGTGCTCGGCACGGACGACCTCGGGCGCGACTCCCTCTCCCGCCTGCTCTTCGGCGTGCGGGCCTCCATGCAGGTGGGTCTGCTGGCCGTCGCCCTCGCCGTGGTGGTGGGTGTGCCGCTCGGCCTGCTCGCCGGCTACTGGAAGGCCTGCGACCGGGTCATCTCCCGGCTCACGGACGTGGCGCTGGCGTTCCCGTTCCTCATCCTCGCGGTGGGCTTCGTGGCGATCGCGGGAGCCAGCCTCACGAGTGCGGCGGCGGCCCTGGGGATCGCGCAGATCCCCACCATGATCCGGGTGGTGCGCGGCGAGACGCTGCGGCTGAAGGACCGGGACTTCATCCGCGCCGCGCACGCCATGGACGCCTCCGCCTGGCGGATCCTGTTCGTCCACATCCTGCCCAACGCGGTGAGCGCGATCATCGTGCAGGCCACCGTCATCATGCCCACCGCCGTGATCGGCGAGTCCATGCTGTCGTTCCTGGGCCTGGGCATCCAGCCGCCCAGCCCCAGCCTCGGCATCATGCTCTCCGACGCACAGCAGTACATCTACCGAGCGCCGGCCGCCGCGGTATTCCCCGGCCTGGCGATCCTCGTCATCTGCCTCGCGTTCAACCTGTTCGGCGATGCGCTGCGGGATGCGCTGGACCCGGGCTCCGCGCTCGCGCGGACCTCGCGGCGTGAGCGCCGGGCGCTGCGGGCGAAGAGGCGACAGGAGCGCGCACGCGGCACCATGATGGAACGAGACCAGAACGGAGACGCGCTCGCGGAGACGGGCGCGGCAGCGAAGGAGAACGACCGATGAGCGCTTTCGTCACCCCCAGCGAGCACACCACGCGGCCCACCCTGCAGGGCACGTTCGGCATGTCCTCCTCCACCCACTGGCTCGCCACCGCGGCCTCGCAGTCCGTGCTGGAGCGCGGGGGCAACGCCTTCGACGCGGCGACGGCCGGGGCCTTCGTCCTGCACGTGGTCGAACCTCACCTCAACGGGCCGGGCGGGGACATGACCGGCCTGTTCGCCACCGCCGAGGCCCCGGGCACTCCCGTGGTGATGATGGGCCAGGGAGCAGCCCCGGCGGGCGCGACGGTGGAGCACTACCGTTCGCTGGGCCTCGACCTCGTGCCCGGCGCGGGCGGTCTGGCCGCCGCCGTGCCCGCCGCGGTCGATGCCTGGCTCCTGCTCCTCCAGGAGCATGGCACCTGGGAGCTTGCGGATGTGCTCGACTGCGCGATCGGCTATGCCGAGGACGGCTTCCCCATCCTTGCGCGCGTGACCAAGCAGATCGAGTCCGTGCGCGAGCTCTTCGAGCAGCACTGGCCCAGCAGCGCCGCGCAGTGGATCCCTGACGGCCGCATCCCCCAGCCCGGTGAGCTGTTCCGCAACCCCGAGTACGCGCAGGTGCTCCGCGAGCTCATCGCCGCCGGGGAGAACGCGAGCACGCGCGAGGACCGGATCGCTGCCGCCCGCCGCGAATGGGCGACGGGACGCGTGGCGAAGCTCGCGAGCGAGTTCCTCTCCCGCCCGCACCGCCACTCGGACGGCGGTGACTACGCCGCGGTCATCACCGAGCAGGACTTCGCGCAGTCGTCCGCGCGGTTCGAGGAGGCAGCGACGATCGAGTTCCGCGGGCACACCATCGCCAAGGTACCGCACTGGAGCCAGGGCCCCGTCCTGCTCGAGGCGCTGCGCATCCTCGACGGCTTCGACGACGAGAGGCTCGACCCGTCCACGGAGCTGGGCGCCCACACCGTCCTCGAGGCGCTCAAGCTCGCACTCGCGGACCGGGACGCGCACTTCGGCGACAACGACCTCGACCTGGACGAGATGCTCTCCGAGGAGTACATCGCGAGCAGGCGCGCGCTCATCGGCGAGCGGGCCTCGGCGGAGTCCCGCCCCGGCACCGTGGGCGGCAGCTCCGGGGACCTGCCCCGTCTCGTCACCGCGGCGGAGTTCGCCGCCACCCAGTCCGCGGACCTCTCCAGCTTCGGGGTGGGCGAGCCCACCGTCCCGGGTGCCGGCGCGGGACGTCCGGCGGAGGAGCCCGCGCCCGAGGCCGGCGCGGCCGCTCCCTTCACGGCCGCGGATCCGGCCGAGCCCGGTGCGGACGAGACCGGTGCGGTCCGCGGCGACACCTGCCACATCGACGTCGTGGACCGGTGGGGCAACATGATCTCCGCGATGCCGTCCGGCGGCTGGCTGCAGTCCTCGCCCACCATCCCCGGTCTGGGCTTCTGCCTGGGCACCCGCCTGCAGATGATGTGGCTGGACGAGGGACGGAACGCCGCTCTCACGCCGGGTGCGCGTCCCCGCACCACGCTCTCGCCCACGCTGGTCCTCCGCGACGGACAGCCGGTCATCGCGCTCGGCACGCCGGGCGGCGACCAGCAGGACCAGTGGCAGCTCCTCCTCGTGCTCCGGCTCCTGGTGGGCGGCTACACGCCGCAGCAGGCGATCGACGCTCCCGCGATGCACACCACCTCGCTCGTGGGGTCGTTCTGGCCCCGCACGTTCGAACCCGCCGGTGCCCTCGTCGAGGACCGGCTGGGCGAGGACGTCATCGCAGGCCTCGAGGCGCGCGGCCACCGGGTCACCCGTGCCGGTGACTGGGCGCTGGGGCGGCTCTCCTGCGTCACCCGTGACCCGGAGACCGGGCTGCTGCAGGCCGCTTCGAACCCGCGCGGCGCGCAGGGCTACTCGGCAGGAAGGTGAGCGTGATGGATGAGGCGACTTCCGCCGCGGCTGCAGGCACAGACGGCACCCCGGTGCTCGAGGTCTCCGAGCTCACGGTGGCCTACGGCGCCACGGAGGTGCTCCGCCGCGTCTCCTTCACCCTCGGGGAGGGGGAGCGGATCGGCATCGTCGGCCAGTCCGGCTCCGGCAAGTCCACCACGGTGGGTGCGGTGCTCGGTCTGCTGTCCGGGGCCGGCCGGGTGACCGGAGGGTCCATCCGCTATCGCGGAGAGGAGATCGCCGGCGCGCCGGAGGCCCGGATGCGGGCCCTGCGCGGGCGCTCGATCGCGCTCGTGCCACAGGACCCCATGACCAACCTCAACCCCTCCATGCGCGTGGGCGATCAGATCGCGGACGCGTTGCGGACCTACGGCACGCACGGGCGCGCGGAGGTCGAGGCGCAGGTGGTGCGCCTCATGGAGGAGGCTGGCATCCCGGAGGCGGAGCGCCGCCGCAAGCAGTTCCCGCACGAGTTCTCCGGCGGCATGCGCCAGCGCGTGCTCATCGCGATCGCCCTGGCCGGCGACCCGGACCTCATCATCGCGGACGAGCCCACCTCCGCGCTCGACGTCACGGTGCAGAAGCAGATCCTCGACCACCTGCAGCGCCTCGTGGACGACCGCGGGGTGTCCCTGCTGTTCATCACCCACGACCTCGGTGTGGCCTCGGACCGCACGGACCAGATCCTCGTCATGCACGACGGGGAGGTGGTGGAGGCCGGAGCACCCGCGCAGGTGCTCTTCCACCCGCAGGACGCCTACACGGAACGGCTCATCGCGGCCTCGCCCAAGCTGGCGGTGCCGCCGGAGGAGGATGTGCCCGAGGCCGGGGCAGGAGGCGGAGCGCGCGCAGCGGCCGGGGCGGCCTCGGCTGCGGGAGGTTCAGCGGCGGACGGCTCGGCGGCCGGCGACGGCCGGGACCTCGTGCTCGACGTCCGGGACCTCACCAAGGTCTACCGCCTGCGCGGTCGCCGGGAGGAGCTGCGTGCGCTCGACGGCGTGAGCTTCCAGGCGGAGCGGGGGAAGACGACCGCGATCATCGGCGAATCCGGCTCCGGCAAGTCGACGACCGCCAAGATCGTGCTGGGGCTGGAGGCTGCGACCTCGGGCGAGGTGGTGCTCGACGGCACCGCCGTGGCGGGCGGGACGAAGGCGGACCGGGCACGGCTGCGGCGCTTCACCCAGCCGGTGTTCCAGGACCCATACTCCTCGCTGGATCCCACGATGTCCGTGGAGAGGATCATCGCGGAGCCCCTCGCTGTGTTCCGGATGGGCACCCGGGCGGAGCGCAGGGCGCGCGTGCGCGAGCTGCTCGACCAGGTGGCGCTGCCGCAGTCCGCGGCGCAGGCCCGTCCCGGCGAACTGTCCGGCGGGCAGCGGCAGCGCGTCGCCATCGCCCGGGCCATCGCGGCGAGGCCGCCGCTGCTGGTGTGCGACGAGGCGGTCTCCGCGCTCGACGTGCTGGTGCAGGACCAGATCCTCGAGCTGCTCCGTTCGCTGCAGCGCGAGCTGGGCGTGTCCTGCCTGTTCATCACCCACGACCTCGCGGTGGTGGCGGACTTCGCGGACGACGTGGTCGTCATGCGGGCCGGCCGGATCGTGGAGGCCGGCAGCGTGCGCAGCGTCATCGAGTCGCCGCAGCATGAGTACACTCGGAGCCTGATCGACGCCGTCCCGGGGGAGCAGCTCACGCGTGTCTAGTCCAGCCGCCGTCCGCGTCACCGAGCAGGTGCGGGCGGACATCATCTTCGGCCGCATCGCCGCGGGCACGCGGCTGACGGAGAAGCTGCTCTCCGAACGCTATGCCGTCTCACGCGTGCCGGTGCGCGAATGCCTCCGCGCGCTGGAGGCGGAGGGACTCGTGGAGGTCCGCTCCTATGCGGGGGCCACCGTGGTGGCACCGCACGAGGAGGACCTCGAAGTGCTCTTCGACCTCCGCCATACGCTCGAGACGGAGGTGGTGCGCCGCGCGGCGCTGCGTGCGCAGGAGCAGCTGGACCTCGACGTGCCCGGTGAGGGGTGGTGGGCCCTGCGGCGTGCCGCGACGGCGGTGCTGGAGGAGGGCGACGCCGCTCTGGCCGCCGGCGAGGCGGCTCGGCTGCCCTCCTGCAACCACCGGTTCCACCTGCTGCTCGCGGAGATGAGCGGCGCGACCTCCCTGCTCGGCATCCTGCGGCAGGTCTCCGGCCGGATCGAGAGGCTGTTCTCCGTCGCGGGCACGCATCGCGGAGGCGGGGCGTGGGACGAGCACCGGGCCATCCTCGCCGCGGTGCTCGACGGCCGGGCCGAGGACGCACCGGCGCTCATGGCCGCGCACCTGGAGCGTTCGCGTGCCGGACTGCGGGCTGCGAAGGTTCGCTAGCTCCCTGCGGTGCCGGCTCCGCCGGGGGCCGGGGTGCTGGTGCCGGCTCTGCCGGGGGCAGGGCTGCTGATCGCCCGGAAGAGGGCCTCACACCCTGTGGCGTGTGCAGTGGCCCAGGACGGCGACAGCACCGATGATGATCGCGGTGAGGAGGACGCCCAGCCACAGGTTCACCATGAGGGTGAGCGCGCCCACGAGAGCGCCCAGCAGGATGCAGGCGATGGCGAGGATGCGGCGGGGCCATTTGTCGCCGGACCCTCCGGCCAGACGGGATTCGCTGGCCAGCCCCACCATCGTGGAGGTGACGACGACCGTCGTGACATCTGCGACTCCCACCTTGCGTGCGGCTGCTGCCTGCATGCCCATGACGAGGGCGAGGACTGAGGTGGTGACGGTGCCCGCCGTGTGGTTCTGCGACGGATCCACGGCCATGACGAGGCCGGCGAGCCCGAAGCAGCCCCCGGCGACGATCCCCATGACGGTGGTGGTGCGCCCGGTCCACTCGCCCTTGCCCGTGGGCTTGAGAATGCGGCCGGCGAGCACAGCGCCCAGCATGAAGCCGGCGAAGGCGAGGAGGGGACGGAGCACCGGGATCCCCTCCGCCCCGGCCAGGCCCATGCCGAGGATCACGACGTTGCCGGTCATGTTGCCGGTGAAGACCTTGTCGTAGCCCAGGTAGCCCACGGCGTCCACGATGCCGGTGGAGAACGTGAGGGTGAGCATGAGGATGAGGTGGAGAGTGGCTTTGGTCATGCCGTGATCGTATACAAACAGCGGAAAGCGCCGGGCGGTGGGGTCGCTACGTCTCTGAACAGACCGGAGCGGTGTGGCCGATGCTTCCCGTCTGCGGATTCGCCCGCCTCGGTGATCAGAACCGGGCGGATCCGCAGACGGGAACGAAGAACGCGCCGGCTCGGGTCTGTTCTGTGTCGGCTGGCACAGCGAAGGGCACTTTCACTCCTGCTCAGGACAAGGCAGAGACGAATGCCGCCAGTGCGGGATTGCTGCTGTCGGGGCGCCACAGCGCATGGAGGTGAACGACATCCGCGTCGAAGTCGGAGAAGCGAAGGTACTCGACGCCGGGGACTCTGCCGGCTTCGGCTGATTCCGGGACGAAAGCGACACCGTGACCCCCGGCGACGAGACTCACCATGGTCATGATCTGTCCGAGAGAGTACTTGACTCGGCTCGGTTCAATCTCGAAGTTCCCCACGATGATGTCGTAGAAGTATCGCGCCTTGGTGGCTGAATGCATGATGACCGACTGTCCGCGGATGTCCGACTTCGTGAGTTCGCGGTCAAGCTGCGCCAGGTCTGAGTCGGCTGGAACCGCGAGCAACAGCCTCTCCTTGAGGAGCAGTCGTGACTCCAGATGCGGCAGCGGAGTGTGCAGACGCCCGAGCGCCAGGTCGATGCGCTCTTCGTCGAGAGCCTGGAGCTGTTCCGCAGTCACCATCTCCACGAGGTCGATGTCCAGGTCCGGCAGCTCAGCCTTCACGGTGCTGAGTAGGCCGCTGAGAGGTCCGAAGCCCGCCGCGGCGGTGAACCCCATCCGGACCAGGCCCTTTCTCCCGGAGGCCACCCGGCGGGCGCCCTCCGGTGCCCGCTCGGCCAGGCCCAGCAGCTTGCGGGACTCGGTGAGGAAGAGCCGTCCGGCAGCCGTGAGTTCGACGTTGCGTCCTCGGCGATCCAGAAGCTCGGCACCGACGTGGCGCTCGAGCTTCTGGATCTGGCGGCTCAGTGGGGGTTGCGTCATATTCAGCTCGAATGCGGCGCGTCCGAAGTGAAGATGCTCCGCGACCGCGACGAAGCAGCGCACCTGGTCCAGGGTGTACATGGCAGCTCCAATGCTCTCAAGTGCATCAAAGTATCAGAACACTGTCATCTCCAGCGGAGGCGCTGTCTGCTCTGTCGCAGGCCTGCCTCACCGGCGGCCGCTTGCCGGTTCCTCATCCGCGGAGACGACCGAGCGCGCGGGCCCCTTCTTTCCGAGCACCAGCTTGAGCACCAGTGGAACGAGGAGCACGAGTACGAAGAGCACGAGGATCGTCACTGCGATCGGATGGTTCGTCACCTGCGTGACATCGCCCTGGAACATCATGAGCGAGCGGCGGAAGTTGTCCTCCAGCAAGGAGCCGAGGACGAACGCGAGGACGAGAGGTGCTGGATCGAAACCCATCTTCTTCATGAGGTACCCGATCACACCGAACGCCACGACGACGAGCACCTCGAAGAAGCGGTTGTTGATGGTGTATGCCCCAATGCAGACGATCATGAGGGTGATCGGTGCCAGGATGGTGGAAGGGACGTCGAGGATCTTCACGAACAGACCGATGAGCGGGATCGACAGCACGATGAGGATGATGTTGCCCAGATACATCGAGTTGATGACGCCCCAGAACAGACCGGGGTCCTCACTGACGAGCTGTGGCCCGGGGGTGATCCCTTGCAGCATGAGCGCACCGAACATCACAGCCATCGTCGCATTGGCGGGTATGCCCAGGGTGAGCAGCGGGATGAAGGAGGAGGTGGCGGCGGCATTGTTCCCGGTCTCCGGCCCGGCCACGCCCTCGATGGCTCCCTTGCCGAAGCGGCTCGGATCCTTCGCCAACCGCTTCTCCGTGCCGTAGGAGACCATTGCGGAGACGGTGGCTCCTCCGCCGGGGAGGAGCCCGAGGAAGAATCCGATGAGGCCCCCGCGGGCGATGGGGCCGGCAGACTGCTTGAGATCCGCCTTGGTGGGAAGCACCTTGTCCACCTTGACTCGCAGCGGCTGCGGTAGATGACGTCGTTCCAGCGCGTAGAGGATCTCGGTGAGGCCGAAGACGCCCATGGCTATCGGGACGAACTGGAGGCCGTCAGCGAGTTCGAGGCTGCCTGCCGTGTAACGCATCTCCCCGGTGAAGCCGTCCCGGCCGATGACTGCGAGCAGCAGGCCGAAGGTGGCGGCGATGAAGGCCTTCACCCGCGAGCCGTTCGAGATGGTGGCGACCAGGAGGATGCCGAGCAGGGTGAGCGCGGCGTACTCGGGCGGGCCGAACCGCAGCGCCCAGCCTGAGACGATGGGTGCGACGAAGGTCAGCGCGACGATCGAGATCGTGCCGCCGATGAACGAGGCGATGGCACCGATGCCGAGTGCCTTGCCCGCCTGCCCCTTCTTCCCCATCGGGTAGCCCTCGATCGCGGTGATCGCGGAGCTCGTCTCACCGGGGATGTTGAGCAGCACCGCGGTGACGGTGCCGCCGTAGATGCCTCCGTAGAAGATGCCCGCGAGCATGATGATCGCGGAGACGGGCTCCATGCCGTACGTCAGCGGCAGCAGAATCGCGATGGTCGCTGCCTGGCCGAGGCCGGGCAGTACGCCGATGACCATCCCGACCAGCACGCCGACCAGGCAGAAGAGGAGGTTCATCGGTTCGAGGACGACCGAGAAGCCCTCGATGACAGGTGCGAAGTCCATGGGGTCAGTGCCTTTCTCAGGGACGCCGGGCAGCGGGGGCGATCAGAACAGGTGTGGGATCGAGATGCTCAGACCCGTGACGAAGATCAGGTAGAGCGCGAGGACGGCGAGTGCGGAGATGAGTGCCGACTTCAGCAGCTTCTCGCCTCCCAGCACCTTCATCCAGAACACCATGAGGAGGAAGCCGGGGATCTCGAATCCGATGACGGGCATCAGCTGCACCGCGATGACGATGCTGAGCGCGCCTACGCCCACCGACATCGCCCGGCGGGTGATCCTCTCCGCGTCCGTGAAGGTCTTCGCCAGGGACATGAGTGCGAGACCGAGGACGATCAGCAGCACGGAGAGGATCGCCGGCCAGGTGCCTGCCCGGGGAGCGGTGAGAGTGCCGAAGCCGAGGTTCAGGGCCACCGCGAGGGAGCCCGTGCCCATGAGCGTGGCCACGATCCCGCTCACCAGGTTTGCCAGGGCTCCTGCCGGCGTCTCCTCGGCAGAGCTTCCCCGCGCCCTCGCGTCCGCGCTCATCTCAGCTGAGATCTCAGCGGCGCTTTCATGCTCGCTCTCGCGTACACCAGCGTGAGCACTGGTCTGCTTCTCATCCACGGCGTTCTCCTCCTCGAACGTTCCAGTGGTCAGCTCTGGCTGCCGCCGAGGTCGATGTCGTTCTCCTCGACCAGTGCGGCATAGCGGTCTGCCAGGTCGGTCCACTGCTCGCGCACCTCGTCGCCGGAGATCTCCGCGGGGGTGAGGAAGTTGTCCTCGTTGAACTGCTGGTACGCCTCCGTCTGGGTGATCTCGGCGACTCCCGCGCGGAGCGTGCTCAGCACCTCCTCATCGGCGCCCGCGGGCAGCGCGAGTGCGCGGTACTGGGAGACGGGCACGTCGTAGCCCTCCTCCACCGCGGTGGGGACATCGGGCAGATAGTCGACCCGTTCCTCGGCGAAGGTCACGACCGGCTTGATGGTGCCGGCCTCGATTTGTGGCATGGCCTCACCCAGCTGGATCGTGGCAACCTCGACCTGACCGCCCATCACTGCGGTGAGCGCGGGCGCCCCGCTGTCGAACGGCACCTCGTTGCCCTCGATCCCCGCCTCGTTCATCAGCAGGAGCTGTGCGAGCTGGCTGCCGGTGCCCACACCGGCAGTGCCGTAGGTGATCGCGTCCTCGGTGCTGGTGAGGTCCGCGAGGGCATCGATGTCGCTGTCAGCGTTCGCGACCATGATGTAGTCGTCCTGCGAGAGGCCGGTGACGATCTCGAGGTCGTCGAGCGAGACCGCTTCCTCCTCTGTGCCGACGAGGGAGGTGATGGTGATGAGTGAGGCGTTGAGCATGACGAGGTTGTGGCCGTCGGGCTCCATGCCGATGACCTCCTTGGTGGCGACGGCACCGTTCGCACCGGGCTTGTTCTCCACCGTCATGGGGGTGCCCAGGGCCTCCTGGGAGCCATCGGCGACTGCGCGGGCGATGAGGTCGGTGCTGCCTCCCGCTGCCCCGCCGACGGTGAGAGTGATGCTCTTCGAGGGATACTCGTCGCCGTTCCCCCCTGTCGTCACATTGCCGCAGGCTGACAGGGCGAGGGTGAGAGCTGCGGCAGCCGAGAGGATGCCGAGGGATCGGGTGGTGTGGCGCATGGTGCCTCCTTGCAGAGCATTCGGATGAGGTGGTGTGAGGGGTGTCACGAGGGTGCTGAGAGCCGAGCTTAGAAAGACTCTGAAATGCTTGTCCAAGCCCACATCTATATGGATCTATGCTCTTAGGGCATTATCTCGGTGAGACGGACACGGCATATGTGCTCTGAACGGCGCTCAGAAACGTGGGATCGTCGGGTCGAACGCAGGGTGGAACCGACGCATGTAGGTTGTGTCGTCGCGTGCCGTGAGTCCGGAATCGGTGTAGGCGCGGTGGAGGCGTTCAAGCCTGTCGCGGTCCAGCGCAATGCCCAGGCCGGGGGAGGCGGGGACGGTCAGGCTGCCGCCCTCGAAGGTGAACGGAGAGCCCTCCACGACATCGTCCTCGGGGTTCTTCCACGGCCAGTGGGTGTCGCAGGCGTAGTCGATGCTCCTGGCGGAAGCGGCGAAGTGGAGCATGGCGGCCAGGCTCACCCCCAGATGGGAGTTCGAATGCATCGACAGGCCCAGCCCGAACGTCTCGGCGATGCCGACGAGCTCTTGGGAGCGCCGCAGCCCGCCCCAGAAATGGGGGTCGCTGAGCACGATGTCGATGCTGCCTGCGGCGACGGCCCGAGGTATGTGGTCGAAGGCGACCACGCACATGTTCGTCGCCAGGGGCATGTCCACGCGTTTCCGCACTTCAGCCATGCCCCCGAAGCCGGCGGTCGGGTCCTCCAGATACTCCAGGGCGCCGTTGAGGCGGTTGCCGATCCGCACCGAGGTCTCCACGCTCCACGCGGCATTGGGGTCCAGTCGCAAAGGCATGCCGGGAAAGCGCGCGGCGAGAGCCTCCACTGCAGTGGCCTCCTGCTCCGGGTCGAAGACGCCGCCTTTGAGCTTGAGGGCGGTGAAGCCGTACTCCGCTGCCATCCGCTCGGCCTGAGCGACGATCCCGGCGGGATCGAGCGCGGTGCCGAATCCGTCGTCGCTCGCTGTCGCCGGAGTCTGCCCCGCCCTGGGGTGGCCTGCCCACTTGAAGAACAGGTAGCCGCTGAATGGGACGGACTCGCGGCAGCGTCCGCCCAGCAGCGTCGTCACCGGCACGCCCAGCAGCTTTCCCTGAACATCGAGCGAGGCCATCTCCAGCGGTGCGAACACCCGGTCGAGGGTGGTGGTGCCGGTGACCATTCCGCTGGTTCCGTGCCCCCCGCTGAGGGTGTCGCGGGTGAGCGCTTCCGCGGTCGCATGCCTCAGCTGTGCGGTGTCGAGGGCGTCGAGGCCGATGAGGGCGCTGCCCACGGTGCGCAGCCGCTGGACGTGGACTGCGTCTCCATACGATTCGCCGAGACCGTAGTCGCCGCTGTCGGTGACCAGCTCCACGATGGACCTCAGCGCCAGGGGCTCGTGTGCTCCCACTGCGTTGAGGAGGGGCGGGTCCGCGAAGGCGACGGGTGTGACGCGGATTTCGGTGATGGCGGCGGCGGGGGTTCGCGTCATTGCGCATTCCTTTGCTTCGGCGTTCTTCCGGCTGTGTGCGTGGGCACATCGCTTCGCTGCGACGTTACGATCTTCTGTCATGCAGGTCCAAGCCCCTTTGCGTATAGGCAAATGCCCTCCGTGCATCGATGGGGCCGGCTGTTGAAGAAGGGCGGTTCGAGCCTGTGTGCGGCCCCTACCTCAGTTCCCGCAGGGAGCGGGTGAGGTGCCAGCTCATTGCCGCGGCGGCGCTGCGCGCATCGCGATCCCTGACTGCCTCCACGATCATGCGGTGCTCGTCCCGCACCGTACGCGCGTGCTCGCCGTCGCCGACGATGCGGGAAGCGGGCATGCCGATCATTGCCGGACCCGCGCCCATGAGCGCGCCCGCGATGTATGGATTGCCCGAGGCCTGTGCGAGCGTGCGATGCAGGTGGTAGTCGGCCTCGAGGCTGTCTGAGGCGTGTGCCCCGGCTGCCTCGATCGCGGCCGCGGCCTCTTCCAGCGCGATCAGGTCGGCCGTGGTGCGGCGCTCTGCGGCGAGCGCGGCCGCATGCGGTTCGAGCGCCAGGCGGAACTCGAGGAGTGCTGCGGGGTCCGGCCTGGCATGCTGCGCTGCGGCCGCCGCGCTCGGAGGGATGCCGGTGCCGGCCGCGGCGTCCGACCGTGGTCCGGCCTCGGGCGCGCTGCTCGGATACGCCTCGGCGCCCGCTCCGGTGCCCGTTCTGGCATCCGCGGCGCGCCGGCCTCCCTGCAGTCCGGGACCGTATGTCGTGGTGTGCGGCACCGCGAGGACATAGGTGCCGCTGCCGCGGGCCGAGCGCACCAGTCCCTCTGCCCGCAGGTTGCCGATGGCCTCGCGGACGACGGTGCGGCTGACCGCATGCTCCCTGGCGAGATCGTTCTCGCTGGGCAGGCGCTCACCGGGAGTGAGCGCGCCTGCCACGATCCGTTCGCGCAGCGCAGCGGCGACCGCCGAGGCCAGGGTCGTGGACATGCGGTTCCCTCCATGATGATGGTGCGCCCGGCGGCGCTCGGGCTAGTCCGAGGCAGGAGGCTCAGGCCTCGGTGATCGTCACAGAATCCGTCGTCCAGGCGCGCGCCTGCTCGCTGACCGTGAAGCCCAGCCCGGGCCGGTCGGGAACGATCATACGGCCGTCGCGCGTCTCCAGACGCTCCTCGAACAGCGGGTCGAGCCAGTCGAAGTGCTCCACCCACGGCTCCCGCGGGTAGCAGGCGGCCAGGTGCAGGTGGATCTCCATCGCGAAGTGCGGTGCAAGGTCGAGGCCCGCCTCGTCCGCCAGCCGGGCCAGCCGCAGGAACTGGGTGATGCCTCCCACCCGCGGCGCATCGGGCTGGATGATGTCGCAGGCGCCGTGGCGGATGAGCTCGCGGTGCTCGGCCACGGACGCCAGCATCTCACCTGTCGCGATGGGTGTGTCGAGGGCGCGAGCCAGCTGTGCATGCCCCGCCGCGTCATAGGCGTCCAGAGGCTCCTCGATCCACACGAGGTCGAGGTCCTCGAAACGGCGGCCCATGCGCAGAGCCGTGGTGCGGTCCCACTGCTGGTTGGCATCGACCATGAGCGGCACCTCGCCTATGTGCTCGCGCACCACGCTCACGCGGCGCACGTCCTCGGCAGTGTCCGGCAGACCCACTTTGATCTTGATGCCGCCGATCCCGGCTTCGACGGATCGCGAGGCCGCCTCCTTCACCTCATCCAGGGAGGCGGAGAGGAAGCCGCCGGAGGTGTTGTAGGTGCGTACCGAGTCCCTGTGCGAACCCAGCAGCTTGGCCAGCGGGAGACCCGCGCGCTTGGCTTTGAGGTCGTAGAGGGTGATGTCGATCGCCGCCAGTGCCTGCGTGGCGACACCCGAGCGCCCCACCGAGGCGCCGGCCCACAGCAGCTTCGTGTACAGCTTCTCGATGTCATTGGGGTCCTCGCCGATCGCGGCGCCTGCGACCTCCTTCGCGTGGGCGTACTGGGCGGGGCCGCCCGCTCGCTTCGAGTAGCTGAAGCCCACGCCCTCGTGGCCCTGTTCGGTGCGGATCTCCGCGAACAGGAAGACGACCTCGGTCATGGGCTTCTGCCTGCCCGTGAAGACCTTGGCGTCGGAGATGGGGCGCGCCAGCGGCAGGGTGACGGAGGAGAGGGTGATCGACGCGATGGCGTCCGGTGAGTACGGCATTGTCCTCTTTCGGTTCTGGAGGCGGGTGGGTGCGTGCTGTGCAGTCTGATGGCGAACCCAGATGCTGGGGGTGCAGGCTGGGCGCTCGATGAGTATGACAACTTTTCAATAAGTCACACAACTGAAGAAGCCCTTGAATCCCATGCATTCAGGGCATCATCTGATTCGATAACGGGCTTGGACGTGCATGAGAGCGCGATCCTACGCTCGGGATGACAACGGTCCCGTACACCTAGGAGAGCCATGAGCCAGTTCGCCCCCGAAGACCTCGCCGCCCACCTCAAGGACGGCCTCCTGTCCTTCCCCGTCACCGCCTTCGACGCCGCGGGCGAGGTCGATCTCGCCAAGGTCTCCGAACACGTCGCGTGGCAGTCGAGCTATGGCGTCGCAGGCCTCTTCGCCGCAGGCGGCACGGGCGAGGGCTTCAGCCTGACCCCGGCCGAGGCCAAGGATGTGGTCGGCGCCGCGGTCGCGGCCTCGCGCCCCGAGGTCCCGGTGCTGGGTTCCGCCGGCGGCAGCACCCGCCAGGCGGTGCAGAACGCGAAGGACGCGCAGGAGGCAGGTGCCGAGGGCCTGCTCGTGCTGCCCCCGTACCTCACCGAGAACGACCAGGAGGGTCTGTACCGGCATGTCTCCGCGATCTGCGAGGCGACGAACCTGGGCGTCATCGTCTACAACCGGGCCAACGCCCACTATGCTCCGGAGACCGTCGCCCGGCTCGCGGAGGACCACGCGAACTTCATCGGGTTCAAGGATGCGCACGGCGACATCGAGCACCTCGCCAAGATGTATGCCCTCAACGGCGACCGTCTCTTCTACCTGGGGGGCCTCCCCACCGCAGAGACTTTCGCCCTTCCGCTGCTGCAGCTGGGTCTGAGCACCTACTCCTCCGCCATGTTCAACTTCGTCCCGGAGTTCGCACTGGAGTTCTACGCGGATGTCCGCGCACAGGACCGCGACGCGGTGAATGAGAAGCTCAACCGCTTCGTCTTCCCCTACCTGGACATCCGTGATCGGGTGAAGGGGTACGGCGTATCCATCGTCAAGGCCGGACTGAAGGCGATCGGCCGCGACAACGGCCCCGTCCGGGCGCCGCTTCAGGATCTCACCGAGGCGGATCTCGCCGATCTCAGCGCACTCATCGAGCGAGCAGGCATCGCACCGGCGCTCCACTGACAAGACCTATCCGGCAGGCTGACCAGACACACAGGAGAAGGAAGAGCAGAATGGCACTCACCGGACATTCGATCATTGCGGGGGAGACCTCCCCCGGCGGGAACGGCAGCACACGGGCCGTGAATCCGTCAGACAACGGTGAGCTGGAACCGGCCTATTCGTTCGTCGGTGAGGCTCAGGTGGAGCAGGCAACACGTGCCGCCGAGGAGGCCTTCGCTCAGTACCGCGACACCGACCCCGAGCGCCGCGCGGCGTTTCTCGACGCCGCGGCCGATCGCATCGATGCGGCCCGCGATGTTCTGGTGGCCCGCGCCATGCAGGAGACCGGCCTGCCTGCGGCCCGCCTCGTGGGGGAGACCGCGCGCACCACCGGGCAGCTGCGCATGTTCGCCTCGGTCGTCCGGCAGGGGGACTTTCACGGCGTCCGGATCGACCCGGCCCAGCCTGAGCGCACCCCGGCGCCACGTGTCGATCTGCGTCAGCGGAAGGTTCCGCTGGGGCCGGTCGCAGTGTTCGGCGCCAGCAACTTCCCGCTCGCCTTCTCCGTCGCCGGTGGTGACACCGCTTCGGCGCTCGCCGCCGGCTGCCCGGTGATCGTCAAGGCTCACAACGCCCATCCCGGCACCAGCGAGATTGTGGGCCGGGCCGTGACCGAGGCCGCTGCCGCCACCGGCATGCCGCCGGGTGTGTTCTCTCTGCTCTACGGACCCGGCGCCCAGGTGGGGCAGGCACTCGTGAAGGACCCACGCATCACCGCAGTGGGCTTCACCGGCTCCCGCAGCGGTGGGCTCGCTCTCGTCGAGGCCGCGAACGCACGTCCGGTGCCGATCCCCGTCTACGCGGAGATGAGCTCCGTCAACCCCGTGTTCGTGCTCCCCGGCGCACTCACCGGCGACGTCGAGGCGCTCGCGCAGGGATTCCTGGGATCCGTCACGGGGTCCAGCGGCCAGCTGTGCACCTCGCCGGGCCTGCTCCTCGTGCCAGCGGGAGAGGCTGGTGACCAGCTCGTCGAGGCGATCGCCCAGGCCTTCGCCGGCTCGACCGGACAGACCATGCTCACTCCGGGGATCCACCGCGCCTGGCAGGCCGGCGTCGCGGCTCTGGCCGCCCGGCCCGAGGCACGGAAGGTGGCCGAGGGGACGGCGGGCACCGGCGAGAACGCCCCGGCTCCGGTCGTCTTCGAGACCACCGCCGAGGCTTTCGTCGCGGACGAGGTCTTCTCCCACGAGATCTTCGGGGCCGCCTCGCTCATCGTGCGCTACGACGATGCGGCGCAGCTGCCGGAGCTGGCCTCAGGCATGGAGGGCCAGCTGACGGCCACCCTGCACCTCGCGGAGGCGGACCACGCGGCCGCGCTCGCTCTCCTGCCGGTGCTCGAGCGTCTTGCCGGACGCATCCTTGTGGGTGGCTGGCCCACCGGGGTCGAGGTGGGACATGCCGTGATCCATGGCGGACCGTTCCCTGCGACCTCGAACAGCGCCACCACCTCCGTGGGCAGCCTTGCGATCGAGCGCTTCCTGCGCCCCGTCAGCTACCAGTCGCTGCCGGAGGCGCTGCTGCCTGCGCCGGTGCGGGACGAGAATGCATACGGTCTGAACCGACGCCTCGACGGGACGGTGACGGTCGCAGGCACGGCCGGTGCCGTCGCAGAGAGGGGAGCCCGAGGATGAGCGCGGACAGCCCCACCATCGCGAAGGTCGAGGTGATCCCGGTCGCCGGGCACGACTCGATGCTCATGAACCTCTCGGGAGCCCACGGGCCGTTCTTCACCCGCAACATCGCGCGGATCACGGACAGCGAGGGCCGCGTGGGGATCGGCGAGGTGCCCGGCGGGGAGGCCATCGCCGCGACTGTCAGGGATGCCGCCGAGGTGCTCCTCGGGCAGCCGGTGGCGCGCTTCCGCTCGCTGCTGCGTGAGGTCCACACAGCCTTCGCTGTGCGCGACACGGGAGGTCGCGGACAGCAGACCTTCGACCAGCGCATCGCGATCCATGCCGTGACCGCAGTGGAGTCGTGCCTGCTCGATCTGCACGGGCAGCACCTCGACGTACCGGTGGCCGAGCTCCTGGGGGAGGGGCAGCAGCGCGCGAGCGTGCCGGTGCTCGGCTACCTCTTCTATGTGGGTCCCGTCGACCGGACGGGGATGCCGTACCTGCGTGAGCCGAACGCGGTGGATGACTGGGCCCGTCTGCGCCGTGAGGAGGCCATGACGCCGGAGTCTGTGGTGGCGCTCGCCGAGGCCGCACAGAAGCGGTACGGCTTCCGCGACTTCAAGCTCAAGGGCGGGGTGCTTCCTGGCGAACAGGAAGTCGAGACCGTCTCCCGGCTGAAGGAGCGCTTTCCTGAAGCCAGGATCACCCTCGACCCGAATGGCGGCTGGCTGCTGGAGGACGCGATCCGCTTCGGACGCATGATGACGGATGTGGTCGCCTATGCGGAGGATCCCTGCGGTGCCGAGGGACGCTTCTCCGGCCGGGAGATCATGGCGGAGTTCCGGCGCGCCACGGGCCTGCGGACGGCGACGAACATGATCGCCACGGACTGGCGGGAGATGGCGCATGCCGTGCGCGAGGCCTCTGTGGACATCCCGCTGGCGGACCCGCACTTCTGGACGATGGCCGGATCCGTACGCGTCGCACAGCTCTGCAGCGACTTCGGCCTGACCTGGGGCTCGCACTCGAACAACCACTTCGACGTGTCCCTGGCGATGTTCACCCAGGTGGGCGCCGCCGCTCCGGGGGAGATCACCGCCCTGGACACCCACTGGATCTGGCAGGACGGCGAGGGCCTGACGACGGAGCCCCCGCGCATCGGGGACGGCGAGATCGCCGTGCCGCAGCGTCCCGGGTTGGGGGTGGAGCTCGACGAGGAGCGGCTGGCCGCAGCGCACGAGCTCTACCGTGAGCACGGCCTCGGCGGGCGCGACGACGCGGTGGCGATGCGGACGATCATCCCCGGATGGGAGTTCGACCCCAAGCGACCCTGCATGGTGCGCCAGACGTGAAGGCGCGCTGACCTTCTTCGCATCTGCTGTTTCGCCGCGCTGCACCACGGCAGGACGGCGAAACAGAAGACGGGAACGGATGGGGCATCCGTTCCCGTCTGTCTGTGCGGAGAGACTCAGCCGTCCACGTCCGTCATGACGTTGCCGCGCTCGCGGCGGCGCTGGGCGAGCTTGCCGAACAGCGAGGCGCCCACCACCGCGATCAGGACCAGGTACAGGACGATCGAGATGGGGCTGGACACGAACACCGCGTAGTTCCCGCCGGAGCTCAGCAGCGCATCGCGCAGGCTCGACTCCGCGAGCGGTCCCAGCACCATGCCGATCATCAGCGGTGCGAGCGGGATGTCGAAGCGCCGCATGGCGAAGCCCACCAGGCCGATCCCCACCAGCATGAACACGTCGAACACGCTGTTGGACGTCGCGTAGATGCCCAGCATGCAGAACACCGTGATGCCCGCGTACAGGTACGGCTTGGGAATGAGCAGCAGCTTGGCCCACAGCGGTGCGAACGGCAGGTTGAGGATCAGCAGGACGATCATCGCGATGAAGAAGCTCGCGAGCAGTCCCCACACCAGGTCCGGCGCACGGTCGAACAGCAGCGGCCCCGGCTGCAGGCCGTACTGTTGGAACGCCGCCAGCATGATCGCCGCGGTGGCGGACACGGGCAGGCCCAGGGCGAGCAGCGAGGCCATGGCGGTGCCGGTCGTCGCGTTGCCCGCGGCCTCGGGAGCGGCGAGGCCCCGGATGGCACCGGTGCCGAATTTGTTGCGCCCGCTGCGTTTGTCCAGCCTGCGCTCCAGGCCGTAGGCCATGAAGGTGGGGACCTCGGAGCCTCCCACCGGCACGACGCCGAAGGGCAGGCCGATCCCGGTGCCGCGCAGCCACGCCGGCAGCGCCTCGCGGAACTCCTTCCCGGAGAGGAACGGCCGGCCGGAGCTCTGGATGACCATCGCCCCCGGGTCCCGGCGCAGCCGCGAGGCCACCCGGAACACCTCGCCCAGGGCGAGGACCGCGACCGTGACGGTGACGAGCGAGATGCCGTCGAACAGCTCCGGCACACCGGAGGTGAAGCGCTCGGTGCCGGTGACGGAGTCGATGCCCACCACGGCGATCGCGAGCCCGAGCACCAGGGACGCGAGGCCCTTGAGCACGGAGTCGGAGACCACCGAGGAGGTGGCGACGAAGGCGAAGAGCGCCAGGCCGAAGTACTCGGCGGGGCCGAAGAGCGTGGAGAACGCCGCGAGGGCGGGTGCGAGGAAGACGACGACGGCGCAGGAGATCAGGCCGCCGGTGAACGCACCGATGGCCGCGGTCGCGAGAGCCTGCGGAGCCCGCCCGGACTTCGCCATCCTGTGACCCTCGAACGTCGAGGCGATCGCGGATCCCTGGCCGGGGGTGTTCATGAGGATCGCCATCGTGGAGTCCCCGAAGAGACCGCCGAAGTACACGCCGGCGAACATGATGAAGGCCCCGGCGGGGTCGAGGGCGAAGGTCATGGGCAGCAGCAGCGCCACCGCCATGGACGAGCCCAGTCCGGGCAGCACGCCCACGGCCGTGCCCAGCAGACAGCCGACCATGACCCAGAGGAGATTCATTGGGGTCAGCGCGGTGCCGAACCCGTCGAGGAGTGAGAAGAGCGGTTCCATGTCAGCGGCCTCCCCCGAAGATGAGTCCGCTGGGCAGATCGACCGCCAGCAGGACTCCGAAGATCAGATACACGGCGGACGAGAACAGCAGCGCCAGCGAGATGTCGAAGAGGACGCGTGTGGAGCCCATGGACCGTGCGATGCACCAGAACAGGAGCGCGGCGGCGAGGATCCACCCCACCGGGACGAGCAGCACGGCGAAGGCCAGGCAGCCTCCCACGGCCCAGGCCAGACGCGGCCAGTCCGAGTACCAGGAGTGGACGCGCCCCACCTCCTCGGGGTCCGTGAGGGCGGCCATCTCCGGCAGCTGCGGCCGGCGGATGATGTCGACGGCGATGAGCACCGCGATGATGTAGAGCGCGGTGATGATGAGCCCCGGCATGAACTGCGGTCCGGGCTTGTCCGCGTCCTCGGCGACCTTCATCGTCAGCTGGCCCACGAGCATGTAGGTGGCCAGTGCCGCGAGGATGAGCGGGAAGAGCAGACCTGCCCGGCCCGTCCACCAGCCGCGTTCCCGGACCTGCTCCGTGCCGTGGACGGCGATCTCCGCGGCCTGGTCTGGAGTGTGCGCGGAGATGACGGGGCCCGCAGAGCCCGCTCCGGGGCCGTTCCCCGCACCCGAGGCGCCGGTGGGATTCGATGAGGTGTTCACAGTCCCAGCTCCTTGAGGAGGGTGGAGGTCTTCTCCACGTCGTCTGTGATGAAGGCGTCGAGCTCGTCGCCGGTCTCCCAGGCATCGGCCCAGGCGTTGCGCTCCAGCGCGTCCTGCCATTCCGGCGTCTGGCGCATCTTCTCCAGGAGGGCGAGCTGCTGCTCGAACTCCTCGTCCGTGATGCCGGGGGCGGCGAGCATGCCCCGCCAGTTGGCGAGCTCCACGTCGAGGCCCTGTTCGGTGAAGGTGGGGATCTCCGTGCCTTCGATCCGCTCCGGTCCGGTGATGCCGATGGCCTTCACGCGACCCGCCTCGATCTGGTCGGACACCTCGTTGTAGCCGGTGGAGGCGTACTTCGCCGTGCCGTTGAGCAGGGCCTGGATGGCCTCGCCGCCGCCGGACTTGGGGATGAAGGTGATGTCCTGCGGGTCGATCCCGCCCGCCAACGCGAGCTCGGCGACGACAAGATGGTCGAGCGACCCCGCCGATCCGCCCGTCCAGGGGGTTCCCTTGGGATCCTGCTTCCACTCAGCGATGAGATCGTCCGCGGTCTCGACGGGGGAGTCTGCGGGGACGATCACCACGTCGTAGTCCTCCGCGATCTTCGCGATGGGCCGGACGTCGTCGTAGCCCACCGGGGAGTCGTTGATGAGGATGCCGCCGGTCATGGCGGAGCCGGTGGCCAGCAGGGTGTCGGAGCGGCCGTTCATGGTGGTGAAGCGGCCGAGCCCGATCGTGCCGCCGGCGCCGGGGATGTTGACGACCTGGGCGTTGCCCACGAGGCCGCCCTGGCGGAGGGCCTGCTGCTGCTCGCGGACGAAACCGTCCCAGCCGCCGCCCGGGCTCGCAGGGGCGATGAGCGTGAGGTTGGCGGAGATGTCCGGCGGTGCGGATGCCTTCCTGACGGAGACGACCATGGCCGCGACGACGGCCAGAGCCGTGATGATCGCGTAGATCGTCATCGCCGTTCTCCGCACACCTTTCGATGCACTCATGATGAACTGCTTCCTTGATTCATTGGGGTTGGAGAGCGCAGCGGTTCACAGGAGGTCTCCACGGTGAGACTCAGCTGCCCGGAGGGCGACCATTCATCGGTGAGGAGGACCACGCGGCCCACTGTGCTGGTCAACTGTAGCCTGAACAGTCCCTGAGAACAGGTGTGTGCGGGTGCTGCGTGTCTCGGTGATCCGGGTGCGATGAGGACGGAGGCGGAGAACGGCCGAAGGGTTGCGCCGGAGTGACGGAGGCCGGCCCGGCGTCTCCGGCGGGCCGGCCGCCGGTTCTGCGTCGTCAGTGCGCGCGCAT
>NZ_JALAHB010000231.1 GCF_022712115.1 Brevibacterium sp. | reverse complement strand
GGTGCGGTCCTTTCGCGAACCCCTGTACAGAAAGGCGCTGTCATGCGCACACGCTTCACCCTGCCCGGATCCCTCCGTCACCGGCCCCTGGCGCTGCCCGCCGCACTCGCCTCCGCGCTGCTGCTCACCGCCTGCGGCTCCGGGGACTCTCCCACTCCCGAGGCCTCCGCCGCCGATTCCGTCACCGTCACCGATGCCTGGGTCAAGGCCGCGGACGAGGGCATGACCTCGGCATTCGGGAGGGTCGACAACGAGGGCGAGGACGAGGTCACCCTCGTCGCCGTCGAGTCCGAGGCATCCGCGGACGTCGAGCTGCACACGACCACCGAGGACGGCTCCGGCGGCATGTCCATGGAGGAGCAGGAGGGCGGCTTCCCCATCCAGCCGCAGGAGATCCTCGTGCTGGAGCCCGGCGCGCAGCACATCATGCTCATGGATCTGGCGGAACCCCTCGAGCACGGCACCACCACACAGCTCACCCTCGTGTTCAGCGACGACTCCCGCGTGGAGGTCACGGCAGACGTGCGCGACTTCGCCGGGGCGCAGGAGAACTACGGCGGGATGGACGACGAACACGGCGGCTCCACGGAGGACGAGGACGGCAGCTCCGCAGACGAGCACGACGGCCATGACAGCGACGGCGGCCACGAGGAGCATGGCGAGCACGGCGGCCACGGCGCGGACTCCTCCGAGGAGCACGAATCCGGGTCCGGGGACGAGTCCGCATGAGCGCCCTCTCCCGGAGGCGCGTGCTGGCCGGGGGCGCCGCGGCCGGAGCGGGCGGCCTGCTCCTGACCGGCTGCACCGGCGACGGACGCACCCGCGGAACCGGGGCCTCGGCCGCGCTCTCCCCGGCGGAGGCGCTGCGGGACGCCCCGGTGGGCGGTGACACGGTGCCCTTCCACGGTGCGCACCAGGCCGGTGTGAGCACGGAACCGCAGGCGTTCGCCTCCTTCCTCGCACTCGACCTCGATCCTGAGGCCGGCACGGAGGAGATCCGCAGGCTGCTGTGGGTCCTCACCGACGATGCGGTCCGCCTCACCCAGGGCAGAGGGGCGCTGGCGGACACGGAACCGGAGCTCGCCGTCTCTCCGGCCCGGCTGACCGTGACCTTCGGCTTCGGCCCCGAGTTCGTGCGGCGCGCAGCGGGGGAGACGGCCGTGCCGGCATGGCTGAAGCCGCTGCCGGAGTTCGGCATCGACCGGCTGGAGGAGCGCTGGAGCGGAGGCGATCTCCTGCTGCAGGTGGGCTGCGACGATCAGGTCACACTGGCGCACGCCGCACGGGTGCTGCTGAAGAACTCACGTGCGTGGACCTCGCTGCGGTGGCGGCAGTCGGGCTTCCGGCGGTCGCGCGGGGCGGAGAAGCCGGGGACCACGATGCGCAACCTCTTCGGCCAGGTCGACGGCACCGTGAATCCGCGGCCGGACGACGAGGACTTCGCCTCGACCGTGTGGGCGGAAGACGGGTGGATGGCCGGGGGAACCTCCCTGGTGCTGCGCCGCATCCGCATGGACCTGGACGAATGGGACCGCGTGGACCGCTCTGCGCGGGACAGCGCGCTGGGCCGGCGGCAGTCGGATGGGGCACCGCTCACCGGGGAGGACGAGTTCGATCCGCCGGACTTCCAGGCGGAGGGTTCCAACGGCTTTCCCGTCATCCCGGAGTTCTCCCACGTGGCACGCGCCAACGGCGGGGACGCCCGGCCCACCATGCTGCGGCGCTCCTACAACTACGAGGAGGACTCCGGGGACGACGCGGGACTGCTGTTCGCCGCCTACCAGCGGGATCCGGACACCGGATTCGTACCGGTGCAGCGGCGGCTGGACGAACTCGACATCCTCAACCAGTGGACGACACCGGTGGGTTCAGCGGTGTTCGCGATCCCGCCCGGATGTGAGGAGGGAGGCTTCGTGGGCGAGACCCTGTTCTGAGTCCCGCAGCAGACGGGAGCGGCTTCCGAGGCCGCTCCCGTCTGCGGTCTCGCCGCCTTGCGGCCGATTTTCCGGCGAATCCGCAGACGGGAACGAAACCCGCACCCGTTCCCGTCTGCTTCGGTTCACGCACCACGCCGCGCCGGGATTCTCACCAGCCAGAGGCAGAGGTATGCGGCGCACCCGAGCACCACCGCGGGTATCACCCAGCCGAGGTGCACGGCGACGAACGGAGGCCTTCCCGCGGGCAGAGCGAAGGCCAGCTCCAGATTCAGACACGCCACTCCCATGAGCACCGCGCCTCCCACCATGCTCAGCCACGCATTCATCCGTGCGTTGAACTCCGGGCGGTGCTCCGGGGACGTCCAGTAGCGATGGGCCCGGGCAGAGGGGATGTTCACGAGCCCAGCCGGAACCACACGCACCAGCAGGCGGCAGAGCAGGATGACGGCGACGATGATCGCACCGATGAGGAAGGACACTCCGACGCTCCGCCCCTTGGGCATCCACGCATCGGGCTCGCCGCCGGCGCCCACGTGCGAGACGACCGAGTCCGGTCCGGCGAACCAGATGCAGACCTGCGCCAGGGCGAAGACGGCAAGACCCAGCCAGCCGACCGCGTGCTGTGCCTCACACCCATGCTCAGCCCGCCGGGACGAAGTGCAGGCCGTCGATGAGTCCGTCCTCATCGATGCTCACCGTCATGTCGACGGTGTCTGCGTGCGGCGTCTCCAGCCGGGTGGAGGCGAGGTTCTCGTCTCCCTGGTAGTCCGTGGCCGTGAACGGCTGCGCCGGCCGGAACTGCTGATTCAGCAGCTCCGCGAGCTCCTCCTCCGGCAGCTCCTCCCGGAAGATCGGCGCGAGGCGGCCGTCGAAGTCCCCCGGCACGATCTCGGCATCTCCGTTGAGGAGGTCGAGGACCTCCGCCGAGGCCTCCCCTGCAGGAGTGCCCGGAAGCTCCACCTCCTCGCTCTGCGACGCGCCGCCGGCGCCTTCAGAGGAGTCTCCCGGGCCTCCCCCGGCGCAGCCGGCCGCGGCGAACACGCCGGCAAGAGCCAGCGCGGCGCCATACCGACGCACACTGCGACCGGAAGCCGCATCGGACCGAGGGCCGCCGCCCAGGCGCGGCCCTGACGGTGGCGACAGAAGCCGGCGCCGACTGAACGTGCGCACACGGCACCGGAGCAGACCGGTACTGCGGGAATCCGACACTTCGACGGAGGGCTGGGGGAAGTGCGCCATCGGGCTGGTCTCCTCGTCATCGGGGCGGACATCGTCAGTGCAGCTTGGCATCGACGCTACCAGTCCCGATTTCGCCGCAGACAGGCGACGCAGCACGGCAGACGGGAACGAAATCCTCACCCGTCCCCGTCTGTTGCGATTTACGCATCATATGCGTTGGCGGCCCCCAGCGCCTCACGGCAGGGGGTTCGCCCGCGGCAGCCGGATAAACTAGCCCTCATGCACCAGGACCGTCTCCCCGACTTCTCCGATTCGGTCCTCCTCGACACCATCACGCGGTTCGGCGAGCGCAATGACCGCATCACACACGTCGAGGCCATGCCCGCGCGTCTTGGCGTCACGGCGGACTGGCCGGCGTGGCTCGACGAAGAGGTGCGCCAGGCCTTCATCACCTCGGGCATTCCCCGGCCCTGGACGCATCAGGCCGCCGTCGCGGAGCACGCCCACGCAGGCAGGCACGTGATCGCGGCGACGGGCACCGCCTCGGGCAAATCGCTGGGCTACCTCATGCCCGTTCTCCACGCGGCCGTGCGCGGAACTGCCCACCCGAGCGGCCGCGGCTCCGTCTCCCTCTACCTCTCCCCCACCAAGGCCCTCGCCGCGGACCAGGCGGACACCCTCCGGCATCTGGTGCTCAGAGGGCTGCGGCCCTCCGCCTACGACGGCGACACCGCCCAGGCCGACCGCGACTGGGCGCGTCGCCACGCCAATGTCCTCCTCACCAATCCGGACATGCTGCACCGGTCGATCCTGCCCTCCCACCAGCGCTTCTCCTCCCTCCTCAAGCGGCTGGACTATGTGGTGGTCGACGAGGCCCACCAGTACCGCGGCGTGTTCGGCTCGCACGTGGCGCTCATCCTCCGCCGGCTGCTGCGGCTGGCCCGCCGCTACGGCGCGGACCCCGTGGTGATCGGCGCCTCTGCCACGGCAGGCGATCCGGCGGAGGTCTTCTCCCGGCTGATCGGCGAGGACGCGGTCGCCGTCACGGAGGACGCCTCGCCGCGCGCAGCAGGACGGTTCGTCCTGTGGGAGCCGCCGCTCCTGCCCACCGGCGGACGCGACGCGCTCGACGAGGACCCCTTCGGTGAGGGCTCAGTCGGCGGGGAGCCGTTCGGCATGGTCCGGGACCGGGCCGATGCCGGGGATCCGTCCGCGGAACGGGCGCCGGAGAGCACGGGCACGAACCCCTGGGCCGAGGCCGGACTCGCCGATCCGTGGGCGGACAGCGCGGTCACCGACCCCTGGGAGGACAGCTCCGCCGTGCCGGCGGCCGAGCTCGATGTGCTGCCCCCGGAGTCCGTCTGGCCGGAGGAGGCCGCGCGCAGGTCCTCTCTCGCCGAGGTCGCGGACATCCTCACGGACACCACGTGCGCCGGTCGCCGCGCCATCGGCTTCATCGCCTCCCGCCGCGGTGCCGAGGCCCTGGCCTCCATGGTCAAGGACCAGGTCTCCCGGGTGGACGGCGCACTGGTGCGGACCGTGGCCGCCTACCGCGGCGGTTACCTGCCGGAGGAGCGGCGGCTGCTGGAGACGGGGCTGCGCAACGGCCGCCTGCTCACGGTGGCCTCGACGAACGCCCTGGAGCTCGGCATCGACATCTCCGGGCTGGACGTCGTGGCGATCGCCGGCTGGCCCGGCACCCTGGCCTCGCTCTGGCAGCAGGCGGGACGCGCAGGCCGCGCCGGGCAGGAGTGGCTGGCCGTGCTCATCGCCCGCGACGATCCGCTGGACACGTACCTGGTCAATCACCCGGAGGCGATCTTCGACCGCAGCGTCGATGCCGTGGTCATCGACCCGGGCAACCCGTACGTGCTCGCCGGTCATCTCTGCGCCGCCGCAGCGGAGACGCCTCTGACCCGGGAGGACTTCGCCCGCTTCCCGGCGGGCACGGAGGCCGTCGTCGCGCAGCTCACGGAGGCCCGGATGCTGCGGCAGCGCCCGGGCGGCTGGTTCTGGGCGAAGTCCGAGAAGGCCGCGGACCTCTCGGACATCCGCACCGGCGGCGGCGGCACGGTCCGGCTCGTCGAGTCCTCCACAGGTGCTCTGCTGGGCACGGTGGACGACGCCGGCAGCCACCATCAGAGCCATCCCGGCGCCGTCTACGTGCACCAGGGCCGCACCTTCACGGTGCTGGAGCTGGACACGGACCGGCGGGTGGCGCTCGTGGAACCGGTAACCGTCGACTACAGCACGGAGGCGCAGTCCGTCACGGAGATCAGCATCGTGGAGACCACGGAGTCGCGGACGCTGCCCTCCGGCGCCCGGGTGAGCTGGGGCGTGGTGGACGTGACGACGCAGGTGACGGGCTACCGGATGCGCCAGCTGGGCTCCGGCATCGTCATGGGCGAGCATCCCCTGGATCTGCCCGAACAGGTGCTGCGCACCACCGCGGTGTGGTGGTCCGCACCGGATGCGCTCGTGGACTCCGCCTATGTCACGCCCGCCGACCTGCCCGGAGCGGTGCACGCCGCCGAACACGCGGCGATCGGCCTCCTCCCGCTGTTCGCCGGCTGTGACCGGTGGGACATCGGCGGAGTGTCCACAGCACGGCATGCGGATACGGGACTGCCCTCGGTCTTCGTCCACGACGGTCAGCCCGGGGGTGCCGGGTTCGCCGAACGCGGCTTCCGGGCATTCGAACAGTGGCAGACGGCCACGCGGGACGCCATCGAGGCATGCGGCTGCCTCACCGGCTGTCCTTCCTGCGTGCATTCGCCCAAGTGCGGCAACGGCAACGAGCCCCTGGAGAAGTACCCCGCGGCTCGCCTGCTCACCGCGATCCTCGGCTGACGAGGCCGTCCGCTCCCATACCTCCCGTCCCGCATCTCCGTTCCTGTGCCGCCGTTCCCGCGGCTCCGCAGCCGGTGCCCCTCCGCAGTGGGGAACGCGGCCGCCACCACACTCCGGGCACAGGCACTGAGCGGACCAGGGGACCGCACTGCTCAGACCGATTCGAACTGTTGCACCCGCTGCCGGGAGATGCCCAGCACTGCGGCGCCATCTGCCGGGGTGGGCCCGCGGTTCCTCAGCACGCTCACAGCACTGCGATGCAACGCCGCGGCCTGGGAGAGTGCGGCGCGCCCGTCCTCAGCGGTCAGGGACCTGCGATGCCCGCCACGGCTTCCCCCTTCATCACCGGCTTGCGCTCCAGCCCCGGGATCCGCAGCTCAATGGGCACCTCCACTTCCAGGGCGGACCGCTGCAGATCCGCGCGGACGATGCACTCCGTGACTGAACCTCCGTTCCGCTCCGCCACCTCTTCCGCGACTTCACACGGCTCGCCCTCACCCGCCGTCAGTGCCTGCACCGCCGCGAGTGCGGCGAGATCTGCAGCGGCGTCCGCCTGGGACTTCGCGCGCAGGCCACCGCCCGGCGTGAGGGCTGACCGGCACGGGGAGAGGACGCTGAGGTGAACGGGTGTGGACAGCGAGCCGAACTGCGCAGGGACGAGGGATCGAGCACGGTGATCGGCCTGGGGACGGCCTCGCTCGCGGTGGTCTGAGCGCGGGTGGTGGGAGCGGTG
>NZ_JALAHB010000230.1 GCF_022712115.1 Brevibacterium sp. | reverse complement strand
CTCGAGCCCCGTGGCGTCCGCACCCGGGAGCACCTCGCAGAGCATGTCCGGGGCGAAGCGGGCGAGGAACCGCTGCCCGTGCGCGAAGACCTCCGTCTCCCCGCCCTCCACGTCGATCTTCATCACGACGGGGGACGCGGGTCCGCCGGCAGCTGCGCCGGGTCTGGTGCCGGCTCCTGTGCCGGCCTCCGCACCGGATCCCGCAGCGGGCCCTGCACCGGCCCCCCCCAGCCCCTCCCCCTCGTCCGTGAGGGAGTCCAGCGACACGAAGCCCACGTCCACGCCGTTGGCGAAGTCCATCTCCTGCGAGTAGAAGGACGGCAGCGCGGGTCCCCGATCGGCGGAGGGCATGTGCATCGTGGCCTCGGGATCGCCCACCCCGAAGCCACGGACCTGCACCCGCGACTGCATCCGGTTCCGGACCACATTGGCCTCGAGCATCCGCACCACCGGCGGGACGATGTCGAAGGCCAGCACGCGGAGCGCGGGGTTCGCCGCGGCGGCCGCGAGGCTGAACACCCCCGTGTACGCGCCCACATCCAGCAGGACTCGGGCGTCCTGCGAGAGCCGCGTGACCAGCTCCAGCGCGAAGCGGTCGCGCGGATCCGGGCGGGTCCCGCCGCCCCAGTACATCTCCTTGGCGATCTCGCACCTGTCCGGGCGGAGCATGACGAACTCGGCCTCGGCGACGTGTCCGCGCACCTCGCGCAGAGAGCGCGGCGCCGGGAGCCGGCGCACGGCCAGCCCGGGGGATCGCAGAGCCACCGCCTTCATGAGCGGATGGAGGAGCGGCTGGCTCAGCACCGTCTTCACGTGCTTCTTGGCGCCGTACCAGCCCTGCTTGCGCAGCCGCCTGGTCTGCTCGGAGACGGTCACGGAGCCACCCTTCATCGGGGATGCGAGGTCCCCTCCAGCCTAGGCGAAGGGTGACCGGCGACACGCGGAGGGGTCCCGCGTTCTCCGGCCGCCTGCGCGCACTCGGCGCGGCGGTGCTCGTCGGGGCTGTGCTCCTCGCAGCGGCGCAGGGCTCAGGATGGGCGGGGCTCAGGAGGCGCAGGGCTCAGGACGGGCCGGCCGCCCCGGCGAGCGCGGCGTCGAAGTCCTCCTCGACCAGGTCCATGTTGATCTGGGCACCGGCCATCGTCCCGGCCGCCGCGGAGCTTCCCACCTGCGCTGTGACATCCGCGCAGTTGCCCGCCGCGAAGACTCCGGGGACCGTGGTCTGCCCGCGCATGTCCACCGTGATCTGCTGACCCATGCCGCTGGGGTGGTCCTCCACGGCCACTCCGAGGCCGCGGGTGAGCGCGCTCTCGACGCTCACGTAGGTTCCGGTCAGCACCGCGTCGAGAGGGACCGTGCCCGAGGCCGTGCGCACGCCGGTGATCCGGTCCTCCTTCACGAGCACCTCCTCGACTGCGCCGCTGACCAGCTCCACGCCGCGTGCGGCCAGCCGGGCGCGCAGGGCCTCGTCCGGTTCCGGTTGCTCGCCGAGCATGACGGTGACGGAGGGGCTCCACTGCCGGATGAGCTGGGCGTGGTGCGGCCACAGCGGACCGGTGGCGATCACGCCGATCCTCTCGCCGCGGACCTCCCAGCCGTGGCAGTACGGGCAGTGGAAGGCGTCGCGGCCGAATCTCTCGGCCAGGCCCGTGACCGCGGGCAGCACGTCGCGGGCGCCCGTGGCGAGAAGGATGCGCCGGGCGCGCACCCGGGTGCCGTCCGTCAGCTCGGCGGTGAATCCCGCCCCACGCGCACCCGCGACCGAGGCCACGGTCCCGTCCGCGACCACCGCTCCGTAGCCGCGTGCCTCCTCCCGTCCCTTCGCGTGGAGGTCCAGCGGGGCGATGCCCTCGTTGCCCACCACGTTGTGCGCACCCTCCGCGCGGACATTGCGCGGTGCGCCGGAATCGACGACGAGGACGCTCCGGAGGGCGCGGCCCAGTGCGATGGCCGCGCCCAGGCCGGCGGGCCCGCCGCCCACGATGAGGACGTCGTAGACCTCGCTGACTTCGCTGGCCGCGGAGGCCTCGCTGGCCTCGCCGGCTGCGGATGCGTTGCCGATCTCGCCGGTTGCGGATGCGTCGGCGGTGGTGGTCGTCCGGGTTGTCATGGTCTCTCCTCCGTCTTCGTCTGCGGCTCTTCGGCCGGATGCGTGCTCACTGTCGACCCGCGGCTCGGGTGGAGGCTAGATTCGTTGCCGTACCGGCAAATCGCGCGGCGGTGAACCGCGGTGTGAGCAGACATGGTGAAGCACGAGGGAGGCGGACGGTGGACGACGCGGAGGCTCCAGCGAGGATCCCTGTGGAGGTTCAGGACCAGGCAGCGCTGCTCGGCGGTGCGGGCGCATCCCTGCGCGGTCATCGGCTGCACGCGGGCATGAGCCTGGCCGCCGTCTCCTCGATCACCGGCATCTCCGTGAGCACGCTGTCCCGCCTGGAGACGGGGAACCGCACGCCGCACCTGGGGCACCTCGCCGCCCTGGCCTCGGCGTACCGGGTGAGTCTCGACGACCTGGTGGGCGCACGATTCTCCAGCGATCCGCGGCTGCGGTTCGACGTCGTCGAGAAGGACGGGCGGACGCTCATCCCGCTCTCACCCACGGTCAACGGCCTCGCCGCGACGAAGACGATCATCCATCCGCCGCGCGGCCGGGTGCCGGAGCCCGTGCCGCACGTCCACGGCGACGACCACGGTGCTCCCGCCTGGGAGTACGAACCCGAGGAGATGCGCCGTCACCGCGGCTTCGTCTGGATGCTCGTGCTCTCCGGCAGGCTCCGGCTGCTGCTGGGCACGCACGATCTGGTCCTGGAGCCCGGAGAGGCCGTGGAGTTCGACACCCGGGTGGCGCACTGGATGGGGCCGGTGGACGCCGCCGCGGTGGAGACCCTCACCGTCCACGGCGAGCAGGGGCGACGGATCCGGGTGCGGGCGCGGCCTCGGGAGCGGTGACAGCGCGGTGACAGCGCTGTGCGTGCCCGGCCCCGGCGCCGGGAATGCGCTCACCCGCCCACGTATGCGTGGGCGGCCGGACGAATACGCGGTGTGTGCTGTCCGAGCCCGCGCCACTCACTCGCCGGCGAAGCGCAGGTGGCTGCTGTCGATCCGCTTCTGGGCGCGGGCGATCGTGTGGGAGCCGTAGGTGCCGGCGGAACGGGCCTCGCTGAGCGCGTCGTGCTGTGCCTCGAGGATCAGCTGCTCGAGCTCCAGCGCCTGCTGGAAGGCGGAGTTCTGCTCCTCCGTGTGCTCGGTGTCCTGGAGCCTGTCCTGCATCCTGGTCTGCATCTGCCGTGCCCGCTCCAGCACGGCGGGGTCGAACGGCGTGCCGTCGCTGCGCCGGAGATCCGGGTTGTTCAGCACCTGCTCCGCGGCGGCCTCGCTCAGCTCGCTCATGAGCAGGGTCAGCTCCCGGCGGGCGTTCTCCTCGTCCGTCCCCCGGATCCCCAGGAAGCGGATGAGCGCGGGCAGCGTTCCGCCCTGGCCCACCAGCGTCACGAGCGCCACGACGAACGCGATGAGGATGAGCTGTGTGCGGTAGGGGAAGTCGAAGGGCAGCGACTGCGCCGCGGCCAGGGTGACCACGCCGCGCATGCCGGACCAGGCGAGAACCGCTCCGCCCTTCCAGCTCAGGCCCTGGTCCGCGTAGAAGCGTGCGTCCGCGTGCTGTCGCTGCAGCCTGCGCAGTTCCCGCTGCGCGTGCGGGCCCGCGTGCTGCTCGCGGAAGTGCTCATCCGCGGCCACGAGGTCGAGGATCTGTCCGAACTGCTCCTGCTTCTCCCTCCCCGACCTCTGCTGCCGGCGCGCCGCGAGCACCACCGGCACCACGAAGACCACGCGGATGAGGATCAGTGCGACGGTGACGAGCAGTCCCACCCAGATGGCCGTCCACACGGACAGGCCCACGTTCTCCACATCGTCCACGAGGTGCATGAGCTGCAGGCCCATGAGCAGGAACACCCCGTTCTCCAGGAGCATCTGCACCGTCAGCCAGTTGGTGCGCTCGGCGCTCCGGTCCTGCACCGTGAACTTCCGCGCGCTCTTGGCGCCGGTGATGAGGCCGGCCACCACTACCGCGATGACGCCCGAGGCCCCCAGCCGCTCCGCAGGGAGGAAGGCTATGAAGGGCACGGCGAAGGAGATCGCGGTCGTGAGTGCGGGCTGGTTGATCTTCGACCGCACCCAGACGGAGACGAACCCCACGACCGCGCCCACGGCGATCGCGATCACCACGGCGTAGGCGAAGTCGCCCAGCGCGTGCCAGAACGAGAAGGTGCCGGCCGTCGCCGCCACCGCCGTGCGCAGGAGCACCAGCGCGGTCGCATCGTTGACGAGCCCCTCTCCCTCCAGGAGTGTGAGGAGGCGCGGGGGCAGACCCAGCTTCTTGCCCACGGCGGTCGCCGCGACGGCGTCGGGCGGGCTCACGACTGCGCCCACCGCCACAGCTGCGGCGAGGCTCAGCTGAGGGAAGATCCACCACAGCAGCAGACCGGAGCCGAAGGCGGAGACGAGCACCAGCACCACGGACAGCGCGCTGATGGTGCCGATGTCCCGCCGGAAGTCCACGACGGGCATGTTCACCGCCGCCGAGTACAGCAGCGGCGGCAGGACGATGGTGAGTATCAGCTCCGGCTCCGCATGGACCACGGGAATGCCCGGCACCACGCTGAGCGCGAGCCCCACGACCACCAGCAGGATGGGTGCGGCCACCCCCAGCTTCTGCGCGAAGTACGACACGCCCACGATCACGAGGACGGCGGCGATCGCCAGCAGCTCCAGCTCCTCGAGGCCCACGGTCTCAGCTCCTCCCATGTGCGGAAGCCGCCGAGGCCGAGGGCATCTCCGTCAGGGCGCTTCCGCTGTTCCGGCGGGGGATGTGCCACCGGAGGCGCGCACAGGACGATCCTACCGCCGCGGTACGGCCGCGGTGCCCGTCCGGAGGTGTGGTGCGCCTGTGATCTCTGCGTGTGTCTGCGGGGAGGGCGTGTGGGAGAACCTACCCGAATAGCACGCACTCGTCAGCGTTGTTTCGGTCATATTCCGGTCACCGCTGTGAGCTGAGGGCGGCGCTGGTGTGCGGCATGCAGGACGCCTTGTATTTTCATGGATCGGTGCCGCGAATAGGTGTCTCAGGACGGATACACGCAGGAGAATACACTGCGACATTGCATCTATATTCTCCAGGTATGACGAACTTTCAGAGCACACAGATGGCGTTCACCTCGGTCGCGATGATCAGCCTGCTGACCCTTACCGCATGCAGCGGTACCGCGGCAGCGCCCTCGGCCGAACAGGCCGCAGCCGAGACTGCAGCACCGGCTGTACAGGAGGCGACGGCCTTGGCGACGGTGTCGGCAGTGCCGGGATACGCCCCGGGTGATTTCCCTGCGGTACCGCTGTTCACCGTACCGGACATCTCCGTACTCACCGACTCTGCGGATGCTTTCACGATCGACCTGTCCGCAGATCTCGACGATATCCCCGGTGTCACAGTTCGCACGGCGGAATGTTCCGCGGAGGGAGTCTCGCGCGTCCGGGCTGGGAGTGTCTTCTCGTATGAGGACGGTGCAGCCTCGGAGGTGGGTGACGGCACCGTGAAAGAGAACAGTGGTGACGGCTCTGGAAGCGTGGTGGATGACGGAGTGGTCATCGAGAACAACGGTGACGGCTCAGGATCGTTCGTGGGTGGCGGCGTGGTCATCGAGAACAACGGTGATGGCTCCGGTTCATTCAAGGGCGGTGGCCTGGAGATCGATCACGCCGGAAGCGGGCCAGCAACAT
>NZ_JALAHB010000229.1 GCF_022712115.1 Brevibacterium sp. | reverse complement strand
GGCGGACGGGGCTTCCTCAGCCGAGGTGGCCCGTGCCTCGCCGGGCGCGGTGGGGGCGGAAGACGCGGAGTGCTGCTGAGCGGTCATGCGGATGATTCTCCCATCCCCTGCGAACCGGAGGAACGGAGGCGGTCACGGTGGTTCACATGGAGAGCGCGGGGTCCGTCCTGGAGCTGCACCCCCGCCGCATGGCACACAGGAGACAGCGCCGTGGACGATGGTCGTCCGGATCCAGCGCTCATCCCCGTCGTCCGGAATACGGGAACCGTCGTCCGGGGTTGTTGCGGGGACAGAAGCAGCGCGCCTCGGCAGCGGCCGGCACAGGCCCACACCCGCGCGCAACAACGAATCCGCATCCAGGAAAGCAAGGCCCCCACCGTGTCCGTTCCCCTCAGCATCCTCGACCTCGTCTCCATCTCCGAGGGCGAGACCGCCCGTCAGGCCATCGCCGCCTCCGTGCGGGGCGCGCGGCTCGCGGACGAGCTCGGCTACCACCGGCTGTGGTTCGCCGAGCACCACAACACCGACAACCTCGCCGCCAGCGCCACCGCGCTGCTGATCTCCGCGGCCGCGGCGGCCACGGAGCGTATCCGGGTGGGCTCCGGCGGCGTGATGCTGCCCAACCACGCACCGCTCATGGTGGCGGAGCAGTACGGGACGTTGGCGAACATGCACGGGGACAGGATCGACCTGGGGCTGGGCCGCGCGCCGGGCACGGACATGATGACGGCGCAGGCGCTCAACCGCTCCTCGGCGGAGCCGCAGGCGTTCGCGCAGTCCATCTTCGATCTGCAGGGGTGGTTCGGGCCCGAGGGGCAGGCCCACAGCGTGCCGATCCGCTCCGCTGTGTCCGCCGGGACGGAGGTGCCCATCTGGGTGCTGGGCTCCACGGTCAACGGCGCCTCCATCGCCGGCCAGCTGGGCCTGCCGTTCTCCGTGGCTTCCCACTTCGCCCCGGATCAGCTGGACGAGGCGATCGCGGTCTACCGGAACTCCTTCACCACGGAGGCACCCACCGCGCAGATCGAGAAGCCATACGTCATGGCCGGCGTGAACGTCATGGTGGCGCCCACGGACGCGGAGGCCGAGCGGGAGTTCACGGTGCTGGAGCAGATGTTCCTCGACATCCAGCGGGGTCAGCGCCGCAGACTCCAGCCACCGGTGGACCCGGCCGAACTCGCCGCACAGGGTGGCCGCGACCAGGCGATGCTGCGGATCAAGGCGGTGGGAGCCCCGGAGACGGCGGTGCACCAGCTGCAGGAGCTCGTCGAGCGGACAGGTGCGGACGAACTGATCCTCACGACGTACGCCTACGACTCCGCGGTGCGGGAGCGGTCCCTCCGCCTGCTGGCCGAGCACTGGTTCTGAGGTCCGGCGGGTGCTGAGGTCCGGTAGGTGCTGACGCCTGGCGCCCTGGACAGCGTTTCGCACCTTCTGACGGTGTGCGCATGTACACACGTGTGCACACCGTCAGAAGGTGCGAAACGCTGCTGTGAGGCTGTGGCATGGGAAGATGAGCCCGGCGCCCCCGATCGCAGACTGCATGAAACCGCATGAAGGAGGAACCGTGGAAGGTCTCACCCTCACCGACCTCACTGGCGTGGTCTACTCCGCGGGCAAGGTCTTCGACGGCCTGTCGAGCAATCGGCTCAGCACTGAGCGCTTCCTCGCTTCGAACAGCACAGACGGCATCAACTCCAAGCAGGACCTGTTCCTGTTGCAGGACCTCCGCGATGTCGCGACGACCGTGCTCGAACGAGCGGGGGCGCCCGTCGACGCCGATCTGCTCATCAGCCTCAACTCCCGGATCACGCGCTCGGGATCGCTCCATCCCGGCCAGTTCCGGACTGCGACGATGGGCATCGGCGTCACCACCGTCTACGGACGGCACAAACCGGTCGCAATCGACCGTGACGGACTGCAGGCCCTCATCGAAGGCAGCCTTGCCCGCGAGGATCCTGTTGCCGCGGCCATCGACCTCTTCATCGAAGTGGCCAAGGCGCAGCCGTTCCAGGACGGCAACAAGCGTTCTGCGCTCTTCGCCGCCAATGCCCATCTCATCGGCCACGGCACTGGTACTCTGCTCACGATTCCCGTCTCCGAGACCAGCCTGAAACCGGCGGAGCGCTTCAACGATCTGCTCGCTCGCGCGTACATCTTCGACGATCATGAGCCTGTGGCCGCGCTCCTGCGACAGGACGGCCTCGTCTCCCTCGACGAGATCGGCTCTCGCCGAACGCGGCACAGGGGTAGCTGATACCGCAGACACCACGGCGAAGCACGTGTTCCGCTCTGAGAGAATGCGGACCATGACTGACGTTGACGCACTCCAGCTCGCTGAAGCACAGGCGATCCGCGACCGGCTCGACGAAGTCGCGGCGAAGGTGCGAACGGCTGCGAACGAGGCGCACGGTTCGCCCGAGGCCGTCCGCATCCTGCTCGCCACGAAGACCCAGCCGGCCGCACGGATCCGGGTCGCTCTGGAGGCGGGGTTCACGCTGATCGGGGAGAACCGCGTCCAGGAGCTCGTGGCGAAGGCCCCGGACCTGGCCGACGTGCCGCACGAGGCACATCTGATCGGCCTCCTGCAGAAGAACAAGGTCAACCACACGCTGCGTGCCGGGGCCGCCTGCGTGCAGTCGATCGACGACGTCGCGGTGGCGCAGAAGCTCAGTGCGCGGATCGAGACCCTCTTGCACGAGGGCGCCGCAGCTCTCGCCGCCGAGGCGCCGGGAACCGTCCGCGGAACGTCGCCGGCCCAGAGCCTGGGCACCACCACGGGCACGGCCCCGAGCACGGCCTCGGGTGCGGAGCACGCCGACCACATCACCAGCGGCATCGCCCCCGCCGGGGCCGTGGCACCCGTGCTCGAGGTGATGCTCCAGGTGAACACCTCCGGCGAGGAGTCGAAGTCCGGGGTCGCGCCCGCGGACGCCGAAGCCCTGGCCGAGCAGGTGCGCGTCCTCCCGCACCTGCGGATCAGCGGGCTCATGACGATCGGCTTCCCCGGCGCCACGGAAGCGGAGATCCGTCCCTCGTACGCCGACCTGCGTGAACTCTCCCAGCGCCTCCGCGAGACCGGCGCTCTGCCGGCGGACGCGACCGCACTCTCGATGGGGATGAGCGGCGACTACGCACTCGCGATCGCCGAGGGCGCGACGATGGTCCGGGTGGGTTCGAGCGTGTTCGGAGCGCGGAGCTGAGGTTCGTTCTGTGCCGATCCCAGTGCGGACCAAGGCTGCACGGCGCGGACCATCTCCGGCACAGACCGGCACGGCGCGAGCCGACACAGCCACAGCACAGACCTGCGCTGAGGCCTGCAGGCGAGGTGGCTCAGCCTCCGAGGTCCGTCTTGCGGATCTTGCCCGAAGGGGTGAGGGGCAGAGACTCGACGAACACGACGGAGTCCGGAACCTTGTATTCCGCGAGCGCCGTCCGGCAGGCGGCGAGGATCTCCTCTTCGTTCACCCCGTCAGGGCCAGGCCGATTTCCGGCTCGCTGAACGTACGCCCTGCCGGTCGCACCGTACTTCTCATCCGTCGTGCCCACGACCGCGACCATGCCCACCCCGGGGACCGCAGAGATGACGTTCTCCACTTCAGCCGGGTAGACGTTGTAGCCGCCGCGCACGTACATCTCCTTGCTGCGGCCGCGCAGGGAGATGCGGCCGGACTCGCTCATCACCGCGATGTCCCCTGTGCTCAGCCAGCCATCGGGGGTGAGCGTCTCCGCCGTCGCCTCCGGCAGCCCCCAGTAGCCCTGGAACACGCAGCCTCCTGAGATCTGCAGCTCCCCGGGGCTTCCTGCAGGCAGCGGGCGACCCAGCTCATCCGCCACCTGTGCGCGGAAGGCACCGATGGGAGCACCGATCGACGCGGACAGCTCCTCGTGTGAGACGCCTGCGGGCGAGATCACGCAGGCACCGGAGGTCTCGGACAGCCCATACAGGTTGGCGAGCCTCGCGTTGGGGAACCGCTCTGCGAGAGCGGCCGCGACGGCGGACTCGACGTTGGAACCGCCGATCACACAGAGCCGCACCGCTGAGAGGCGTGCGACCTTCAGCCTCTCGTCCTGGAGGACCATGATGTGCATCGTCGGCACGCCCACCATGACCGACAGCCGTCCGGCCACCAGCAGATCCGCAACGACCGTCGGATGGAACCGGGGCAGCATCTCGATCACGGTGCCGGCGAGCAGACCGCTGAGGACGGTGCAGGTGAGCCCGCCCACGTGGTTGAGCGGCATGATCCCGAGAAGGCGGTCCTCCTCCCCGAACCCGAACTCCTCCACCTGCGCAGCGGCGGAGGCGAGAAGGCTCGCGTGCGTGAGCACCGCGCCCTTCGCTCTGCCCGTGGTGCCCGAGGTGAAGAGGATGACAGCAGCATCGCCGGCGGAACCGCCCTCAGCACCCTCCGCGGGTGCGGGCGGCTCCGCGGGAGCTAAGAGCCCCGCACCGGTGCTGCACACCTGCTCGAAGGACACCTGCCCCGGTCGGAGATCCGAATCCTCGCCGATGAGCACCACCGTCTCGAGCTCGGGCAGTTCGGCCTCGGCGTAGAAGCCCGCAAGGCTGTACTCGCCTGAGCGTGCAGAGGAGACCACCGCCTTCGTCCCGGTGCTCGCGAGCATGTGCATGAGCTCGCCCTCGCGGTAGAGCGGATTGATCGTCACTGCGATCGCCCGGAGGCGCAGCACTCCGAAGAACGCGACCAGCCACTCCCGCCCGTTCTCGGCCGCCACCGCCACGCGGTCGCCGGGGCCGACTCCCCTCGCCGCGAGAGCGCGTGCGAAGCCCTTCGACTCCTCGGCGAGCCCGCGGAAGGTGAGCACCTCGTCCTTCCCCACGATGCGGACGAACTCCCTCTCCGGAAAGCGCTCCGCCTGCGCATCGAGAACCTGCGGGATCGTCATGTCAACTGCCGTCATCATCATCGTCTTCCTCCTCGTTGAGTTCTCGGATGAGCCGCCGGCACCGGGCGACGCCGTCGTCAGCCCGGGCTGGAACCGTCCGTCCGCCTGATCGAGCGCAGCTCCTCCGCCCAGAACCGGGCGATCTTGCGCCTGCGCGCGGAGTCGTCGCTGAGCACGTCCGCCAGCCCCAGCCCGCGTGCCAGGTCGAGAGTCGTCTGGATGAGGCGATGCGTCCGCTCATCGCTCACGTCCGCGCGCAGCGTGCGCACCGCCATGTCGTAGACGTCCTTCGCGAACTTCTGCTCGAGCGGCAGGATCCTCTCCCGCAGCGAGGGTTCGGCCGCCGCGGCCGTCCAGATCTGCAGGGCCGCCTTGAACAGGTCGGAGGTGTAGTAGTCGAGGACCTGCTCGACCAGCTGCTCGAACCGGTCCCCGCCGGGGAGTCCTTCGGGATCGCCGCCCGCCTCCTCGGACACGCCGCCGCCTGCCTCTGCAGCGGGTGCGACGCGGTCCTCGGCATCGCTCTCGAACCCCTCGCCCTCCTGCGGTGCGAAGTAGCGGGTCACCCGGTCCTCGAACATGTGCTCGAGCGCGGTCAGCAGCAGGCCCTCGCGCGTGGGGAAGTGGTGCTGCAGGGCACCCCGGCTCACGCCGCTGTGCTCGGCCACGACCGAGGTGGTGGTCGCCTGCCAGCCGCGCGTCGCCAGGCATTCGACGGTCGACTGCAGAATCCGCGCCCGGGTCGCCCGGCTCCGGTCCTGCTGCGGCGCACGCACGCCGCCGACCGGTGCCTGTCCGCCTGCCTGGCCGCTGGCCGCCCCCTGGCCGCCCGCCTGCACGCGGCTGCCCGGCGCCTCGCCTTCTCCCACCTGAGCGCGCGCGTCCACGACGCCGCCCGCGTCCGCACCGTCCTCGTGGGCGGTGCTGTCAGCGGAGGCGGGGTCGCGGCGCGTCGTGGTGGTCATGACCCCTCATCGTAGGCGGCGCTCATTCGCCCACGACCCACGGCGGGGCCTCCTTCGCGAGGAACGCGCCCATCCCCGCGCGGGCGTCGTCACTGAGGAAGAACGAGGCGGACAGGTCGAGCATCTCCTCCCCTTCCTCCTCCACGCGGCGCAGCACACGTCTGTTGACCAGCCGCTTCGAAGCCGCGAGCGCCGCCGGTGCCGCCTTCCGCAGGTCCCCGAGCACCTCCTCCAGCGCTTCTGCCAGCACCGGAGAGGCCGAGGCCGGGGGTGCGTCCGCCGCCGAGGCCGCGGTCCGTGCCGCTCCGGCACCACCCGACACCCCGCCTGCCGCCTCGGCGCCCGCCGGCACCGCGCGGGTGACGAAGCCTGCCGAGGCGGCCTCCGCAGCAGACACCGCACTTCCGCGCAGGAACCACTCCGCCGCCGTCCTGTCACCCAACCGCGCGAGTACGAGCGGAGCGATCATCGCCGCCACCACTCCGATCCGCACCTCGCTCAGGCCGAAGGTGGCGCGCGGCCCCGCCAGCACCACGTCACAGGCGGCGACGAACCCCATGCCGCCGGCACGCACATGCCCGTCGAGCGCGGCGATGACCGGCTTGGGGGACTCCAGCAGAGCCCGGCACACGTCCGCGGCCGCCCGCCCGCGCTCCCGCTGCTCCGCGGCGGGATCAGCAGGATCGGCGGAATCGCCCTCAGCCGAGGCCGCGCCCGCGCTGCCCTGCTTCCCCCGCTTCCCCCGGCTGAGGTCCGCACCCGCGCAGAAGGTGTTGCCCGTGTGCGTGAGGACGACGGCGCGGATGCGCGCATCCTCCTCCGTGGCCCTCAGCCCGGAGGCGATCCCCTCCAGCAGCTCCGGCGTGATCGCGTTGCGGTTGCGCGGCTCGTCGAGCACCAGGGTCGCCGTCGAACCGCTCACCTCGTAGCGCACCGGGCTCATGACCGTCCTCCCCGAGTCGCATCCGCGCCGTCAGCACTGCCCGCAGCACCAGCACTGCCCGCGGTGCCGGCGCCCTCCGCATGCACACCCTCCGCATCCGGGTCCTCGATGACCGCGAGCATCGTGCCCACGTCCACCTGGTCCCCGGCACTCACACGCAGCTCCACGAGCACCCCGTCCGCGTCCGAGCTGATGGTGTGCTCCATCTTCATCGCCTCCAGCCACACGATGGGCTGACCGGCGGAGACGGTCTGCCCCACTTCCGCACCCACGCGGAGCACGGTGCCCGGCATGGGTGCGAGCAGGCTGCCGGGTGCTGCGACCGCGCTGGGATCCGTGTAGCGCGGCGCCTCCTCGAGCCGCAGCGCCCCCGCGGAGGAGGACACCATGACGCTGCGCCCGCGCCGGGACACCGCGTACCGGCGTTCGACGCCGTCCACGCTGAGCCGCACACTGCCGGGAGCCGCCGCGACGACGCGGATGTCCGCGCCTGCAGGCAGGCTCTCCGGGTTCACCTCCCAGGCGTCCCGCCGCTGGCGGTACTCGACGGTGATCTCCTCACCGTCGACGGTGAAGGTGCGTGAGCGCCAGTCCGCGTGGAACAGCCGCCAGCCGCCCACCGCGGGCCGGGGGTGGTCCTGTGCGATCGCGAGTGCGAGCGCCTCCTCGCCGCTCACCGCACCCGTGCCCGCCGTGGACACCAGCACGTCCCCGGGCCCTGCGACCGCACCTGCCGCCGCTGCCGCACCCGAGGCCACCGCGGCCGCGACCGCCGCGGCGGCCACCGCCGTCTCATCCGCGCCGGAGCCGAACACCTCGGGATGGTCCTCGAAGTACCGGGTCGTCGTCTCCCCCGCGAGGAACCCCGGCTCCCGCAGCACCGCCGCGAGCAGGTCAGCATTGGTGCGGGGCCCGTCCCAGCGCATCGACTCCAGACCGGAGGCCAGCACGTGCGCGGCCGCCTGCCGGGTGGGGCCCACACCGATCACCTTGGCGATCATGGGGTCGTAGAACGTCGTGATCGTCTCCCCCGCCTCCAGTCCGGCGTCGAGGCGCAGCGCCGGCCCCTGCAGACCGGAGCTCTGCCGACCCACACCTTGCGGGCCGGAACCCTGCACCCCGCCCGCGCCCGGAACCGCGAAGGCGACGTCCGCCCCCGGCACCGCGAAGGCATGGACCGGACCGGACTGCGGCTGCCAGTCCTCGTCCGGGTCCTCCGCGTAGAGGCGCACCTCGATGGCGTGACCCGAGGACTCAGGCTCCTCCCCCGTGAGCGCACCGCCGGCGGCGATGTCCAGCTGCAGGCCCACGAGGTCCATCCCGGTGGTGCATTCCGTGACCGGGTGCTCCACCTGCAGGCGGGTGTTCATCTCAAGGAAGTAGAAGGAGCCGTCGTCCGCGGCGAGGAACTCCACCGTGCCCGCACCCACGTAGCCGATCCGCTCCGCCGCACTGCGCGCCGCCTCGTAGAGCCTGGCCCGCATCGCGGAGCCGTGGCGCTCCACGAGAGGTGCCGGCGCCTCCTCGACGACCTTCTGGTGGCGGCGCTGCACCGAGCACTCGCGCTCCCCCACCGCCCACACCCGGCCGTGGGAGTCCCCGAACACCTGGACCTCGATGTGGTGGCCCTCCGGGATGTAGCGTTCGCAGAACACCGTGGCGTCGCCGAAGGCGCTCGCGGCCTCCCGCGAGGCCGATTCCACGGTCTCGCGCAGGTCCGCGAGCCGCTCGACCACGCGCATGCCGCGGCCGCCGCCGCCCGCGGAGGCCTTGACCAGCACCGGCAGATCCGCCTCCGTGATGACCTCGGGCTCCAGCTCCGTGAGCACCGGCACACCGGCCTCGGCCATGAGCCGCTTGGACTCGACTTTGGATCCCATCTGCTCGATCGACTCGGGCGTGGGACCGATCCAGGTGAGACCGGCCGCGAGCACGGCCCGGGCGAAGTCCGCGTTCTCGGAGAGGAAGCCGTAACCGGGGTGCACGGCGTCCGCGCCCGCACTCAGGGCGGCCTCGACGACGAGGTCCCCGCGCAGATAGGTGTCCGCGGGCGAGGTGCCGGGCAGGCGCACGGCGGAATCCGCCTCGGAGACGAAGGCGGCGTCCGCGTCCGCATCGGAGAACACGGCCACGGTGCCGATCCCGCGGGCCCGGCAGGTGGCGAAGACACGGCGGGCGATCTCGCCGCGGTTGGCGACGAGGACCCGGGTGAGGGGAGAGGGCTGAGCAGTCATACCGGCGATCACATCCTGAAGATTCCGTAGGTGCGGTCGGACTCGACGGGTCCGGTCGCGATGGCGGAGAGCGAGAGCCCCAGCACGGTGCGGGTGTCCCGGGGGTCGATGATGCCGTCGTCGTAGACCATCCCGGAGAGGAACAGCGGCAGGGACTCCGCCTCGATCTGCTTCTCGATCGCCGCGCGCCGCAGCTCGTTCTTCTCGTCGTCGAAGGGCAGACCGCGCGCTTCCGCCGAGGCCTTGGCCACCGAGGTGACGACGTCCGCCAGCTGCGCCCCTCCCATCACCGCAGACTTGGCAGAGGGCCACGCGAAGAGGAAGCGCGGGTTGTAGGCGCGTCCGCACATCCCGTAGTGGCCGGCACCGTAGGAGGCGCCGATGAGCAGCGAGATGTGCGGCACCGTGGAAGTGGAGACCGCGTTCACCATCATCGAGCCGTGCTTGATGATCCCGCCCTCCTCGTACTTCCGGCCCACCATGTAGCCGGTGGTGTTGTGGAGGAAGAGAAGGGGGGTGCGCTGCCGGTTGGCGATCTGGATGAACTGGGTGACCTTCTGCGCCTCCTCGCTGAAGATCACGCCCTTGGAGTTCGCGACGATCCCCACCGGGTAGCCGTGGATGCGCGCCCAGCCCGTCACCATGCCGGAGCCGTAGAGGGGCTTGAACTCGTCGAAGTCGGACCCGTCGACCACCCGGGCGAGAACCTCGCGCGGGTCGAAGGGGATCCGCAGGTCCTCCGGCACGATGCCCAGCAGCTCCTCGCCGCTGTGCAGGGGGGCGGCGACCGGTCCGGGCGCCGGCCCCTCCTTGCGATGGTTGAGCCGCGCCACGATCCTCCGGCCGATGCGCAGGGCATCCTGCTCGTCACGGGCGAGGTAGTCGGCCAGCCCGCTGGTGCGCGCGTGCATCTGAGCACCGCCCAGGGACTCGTCGTCGCTCACCTCACCGGTCGCGGCCTTCACCAGCGGCGGGCCGCCCAGGAACACCTTGGACTGCTGCTCGATCATGACGACGTGGTCGCTCATGCCCGGCTGGTAGGCGCCGCCCGCCGTCGAATTCCCGAACACGATCGAGATGGTGGGGATGCCCGCCTTGGACATCTCCGCGAGGTGCCGGAAGGTGGCGCCGCCGGGGATGAACACCTCGCTCTGCGTGGGCAGATTGGCGCCGCCGGACTCCACCAGGCTGATCATCGGCAGCCGGTTCTCCATCGCGATGTCCTTGAGCCGCAGCTGCTTCTTCAGCGTGCGCGGATTGGTGGTGCCGCCGGCGATCGTGGGGTCGTTGGCCACGATCATGCACTCCACGCCGGAGACCACGCCGATCCCGCCCACCACGGAGGCGCCCACCGGGAAGTCCGAACCCCACGCGGCGTACGGGCACAGCTCGAGGAACGGCGCATCGCGGTCCACGAGCAGGTCGATCCGCTCCCGGGCAGTGAGCTTTCCTCGCTTGCGGTGGCGCTCCACCGCCTTCTCCCCGCCCGCGGCGGCGAGCTGCGCGTTGACCTCGTCGAGCTCCTGCAGCTTGGCGCGCATCGCCGCAGCCGCAGCCGCGTACTCCTCCGCCCCGGTGTCCACTGCGGTCGTGAGTGCAGTCATGCTGTGTGCCCCTGTTCGTCGTTCCGTCCCGTGTGGGCCAGTACCTGCGCACGGCCTCTTCCCTGCGCCGCCGGGGCGTCTTCTCGTCCCAAGTGGGCCAGTACCTGCGTACGGCCTGCCCTCAGCGCCCGGCCCGTCATCCCGTGTACCCCAGGCGCTTCGCCGCCAGGGTGGTGAGGATCTCCGTGGTGCCCCCGCCGATTCCCAGGATCCGCGTGTCGCGGTAGATCCGCTCCACCTCGGATTCCGCCATGTATCCCATGCCGCCGAACAGCTGCACGGCCTGGCTGACGGTCCACTCCGCGGCCTCGACCGCGGTGTTCTTGGCGAAGCAGGCGGCGGCCACGAGGTCGAGCTCATCGCCCTGGCCGGCGCTCAGCAGCTCCGCACCCGCCTCCGTCCCGCCCATGCCGGCCTCACCCGCGCCCGAGGCCGCCCTCGCCCGGTTCTGCGCCGCCGTGTCCCAGCGGCGCGCGACCTCACGCGTGTACACGCGCGCCGTGTCGATCCGCCGCGTCATCTCCGCCAGCGTGGACACGACGGTGTCGCGGGTGATGAGGGGCTGGCCGAACGTCACCCGGTCCCGGCACCACTGGAGGGCGAGGTCGAGGGCCCGCTGGGCGCCGCCGTAGGCCTGCGCCGCCAGCCCCAGCCGCTCGCTCACGAACGCCTGGGAGATGTAGGCGAAGCCGACGTTCTCCTCGCCCACGCGGAGGGAGACCGGCACGCGCACGCCGTCGTAGTGCAGCTCTGCGGTGTCGGAGGCGTGCCAGCCCATCTTCCGCAGCCGCTTCGCCACCGTGAAGCCGGGCGTGTCCGTGGGCACCACGATGAGCGAGACGCCCTTGGAGCCGCGTCCGCCCGTCCGTGCGGCGGTGACGACGAAGTCCGCGCGAACGCCGGAGGTGATGAAGGTCTTCTCCCCGGTGAGCACGTAGTGGTCGCCGTCCCGTTCCGCGCGGGTGCGCAGCCCGCCCACATCGGAGCCGCCGCCGGGTTCCGTGAGCGCGAGGGAGCCGATGAGCTTCCCTTCCAGCGTGGGCCGGACGTAGGCGTCGATGAGCTCGGGAGTGCCCGCCTGCACGAGGTGGGGGAGGCTGATCCCGGAGGTGAAGAGCGAGGCGAACGTCCCGCCGGACATGCCCGCCTGGTGAGCGGCCTCCGTCACGGCCACGCTCGCGCGCACGCCGCCTCCGCCGCCGCCCACCTCCTCCGGATAAGCCGCGCCCAGGAGACCCAGGGCACCGGCCTGCTCGTGGAGACTGCGTGGGAGTTCACCCGCCTCCTCCCATTCGTCCTGGTGGGGGAGGACGTGGGTGCGGACGAAGCCGGCGGTCGTCTCCGCCAGCGCCGCGATCTCCTCATCGCCTGCGAGCTCGTGCGTGTAGGTGTGGGTCACTGCGCTGTGCCTTCCTGTGTGAAGAAGTCGTCGAGGGGAACCGGGCCGGCGGTGGACCCGTCCGGCTGCACCAGAGCTGCGGGCACCAGGTCCGCGGGAACGTCGACGCGCCTGCTCCGCAGCCATTCCGCCAGCCCCTTGGCCTGTGGGTCGAAGCGTGCGCGGTAGGCCACGCCCTCGCCCAGCAGCCCGTGGACGGTGAAGTTGAGCGCCCGCAGCCCCTCCAGCTCCACCCTGTCGATGTCCAGGTGTGCCGTCTCCGGCAGCAGCTCGCGGAGCCGGGCGGGCGCGAGCTCCGCGCGCAGCCACTGCCACACCGCATCCGTGCGGGCCCAGAGGCCGATGTTCGCACTGCCGCCCTTGTCGCCGCTGCGCCCGCCGGCCAGATGCCCCAGCGGCACCCGCACCGTGCCCACAGGGTTCGCGGACGCGGGGGTCGCAGGTGCAGGGGCCCCACCACCGAGGCCGGAGTCCTCCGCGCTCCCGGGGTCGCTCTCGCCACCTGGGCTGTCGCCGAGGCCGGCACCGGTGTGGCCGTCCGGACCGGTCCCGGTCGTCGCAGGGGCAGACCCTGCTCCTGTGCCCTCGCCGCTCTCCGCGGAGCCGGCCTCACCCACCTCGGGCGTCCCTGCGCTGCGCACGTCCGCCTCCGTGGACAAGAGCGCCCGGGTGTCCGCGGGTGGGTCGATGACGGCCTCGGTCCCGTCGGGGAGGTGCACGGTGTGGACCGGCACGTCCTGCGGCACGGACTCCGGACGGAAGCGGCCGTAGACGGAAGCCTCCCCGGGCGGAGCTCCCGTGAAGAACCCGGGCACGGAGCCGAGGGCGAACTCCACGGCGAGGTTCGCGAACGACCGGCCCACCGTCTTGGGGTCGGGGTCGCGGGCCACGAGGGTGAGCCGCGCGGTCGCCTCCTCCTGCTGTACGGCGTCCTGCCGGTCCGTGCGCGCGAGGTTCCACGCCATCTGCGCCGGCCGCGGCAGTCCAGCGGCCTCCAGGCCGAACTCGAACTGACTGCGGATCAGCTCCGCCTTCGCCTCCGCGTCCAGGCCGGTGAGCTGGAAGACGATCTCCTGGCGGAAGCCGCCCACCTCCGTGACGGAGACCTTGAGGTCCGGCGGCGGCGCCTCGCCGCGGACGCCGCTGATCCGCACGCGGTCCTCGCCGAGGTCCGTGAGCCGGATCGAATCGAGCCGCAGGGTGGCGTCCGGGCCGGCGTAGCGCGCTCCGCCCACCTCGTAGAGCAGCTGGGACAGCACCGTCTCCGCCGTGACCGCTCCGCCGGTGCCCGCCGGCTTGGTGATGACGGAGGAGCCGTCCGCGGCGATCTCTGCGAGGGGGAAGCCGGGCCGGCGGAGGTCCGCGATCTCGCGGAAGAAGGAGAAGTTCCCGCCCGTGGCCTGCATGCCGCATTCGATCACGTGGCCCGCGGCCATCGCCCCGGCCAGTGCGTCGTGGTCGTCCCGGCTCCAGCCGTGGAACCACGCGGCCGGGCCGGTGGTGAGAGCGGCGTCCGTGACCCGGCCGGTGACCACCACCTGGGCGCCGCCCCGCAGCGCCTCCGTGATGCCCCAGCCGCCCAGATAGGCGTTGGCCGCCAGGGGCGTGCCCAGCCCCAGCTCCTCGGCGCGGTCCGTGAGGTCGTCTCCGTCCACCCACGCCACCGGCACGTCGGATCCCGCCTCCGCCGCCTGCTCCCGGATGAGGCGGGCGAGCGCCTGCGGGTTCATCCCCCCGGCGTTCGCAACCACGCGGGTGCCCGCCGCGACGATCCGCTGCAGCGCCCCGCGCAGCTGCGCGGGGAAGGTCCTGGCATAGCCGGCCTCCGGATCCTTGGCCTTCTGCCGGGCGAGGATGAGCATCGTGAGCTCCGCGAGGTAGTCGCCGGTGATGACGTCCACGCCGGCCTCCAGCATCTCCTCCCAGGCGGAGAGGCGGTCGCCGTAGAAGCCGGAGACGTTGCCCACCCGCAGGGGGCGGCCGTGCTGCGCCGTGCCGTCCGTGTGTGCGCTCATCGTGTACCTCCCGCTGCGGCTGTCACACGCTCTCCCGGCGCCGGCCCCTGCGTGGGGCCTCCCGCGAAGGCCTGCGCAATCTCCAGCCACGCCTGCGCACCCTCGCCCTCGGCGGCGAGCTCCACGTCCGCGAGGTTCCGCCGCTGCGTGACGACCGCGGCGAAGCCCCAGGCGGTGCCCGTCACCCGGTCCGCGGCCTCGGCGGGCCCGAACACCAGCGGCTCCTTCCCCGGCAGCTCCAGCTCCACCCGCACCTCGGCCTCCGGGGCCTCGAGTCCGCGGGAGGCGAAGGAGAAGCCGCGCGTGCGCACGCCCAGCCGGGCGACCGCCGCGAGAGCCGGCCCGGCGGGCTTGGGCACGGCGAGCGCGTCGTGGACGTCCAGACCGTGCGCCCAGGTCTCCATGATCCGGGCGGTGACCATCGACAGGGGGCGCATGGGCGGCCCGAACCACCGCAGCCGCTCCCCCGGGTCGGCCTCCCGCAGTGCCGCGGCGAGCCGGTCCCTCCCCTGACGCCAGGCCGCGAGCAGCTCCTCCTGCGGCAGTGCGGCCAGGCGATGGGCCTCACTGTCCACGAACCCGGAGGCTCCTGCCTGTGCCGCAGCACGCAGGAGTTCGTCGAAGGCGGGATCACCGGTCACGGACTGCAGCGCTGCCGTGTCCGTCCAGTGCAGGTGCGCGATCTGGTCCGCGACCGTCCAGCCCGCCGCCGGGGTGGGCGTCTCCCACTGTGCGGGCGGCAGGCCGGAGACCAGGGCGTCGAGCTGCGCGGTCTCCTGTTCCAGCAGGTCGAGTGCGGTGGTGAGGTCCATGCGGAGGTGCTCCTCTGGGTGGGTCAGCGTCGACTCGGTGAGGCCGGCGGGCGTCCGCCCCGCGTCCTCGCAGTGCGGTGATCCGTCCGTGCCGTTCGCCACTCACTGTGGCACAGTTCAGATGAACGATCAATCTGGATTGATTGTTTTCATGGATTGCCCTAGCGTGTTGCCTGCATCACAGTGCGGACCCGGGTCGTCATGCGCGGCGAAGCGCAGCCCACGGGGCCGCGACCCGCGCTGCGGCATCGTCCGCAGGCTCCCGCGCATCCTCGATTCGAAGGAGAATCCCGTGAGCGTCCCCCTGGGCACCTGGCCCGCCATCCACGCCCATCGCATCCCCGACCGTCCCGCACTCGTCGACGGCGACACCGGCCGTCTCGTCACCTACGCGGACCTGGAGGAGCGCACCACGCACCTGGCCACCGCGCTGCGGGAGCGGGGCGTGGGCCCCGGCGACCGCGTGGCCGTCCTCAGCCTCAACTGCCCGGAGATGCTGGAGCTCGTCTTCGCCGTCGCCAAGCTGGGTGCGATCACGGTGATGCTGAACTTCCGGCTCACGGCTGGCGAGATCGCGTTCATCCTCAAGGACTCCGGCGCCACGCTCCTGTTCGCCACCACCTCGCTGGAGGAGACGGCCCGGACCGCCGCGGAGGATTCCGAGGTCCGGGAGATCCTCACCCTGGCGACCGCTCAGGAGCGCCGGGACGGCGTCCGCGCGGGCTTCGACGCGCTGCTGGACTCCGCTGCGGGCCCCGATGCCCCGGACCTGCCCGAGGTCGACCCGGAGTCGCCCGTGGTGCTCATGTACACCTCGGGCACCACCGGCAGGCCCAAGGGCGCGATCCTCACCCACTCCAACCTCTTCTGGGTCTCGCTGTACCACAACAGCATCGAACGCGGACTGAACCAGCTGGACGTCAACCTCGCGGTCGCACCGCTGTTCCACATCGGCGCGCTCGCGGTGTACACGCTCCCCGGCGCATACTGGGGCGCCTGCACCGTGGTGCTGGAGTCCTTCGACCCGGAGACGTGGGCGGCCTCGGTCGAAAGGCACCGCGTCACCAAGGCCTTCGCCGTGCCCGTCATGTGGGGCGCCGTCCTGCAGTCCGGGGCCACGGACAGACACGACGTGTCCAGCCTGGACGTCGCCATCTCCGGCGGTGCCCCGTGTCCCCTGCCCGTCATCGAGGGCCTGCTGGCCAAGGGCGTGGCCTTCACGGAGGGGTTCGGCCTCACGGAGACCGCGGCGGCGGCCTCGATGCTGCCCTCGGAGTTCGTGCGCTCCCACGCCGGGTCCGTGGGCCGGCCCATGCCGCACGTGGAGTTCCGCGTGGTGGACGCCGCAGGCGAGCAGGTGCCCGTCGGAGAGGTGGGCGAGCTCCTCGTCCGCGGCCCCTCCGTCTCCCCCGGCTACTGGAACCGCCCGGATGCGAACGCGGAGGCGTTCCGGGACGGCTGGTTCCACACCGGGGACCTCGCCCGCGTGGACGCTGACGGCCTCTACCACCTCGTGGACCGGAAGAAGGACATGGTCATCACCGGCGGTGAGAACGTCTACCCCATCGAGGTGGAGCAGGTGCTCTACGGCCATCCCGCCGTCGCGGAGGTCGCCGTGATCGGCGCGCCGGACGCGCAGTGGGGCGAAGCGGTCACCGCGGTGGTCGTCCGCGCCGAGGCGAGCGCGGGTGAGAGCGCAGGCTCGGCGGGGACGACCTCGGGCGCGGTGGATGACGAGACCGGGGCGGCCGGCGGGGCAGGGGCAGCCGCGGACGAGGCCCTCGCCGCCGAGCTCACCGCGTTCGCCCGGGAGAGGCTCGCCGGCTTCAAGGTCCCCAAGCGCTTCGTCTTCACGGACGCCCTCCCCCGCACCGCCACCGGCAAGGTCCGCAAGGTC
>NZ_JALAHB010000228.1 GCF_022712115.1 Brevibacterium sp. | reverse complement strand
TAACGAGGAGAAGCTCAGAGAGGAAGGGAGGTCCGCTCACGGCGGACCCTCACACAGCGCGGAGCCCCACCTCAGAGCGGACCCCGCACACAGCGCGGAGCCCCACCTCAGAGCCACACGCGGAGCCCCGGCTCAGGGCTTGTCGCCGGAGTAGTACCGGCCCAGAACCTCGGCCTCGAGCTCGTCGAACCTGCCGTCCTCGATCGACTGCCGGATCCGCGCCACGAGCCCCACCGTGAAGTGCTCGTTGTGGATCGTGCACAGCGTGTTGAACAGCTGCTCCTTCGCCTTGTACAGGTGGTGGAGGTAGGCGCGCGAGTAGTGGCTGCACGTGTAGCAGTCGCACTCCGGCTCGATGGGCTTCCAGTCCCGCTTGAACCGTGCGCCGGAGATGTTGAACCGCCCGTCGTGCGAGTACACGGCCGCGTTCCGGGCCACCCGGGACGGCGAGACGCAGTCGAAGGTGTCAGCGCCTCTGCGAATCGCGGCGAAGAAGTCGTCCGGTTCGCTGATGCCCAGGAGGTGCCGCGGCTTGTCGTCCGGCAGCTCCTCGCACACCCAGCCCACGATGGTGCCGAGGTTCTCCTTCTCCAGGGCTCCGCCGATCCCGAAGCCGTCGAAGTCCATGCTCGCCAGATCCCGCGCCGCCTTGCGCCGCAGGTCCTCGTACTGCGCACCCTGCAGCACTCCGAAGAGCGCCTGGTACGGCCGGTGCGAGCGCTCCTGTGTGAGACTGACGTGCTCCTCCACGCAGCGCTGCGCCCAGAGGCGGGTGCGCTCCAGCGACTCCTCCTGATAGCGGCGCGTGTTCGTGAGCATCGTGAGCTCGTCGAAGGCGAAGATGATGTCCGCGCCCAACTGGTGCTGGACCTGCATCGATACCTCGGGGGTGAAGCGGTGCAGCGAACCGTCGATGTGCGAGCGGAACGTCACCCCGTCCTCGTCGACGTTCGCCAGACGCTCCTCACGGACCTCCTGCTGCAGGTCCTTTTGCATGTCCGGCCGGTTCGTGCCGGCGAACTCCGTGGAGAGCACCTTCTTGGATCCCACGCCCAGGCTCATGACCTGGAAGCCGCCGGAATCCGTGAAGGTGGGCCCCTGCCAGTTCATGAACGCGCCGAGGCCTCCGGCCTCGTCCACGATGTCCGGGCCCGGCTGCAGGTACAGGTGGTAGGCGTTGGCGAGCACGGCGTCCGCGCCCAGCTCCTCCACCTGCTCCGGCGTCACGGTCTTCACCGTCGCCTTGGTGCCCACCGGGATGAACGCAGGCGTGCGGATGTCACCGTGCGGCGTGCGGATCACACCGGTGCGACCGCCCGCCTCCAGGCGTGTGCCCTCGGAGAACCCGAACCGCGCGCGTTCGTTCACGGCCCCGCTCATCCGCCCAGCTCTCCGAGCATCTTGCCCGGGCTGAGGATGCCCAGCGGGTCGAGCTCGCGTTTGATCGCCAGGTGCAGACGCTGGGACACCGGGTCGAGCTCCCGGGCCAGCCACGTGTTCTTCAGCACGCCCACTCCGTGCTCACCGGTGATGGTACCGCCCAGCTCCAGGCCCGCCTCCATGATGGCGTCGAACGCCGCGTGCGCCCGGCGCGTCGACTCCTCGTCACGGGCGTCGAAGACCACGGCCGGGTGCATGTTCCCGTCGCCGGCGTGGCCTGCGACGGAGGTGATGACCTGGTGTTCGGCAGCGATCAGCTCCATCCGGGCGAAGAACTCCGTGAGCGCCTTGCGCGGCACGCACACGTCGTCGATGAGCTCGCCGCCGCCCTGCGTCGCCGCGAACTTCTCCATCGCCGGAGCCACGGCCCGCCGCGCCGCGACGAACAGCTCGGAGTCCTCCGGGTCGTCGGAGACCGTCACCTCCGTGGCGCCCTGGGCCTCCGCGACGCGCTGGAAGGCCGCCAGCTCCTCTGCGGCCGCCTCCAGCGAACCGTCGCCGTTGGACTGCACCAGGATCATCGCCGCGGCGCCGTCCGGCAGCCCGAAGTCCCCGTAGTCGTTGAGGAAGCCGATCGTCACACCGTCGATGATCTCCAGCAGCGAGGGCGTGGCGCCGGAGGCCATGAACTCCGTGATGGTGGAGCCCGCGTGCTTGATGTCGTCGAACAGCGCCACGCCGGTGAGCGGGGGCGGGATCGCGGGGATGAGGTCGAAGACGATCTCCACGACCACGCCCAGCGATCCCTCCGAACCCACGAACAGACTCGCGAGGTCGAAGCCGGCCACGCCCTTCGCGGTGGGCCGGCCCAGGGTGGTGAGCGAGCCGTCCGCCAGCACGACCGTCAGCTGACGCACGTAGTCCTTCGTCACGCCGTACTTCACGCAGCACAGCCCGCCGGCGTTCGTGGCGACGTTGCCGCCCAGCGAGGAGATGTCCACGGAGCCCGGATCCGGCGGGTAGGCCAGGCCGTGCGGTGCCAGTGCATTCTTCAGCTGCCGGTTGACGACGCCGGGCTGGACACGGGCGGTCTGCTCCACCGTGTCGATCTCCAGCACCTGATCCATCGCGGCCAGGGACAGGAGGAGCGCACCGTCCGTCGCATTCGCCGCGCCTGCGAGCCCCGTCCGGGTGCCCTGCGGGATGACCGGCACCCGGTGCTCGCTCGCGAAGCGCATGACGGCCTGCACGTCCTCGATGCTGCGTGCGCGCACCAGCCCGCGTGCACGGCCCACCGGGGAGAAGATCGCGCGGTCCTGCGAGTGGGCGAGCACGACGTCCGGGTCCGTCACCAGGGCGCCTGCGCTGAGTACCGCCTCCAGCGGCGTCAGGTCGAGGGTGGCCTCGGGCGGGAGGAGGCCCTCCCCTCGCGCCACGGCACGGTCCGAGGCCGAGGCCGAGGCACCGCCCGAGGCCGGTGCGGGCTGCGCGTGCCCGGCCAGGGGCTGTGCCGGCGAGGTCGCCTGCCCTGCCCCCGCGGGGGCCTCGGGCACGGGTGTCTGCTCAGTCGAGGAGGTCATGGCTCACTTTCCGATGAAGGTGCGTGCGATGTCGACGAGGCGGTCGAGCGCCTCCTGCGGGCCCACCGTGACACGGACTCCCGCGCCCAGATTCCGCACCGCCAGGCCTGCGGCCATGCAGGCGTCCGCGAACTCCTGGGACCGCTTGCCCAGCGGCAACCACACGAAGTTGCCTCCGCTGGGCGGCACCGGGATCCCCACCTCCCGCAGGCGGGCGGCGAGTTCGTCACGGAGGACGCCCACCTCCTTGGACCGCACGGCGATCTCGTCCAGGTGCGCCAGGGAGGCCTGCGCGGCCGCCTGCGCCGGTGCGGTCACGCTGAAGGGGGCGATGGACTTGCGCATCTCGTGGATGATCCCCGGCTGCGCGAGCGTGTAGCCCACGCGCAGGCCGGCCAGCCCATGCGCCTTGGAGAACGTCCGCAGAACCGCGAGGTTGGGGTAGGTGGCGAGCCCCACGGCGGAGTCCACGGGCGCGTCCAGCCCCGCGCCGTTCGCCCGGATGGAGGCAGCGCCCTCGCTGCCGGGGGCGAAGTCCACGTACGCCTCGTCGAGGACGACGAGGACGTCCGCGGGCACCTGCTCCATGAAGGTGTCGAACTCCGCCTGCCCCATCACCGCGCCGGTGGGGTTGTTGGGCGAGCACAGGAGGACCAGCCGGGTGTCCTCGCGGATGGCCTGGAGCATGGCGGGGAGATCCATGCGGCCCTCATCCGCCAGCGGCACCGCGATCTTCTCCGCACCGGTGAAGCTCACCACCTGCGGGTACATCTCAAAGGAGGGCCAGGGGAAGACCACGCTGGTGCCGGCCTCTGCCGTGATGCCGATGAGCGCCGAAAGCCCCTCCGAGGCGCCCGCGGAGACGACGACGTTGTCGTAGGGCACCTCGTGATGGGCGGCGAGCGCGGCGGTGAGATCGTGGGCGGAGGGATCCGGGTAGAGGTGCGGCGTGCGCGCCGCACCCAGGATCGCCTCCAGCGCTGCAGGCAGCGGATCCATGTGGTGCTCGTTCGACGAGAGCTTGTACGACTGCACGCCTTCGACCGGCGCCGGCGGTTTTCCGGGGACGTATGCGGGAGTGTCGGCCAGGGCGGGCCGGACGCGGAAGTTCGTCATGGTCCGATTCTGCCACCCGGCACGGACGCTTGCGTCCCGGTCCACAATGAGGAGATGGACGAGATCCCGCGGACGGAGCAGCCGGGCGACGGAGGACAGCGTCGTGACGCTGTGCAGCCCCATGCCGCAGAGCAGCCGAGCAACACTCAGCAGCCGAACGACCCGGCGCAGTCGCACAGCGCAGAGCAGTCGCACAGGACAGAGCAGTCGCACAGCACTGAGCAGTCGCACAGGACAGAGCAGTCGCACAGCACGGAGCACCTGAGGGCGCACGCGACGCACCCCCTCGACTGGCAGGAGGACCTCCTCGGCGGGGACTTCTCCTCCCTGTGCCTGCCGCTGCCGGAGGACCGGCAGGCCACCCTCGTGCGGCATCGGCCCCGGCACTCGCTGCCTGCGGCGGGAGGCGCGCCGGGAGCTGCGGCGCTGGACCCGGCAGCCGCCCGCGATGCCTGGGTGCCCCTGGCCTCGGCGATGGATCCGCGCATGCTCGCGGACGTGGCAGTCCTCCACCTCCACGGCTGGTCCGACTACTTCTTCCAGCAGAACCTCGCACGGTTCTGGACCGGGCTGGGCGCCCGCTTCTACGCGCTCGACCTCCACGGCTACGGCCGCAACCTGGATCCGGATCTCATGGAGCGCTCGGCCTTCTCCGCGCTGCGCGAGCCCCCGGACCCGGAGCGGATGCAGCGTCCCGGCTACACGACGGACCTCTCCGACTACGACGCGGATCTCGAGGCCGCCCTCGCCGTCATCGCCCAGGAGTCCCCGGGCAGGCGCGTGGTGCTCTCCGCGCACTCCACCGGCGGTCTCATCGCCGCACTGTGGGCCGATCGCAACCCGGGGCGCGCGCAGGGCCTCGTCCTCAACTCGCCGTGGCTGGAGTTCCAGTTCTCCACCGCGATCCGGAAGCTGCTCCAGCCGGTGTTCGCACGGACACGCTCGGCCACCTCGGCCCTGCGCCTGCACATGCCCAACCACTACGTGATGGCGACCTCCGCGACCCTGGGCCGGCTCCCCTACGACATCCGCCTCAAGCCCGCGGAAAGCTTCCCTGTCTACGCCGGCTGGATCCGGGCGATCTTCGCCGGGCACAAGGCCGTGGAGGAAGGGCTGAACATCGAGGCGCCGGTGCTCGTCCAGACCTCCAGCCGCAGCCTCATGAAACTCAGCTACGACCAGGAGATGGAGGAGACGGACATCGTGCTCGACGTCGACGCGATCGCCCACCGGGCCGTGAACATCGCCCCCACCGTGGTGCTGGACCGGGTGCCCGGCGCCATGCACGACCTCTACATCTCCCACCAGGAGGCGCAGACGCACGCCTTCGCCGGGCTGCTCCACTTCTCCCGCGGATACCTGGCGAAGGGGCCCGAGGCCGCGGCGGAGTAGCGCGCGGGTGCGGTTGCAGCAGCGCGCGGGTGCGGGTGCGGCAGCGCTCGAGTGCGGGTGCACTAGCGCGCGGGTGCACGCACAGAGGGATGTGCGGGCGTAGAGGGATGTGGCTCCGCGCCCCATCCCGGGAGGTTACGTCTGCGTAGCGGCCGTGCGGGGCGGCCGGTACGCAGACGTAACTTGTGGGATGCGGCGTGCGGGATGCGGCGTGCGGAATCGAGGAGGCCCGCATCCGTGAGACGGATCGCACACACCGGCCCGGTCTCCCCTACGATGCGGGCCATGACCGAGACTTCGCACACCGCGTCCGCATCGGCCCGGACCGCCCCGACGGAAGCTGCACACGACGCCTGGTTCGACCGTCTCGCCGCCCGCGCCCAGGCCGGCCCGTCCGAGCTCTCGGCGGTGCTGGCGATGGCCTCGGCGGGCGGTGATCTGGTCGACTTCTCCGGCGGCTTCCCGGATCCTGGCCTCTACGACACCCAGCTGCTGGGCGAGACCGCGGCCAAGGCCATCGAGTCGCGGCCCGAGGTGGCCCTCCAGTACGCGCCCAACTACGGGCTGGCATCTCTGCGCGAGGTGCTGCGCGCCGAGGTCTCCCGGACCCAGGCGGTGGTCCCCGGTCCGGACGACCTCATCGTCACCTCGGGCGGGGTGGATGCCCTCACCCTCATCTGCAAGGCCATGCTGAACCCGGGCGATGCCGTGCTGGTGGAGGCGCCGTCCTACCTGGGCGCGTTCAGCGTCTTCCGGTCCCACGACGGCGTCTGCGTCTCCATGGAGAACGACGCGCACGGCCTGATCCCGGCCAGCATCGAGACGGCGTACGCGCAGGCGCGGGCCCAGGGCGCGTCGCCCAAGGTCGTCTACGTCATCCCGGACTTCCAGAACCCCTCCGGCCTGCGCCTGGACTGGGAGCGCCGCAGGGAGGTCGTGGAGATCTCACGCCGCCTGGGGCTGCTCGTGCTCGAGGACGTTGCCTACCGCGACCTCGCCTTCGACGGCTCCTACGTGGACTCCCTCTACGAACTGGGGCCTGACGTGACGGTGCAGGTGGGCACCTTCTCCAAGACCTTCACACCCGGCACGCGCATGGGCTGGGCGGCCGGCCCCGCCACTGTCATCGACGCGATGGCCCAGGCCAAGACGAACACGGACCAGTGCGCGGGCGCTCTCGGACAGACGATCCTCGAGGCCCACATCATGGAGGGCCACTACGCCGCCTCGCTGCCGGTGCTCCGCTCCGCCTACGCCGCGCGGTGCCAGGGGCTCATGGACGCGCTGGACGGCGCACTGAGCTCCTCTGCTGCGTGGACCGTGCCCGCCGGCGGCTTCTTCACCTGGGTGGATGTGCCCGGCGTCGACACCAAAGCCCTGGCAGCGCTGGCGATCGAGGAGGGTGTGGCGTTCGTGCCGGGCGCACCGTTCTTCGCCGACGGGCGCGCGACCAGCCAGCTGCGCATGAGCTTCTCCCGCACGCCGGTGAGCCGGATGGCCGAGGGCGCCGCGCGGCTGGCCCGCGCGATCGAGCGAGTGCGGTGAGTGCGGGGGCGGAGGCCCTCAGACACGAGGCGGAGCCACGGCGCTCCCGTCTGCGGGTTCGCCGCGTGGGGGGGGGGGAAGCGGCGGGGGCGCGGGCGGGGGCGCCGGGGCGCCGCCGCGGGGCGGGGGGCCGCCCCCCCCGCCCGGCGCGCCCGCGCGGGGGCGGGCGGGCCCGCCGGGGGG
>NZ_JALAHB010000227.1 GCF_022712115.1 Brevibacterium sp. | reverse complement strand
CTGTTCCACTGCACCACCGGCAAGGACCGCACCGGCTGGGCCGCCGCGGCGGCCCTCCTCCTGCTCGGCGTCGACGAGGAGGACGTGTTCGCCGACTATCTGCTCACTAATCGCGATCTGCTGCCCGCGTTCCAGGGCCTGTTCGAGCAGTTCACCGCCGCGGGCGGCGATCCGGAGATCCTCAAGCCGGTGCTCGGCGTCGATCCCAGCTATCTGCACGCGGCCCTGGACGAGATGAGGCGACACTTCGGCTCGATCCACGGCTACTTCTCCGACGGCCTCGGGCTCGACGCACAGGCACAGGGAGAGCTGCGTGCCGCGCTCACCCGGAGCGAGCCGCATCCGTGAGCACGCGCGCGCGAAGGCGATCCGCCTCTGAGAGAGGGTGAACCCGCGACCGGAGACCCACGAACCGGGGCGGCAGCCGCCGGAACGGCCGGCGCACCACGCGCAGAACTCCTCCCCGCCGAATGCAACGGCGGGGAGGAGTTCTGCGCGTGTGTGCAGTGCGCCTGCGCAGGCGGACGCGGCTGCGAGCCGCACCGCCCGGATGCTCAGTGGATCGACTTCGCCTCGGACTGCTGCCCGGTCCGGCGTGCCTGTGCGCGCTCCTCGATGCCGCTGCGCACGTGGCCCAGCACTGCTGCGGTGTTCTCGGCGCGCTCCTGGTCCTCGCGGGCGATCACCTCGGGGGTGCGGCTGGGATGGCGGTCCGGCGAACCCATGTTGAAGACGGCCCCGAGCCCGAAGATGAGGCCGAGCCCCACGATCACGACGAGGGAGATGATGAGAGCGGGATGCACGGTGGCGAGGTAGATGAGGTGGTCCATGGCTGCCTTCCGGTGAGGATGGGGGGCGGGTGCGGTGCAACCGGCCCGGCGCGCACATCTCTGCTCACGCGAAGGCCGTCTGCGCTCTCCCCCGATGATACGTGTCCTGCGCGGGCTTCGCGAAAGGAGGAGGGCCGCATCCGTGCCGCCGGCCGTGCATGCCGCGACCACCTCCCGCGGCGCCTCAGCGCAGCTTGATCGAGCGGATGGCCCGGAGCGAGAGCGGGACGAAAGTCCCGCACACGAGGTGCCCGCCACGAGGACGAGCTGCATGAGTGCGACGCGCAGATCAGCGCCGGGACTCCCATTCCTCGAGCAGCTCCGGGAAGCGGCGATCCAGGAAGGCGTAGAAGTCGGCCATCTCCCGCACTCGCTCCCCTGCCGCAGTGCCTTCTGCGAGTGCGGGCGGACGCTGTGCCGCTCGCTCGGCGAGCTCACGGTAGAGCGAGCGGCGGCTGAGCGTGGCCGTGTACCACCCGGAGACGACCCGGTAGACCCGCTTGCGGGTCTTCGGGAGCGAATCGGCCCGGAGCACCCGCACGGATTCGAGATAGCGCACCGCCCCGGAGATCGCAGCCCGGCTGGCATCGAGAACGTCGCTCAGCTGCTCGGCGGTGAGTCCGTCGTGCGGGCTCGTGAGCAGCGCCATGAGCACACGAGCCGGCATCCTCGGGAAACCGGCCGCTTCCAGCAGTCCGGCGAGTCCGTCGGCGTATCGGCGAGTCTCCTCGTCAGGCTCCGCGCGGGGAATCGGCCTCGTCGAGTCGGACTTCCTCGGGTCAGAGGTCATGGGGTGAGGTCCCTTCTCCTGTAGGCGGCGACGGCGAGGAAGGCGAGGACCAGGGAGACGGCAGTCATCCAGATCGCGCCTGCCCACTGAGTATCGGGCATCGTCACGAGCGGGCTGTGGAGGAACGGCGAGAGGACGAGAATCCACTCGGGCAGCCCCAGCCTGCCGCCGAGTTCGGCGATGACCACGCCGAGGACGAGGACGGACCAGGCGACGCCCGCTGTGAGACGGGGCCGCACAGCGAACACGAGTCCGATGAGGCCCAGGTGCAGAAGCGCGGCGGGAGCCTGGGCCGCCGCTGCCGCAGACAGCCCCAGGACCAGGCCGGCATCAGCACCCCGGAGCAGATGGACGAGCATCGCCCCGAGCGCCGCCGCCGCGAGGACCGTGAGCACCGAGACGAGACCGGCTCCGAGCACGGAGGCGAGCCACCGTCCCGGACCGCTCGCAGCGGCGCGCACGAGCTCGCCGTTCCCTGCCCTCTCCTCACGCCGCGCATGCAGCACGGTCAGGGCACCGGCGACAGCCGCGCATTCGCCGACGAGCACCATGACGTAGCCCAGCAGCAGATCATAGAGCGAGCCGTCACCGCCGACGACGTCCCGGATGGCGGCATCGAGAGACTGGTCCTGCTCGCTTCCGAGGGCCATGCCCGCCATGACCGCGGCAAACGCTCCGACGACGGCACCGGCGAGCGCCATCGCCACGAGAGTGCCTCGCTGCAGACGGAGCTGCACCTGCAGGGGCGTACGCAGCGAGGCCGGTGCATGTGGCGGCCCCGGCCGGGCGCGCAGCGCCGACTCCCCGAACTCGCGTCGCCGTTCGCAGACGAAGGCGGCGGCGAGACCGAGCACCGTCGCAGCGACGAGGACGAGCAGCGCCCGGAGATCGAGCGAGCCGAACGGATCGGCGATCCCGGCGAGGCTGAACGGCGAGAACCACGCGAGCGGCACCGGGGAGCCCACGAGCGTTGCCGGATCGACGTCGGCAAGGAGGTCGGCGGCCACTCGCACGGCGAAGAACCCGATGACCACGGCGAAGGACAGGCCGGCGGCCGCGCGGGAGGTGGGGGCGATCTGACCCGACAGGGCACCGAGAGGCAGGAACACCGCGCCGACGAGCGCGCAGACCAGCCCTGCCCGGAACGCCCCTCCCGGCTGAGCACCGCCGATGAGCAGTCCTGCGATCATCGCAAGGGCGAGCAGCAGGAGCCCGGCCGTCCCGGCGGCGAGAGCGGCGGCGAGGCTCGCGGTCTTCCCGGTGGCCGCAGCTCGCATGAGCTCCCGGCTGCCGTCGTCCTCCTCGGCATGGCCGTGGCGGATCGTGAAGAACACGGCGAACAGCGCGAAGACGTTCGCGAGAAGCACCCCGTGGGTGTAGAAGAGGAACGCTCCGTGCGAAGCCCCCATCGGCAGCCCGCGCCCCACGAGCAGAGCGGGACTGTCGATCGCGGCGCGCAGCGAGGCCGCGCGCACAGCCTCCTCACCGAATCCGCTCGTCACGTGCATCGCGCAGACAGTCGCGAATGCCAGCATGCCGACGGACCACGCGAACAGCCGGCCGCGATCCCGGCGCAGCGCGACCTGCGTCAGCAGGAACACCCCGGTCATGCCGCACCCTGCCGGTCGTCGCGGTAGTGGCGCAGGAACAGCTCCTCGAGCGACGGCGGCCGCACCGTCAGCCCGGTGATCCGCGCCTCGGCCAGCAGCGCGAGCACCGTGGCCGTGTCAGCGGCCTCGACCGTGAAGCGCGTGCGCCCTTCCGACTCCGCGAACTCGTGGACCACACCCCGGAGGCGTTCGCACACGGCCTGGTCCAGGACCGCCGGGACCTCGTACTCCGCTCGGGTGAGGTGCCTCAGCTCGGCAAGGGTGCCCGTCTCCACCCGCCGGCCCCTGCGAATGAGTGAGAGCCGGTCGGCCACCTCCTCGACCTCCGCGAGGATGTGGCTGGACAGCAGGACCGAGGATCCCCGAGCCGCGACCCGGGCGACCTCGGCCTGGAAGCGGCGAGCCATGAGCGGATCCAGGCCCGAGGTCGGCTCGTCGAAGATGTACAGCTCCACCGGCAGCGCGAACGCCGCGATCAGCGCGACCTTCTGCCGGTTGCCCTTCGAGAGGGTGCGGATGCGAGCGGTCGGGTCGAAGTCGAATGCCTCGATCAGCCGTTCCCGATCCGAGTGGACCGCACTGCCGCCCCGCAGCCGGATCAGAAGGTCGATGGCCTCTCCTCCGGTCAGGGACGGCCACAGAGTCACGTCACCGGGAACGTAGGCCAGACGCCGATGCAGCTCCGCCGGGCGCACCCACGGACGCCGGCCGAACAGCTGCACCTCTCCGCCGCTGGACCGATAGAGGCCGAGCAGCACCCGGATGGTCGTCGACTTCCCCGCGCCGTTGGGCCCGAGGAACCCGTGCACCTCGCCGGCCTCGACTTCGAGGTCGAGGCCGTCAAGGGCTCGGAACGAGCCGAATCTCTTCTCCAGTCCTCGGGCACGCACGACAGCAGTCATGACAGTGAGCATACCTATTTTCACTAGTTTATGAAATTAGTGTGCGTGCACCCTCCCGCTTCCGCCTCTCGATAGACTCCCCTCCATGTTCAGCCTCCTCTGCGCCGTGTGCCTCGGATTCCTGTTCCGGCGAATGTGGGCAGAGGAGCCGCGCCGTCTCCGGAATGCGGCGGTCTTCCTCCTCACCTGCTACTTCGCGGTCTCCGCGGTCCTGGAGCTCATCGCACTCCTACTCCCCGGCGCGGCGGGCTTCCTGGTGCTGGGGGTGCTGTTCCTCTTCCCGCTCTCCGTCCTCGTGCTCAGCGGCGTCCTCATCCGCAACGGCATGCGGATGTTCCGGCGCGAGGGCCGCAGCCTCGGCAACTCCCTGTCGCTCCTGGCAGGCATCGGCCTCCTCGCCGCCCCGGCCGTCGCGATCCCGCTGGCGCTCACCCTGAGCCCTCTGGGCATCGCCGGAGCGATGCTGCTGTTCCTCGTCTGCGCGCATCTGGGTACGGCGTTCCTCGTGTTCCTGACCTTCGCCCGCCTGTACGCCCGCCGCCGGCCACGTCCGGAACCGGATGCCGTCGTGGTCCTCGGATCCCGGCTCATCCGCGGCGAGGTGCCTCCGCTGCTCCGCGCCCGCCTGGACCGGGGCCGCTTCGAGTTCGAGCAGCAGCTCGCCGCAGGCGCAGCACCTCTCTACCTGGTGCCCTCCGGCGGCCAGGGCCAGGACGAGCCCCGCCCGGAGGGCGAGGCGATGGCGGAGTACCTCAGGGACAGCGGAGTGCCCGCGGGCGCGGTCCTCGCCGAGGACCGCGCCCGCACCACGGAGGAGAACCTCCTCTTCTCCCGCAGGCTGGTCGACGAGCGGAACGCGGACGGCCAGGATGCCGGCGGCCGGCAGGGGCCCGCCGGCGGACACCTGCTCGTCGTCACGAACGGCTATCACGTGCCGCGGACGGCGCTGCTCTCACGCGCGGTGGGCATCGATGCGGACGCGGTCGGCGCGAGGACCGCGCGGTACTTCGTCCCCAGCGCCTTCCTCCGCGAATTCGTCGCCGTGGCGAACATGCACCGGCGTCTGCACGTGCTTCTGCTGCTTCCGAGCATCCTGCTCACCGGCGCGTTCGGCTGGCTGCTCTGGAACCTCAACTGAGCGCAGGCTGCCGCCCGCACAGGCCGCCGGTCACGACGGCGCGTACTCCTCCAGCAGCGAGTATTTGGTGACCTTCCCCGTCGGAGTCCGCGGGATGGGATCCGTGCGGAACAGCACCGCTTTGGGCGTCTTGAACCCGGCCAGGGACTGCCTGCAGTACTCGATGAGAGCCTCCTCGGTCACCTCGGCTCCCGGTGCGGCCACCACCACGGCCGTGACCCTCTCACCCCAGAACTCGTCGGCCAGTCCGATCACCGAGCAGTCCGCCACACCGGGGTGGCGGAGCAGCAGGTCCTCGACCTCGGTCGCGAACACGTTCTGCCCGCCGGTGACGATGACGTCCTTGGCCCGGCCGGTGATGTAGAGGAAGCCGTCCTCGTCGAAGCGACCGATGTCGCCGGTGTGGATCCACCCGTCGCGGAAGGTCTCGCGGGACTTCTCCGGGTTCCGGTAGTACCCCGTGGTCGAGGTCGGCGCCTGCACGATGATCGCACCGTTCTCCCCTGCAGGGACGTCGTTGCCCTCCGGATCGACCGCGCGGACCTCGCAGAAGGGAGAGACCCGTCCGACCGAGGTCGGGTGCGTCCGCTTCTCCTCCGGCTTGATGTCGACGACGACACCCGTCTCCTGCATGCCGTAGTACTCGTAGACGTGCGGACACAGCTGCCGGACGGTGGCCTCATGGACGGGCGTGGGCAGAGGCGCGCCGGCGTAGACGATCCCGCGCAGGGAGCTCAGGTCGCGGGCCTCGATGTCGTCCAGCCCCATGAGCATCTGCGCCATGGTGGGCACCAGATTGACGATCGTGCACTTCTCGTCCTGGATCGCCGCCGCCACAGCTCGCGGCTCGAAGTCCATGATGACGTTCGGCAGCCCGCTGTACACGGCCGCCAGCGTCCAGCCGAACCCCACCCGGCCGAACATCGGGAAGACGGTGAGGACGACGTCGGTGCCGGTGAGATCGAACTGGCCGGCCATGAGTGTTCCCGCCAGAGCGTTGTTGTAGTGGTTGAGAAGGTAGGTCTTGGGAGACCCCGTGGTGCCCGAGGTGAGGTTGAAGTACTGCGGGTCTTCCTCCGTGACGACGGTGCCCGGCTCCTCCGGGGACGATCCCTCCAGCAGCTCCTCGTATCCCTGAGCGAAGCCCGGGACCTCCTCACCGATCGCGATGCAGCGCAGTCCGGAGCGCTCATGGCCGTCGCTGCCGTCGGCACCCGTGTGCAGGCCCTCGACCGCAGCTGCGAAGCGCGGCGCGAAGATGAGGGTCCCGGCATCGCTGAGCTGCAGGAGGTCGGCGATCTCCGATGTGCTCAGCCGGTAGTTGATCGGCATGCCGACGGCTCCGAGCTTCGCCAGGGCGAAGTACGTCTCGACCAGTTCCGCGCGGTTGTTGCACAGGAAGGCGACGCAGTCCCCCTTGCGCACACCGAAGGAGGACAGACCGTTCGCCAGACGATTGACCCGGGTGTTCGCCTCTCCGAAGGTGAAGCTCCGTCCCGTCGTCACGCAGCGGAGCATCGTCCTCCCGTGGAAGCGGCGGGCCGCGACCGTGAGGAGGTTGCCCACCGTGAGCGTTCCGGTTGCCTTGTTCATCCTCGCACCTCTTCCTGCGTCTGTTCGCACTTGAGCGGCGGCACCGCGAACGGTGCCGGTGGGCCTCAGTTGACCGATCGTCCTGCGTCGTCCCACAGCTCCTTGCGCAGATCGCGTTTGAGGATCTTCCCCGCGCCGGACAGGGGGAACACGGGCACGATTTCCATGGAGCGCGGGATCTTGTAGTTGGCGATGTGCTCCTTGCAGAAGGCCTGGACCTCCTCCAGCGTGAGCGTCTCCCCCTCGCGCAGGATGACGAAGGCGTGCACGCGCTCGCCCCATTCCTCGTCCGGCGCACCGACCACCGCGACGGACTCGACCTGCGGGATCTTCGCCAGGACGTTCTCGACCTCGACGGAGTAGACGTTCTCGCCGCCGGTGATGATCATGTCCTTGAGGCGGTCGACGACGAAGAAGTAGCCGTCCTCATTCATGTAGCCCATGTCCCCGGTGTGCATCCAGCCGCCCCGCAGCGCCGCCTCGGTCTCCTGCGGCTTGTTCCAGTACCCCTGCATGACGTGATCGCCCCGGGCCACGATCTCGCCCACGTCTCCCGGCGGCAGCTCGGTGTCGTCGGGATCCACCACCCGGACCTCGGAGTGCGCGGCGGCGCGTCCGCAGGACCGGGCGAGTTCCGGCCTGCCGTGGTCGGCCGGACTCATCACGGTGGCGACCGGGGCGAGTTCGGTCATCCCGTAGGCCTGGATGAAGCCCGCGTTGGCGAACACGTCCTGCGCGCGCCGCAGCAGCGTCTCCGACATGGGCGAGGCGCCGTAGAGCACCTGTTCGACGGTGGAGAAGTCCGCACTCGCTGATTCCGGTGCGTCCAGGAGCATCTGGATCATCGTCGGCACGAGGAACAGGTTGGTGACCCCGTGCTCCTGGATCGCCTCGATCACTCCGGCCGGCGTGAAGCTCGGCACCATCACGTGGGTGCTCAGGGTCAGATTCGCCTGGTTGCCCGCTGCGCCGTCCGCGAGGTGGAACATCGGAGCGGCGTGCAGCAGGACCCCGCGCAGGGCCACGGTTCCTGCACTGATCGAGGATCCCATCGCCGAGGTCAGCATCGCCCGGTGGTCGAGCATGACGCCCTTCGGCGCTCCGGTGGTCCCTCCCGTGTAGTAGATCCCGTAGAGGTCCCGGTCGCGGCGGCGGACGTCCTCGACCGGCTCCGTCCCGCTGATCAGCTCCTCGTAGTCGAGAACGCCGTCCGGAGCCGCGTGCTCGCCCATGTGGATGACGGTGCGGAGAGCGGGAGCCTTCTCCCGCACCTCCGCGATCGTGCCTATGAAGGCATCGTCGACCAGCAGGATCTCGGTCTGGCAGTCGACCAGGGAGTAGGCGACCTCCGCGGGGCTCCAGCGCACGTTGACGGGGTTAACCACCCCTCCAGCCCAGGGGACCGCCAGGAGGAACTCGTGGTACCGGTCGCTGTTGAGCGCATAGATGCCGACGCGTTCCCCGTCGCCCACACCCAGCCGCTGCAGGGCGCCGGCGAATCGAGCCACCCGATCGGCGACCTCGGCGAACGTGCGCTTCCTCTCGCCGAACACCGTGCACACCTCATGGGGCACGGCCTGCACAGCGCGGTGCAGTGACTGTGTGATCTGCATGGTGGATCTCCTACTCCCTCTCGGCGGTGTGGTGCTTCGCCTCTTCCCGGATGACGGCGGCGCCCTCCGGATGGACCACGGTGCCGTGCGCGAGCATGTTCTGCGCATGGCCCAGGTTGTGCAGCGACAGAGCCGCCTCGAACGACTGCCGCTGGCCCATCGCGTCCAGCTGCTGGTTGATGCTCATCTTGGACAGGCGCAGGCCGAACTGCGGCCGGGCGGCGATGCGTGCGGCCAGGTCGAGGGTGAAGGACTCGAGTTCGTCCGGCGGCACCACATGGTTGACCATGCCGAGTTCCCTGGCCTCGTGCGCGGACACGGCCATGCCGGTGTAGAGCATCTCGCGGGCCTTGCGGACACCGACCTCGAAGACGTGCGCGAAGTACTCGACGCCGTTGACGCCGAAAGCGGCGACCGGATCGGAGAAGCTTGCGTCTTCCGAGGCGACGATGAGGTCCATCGGCCACGCCACCATGAGCCCGCCGGCGATGACGCGGCCCTGGACCTGCGCGATCGTCGGCTTGGGTATGTCCCGCCAGCGCAGGCTCAGTCCCAGGAAGGCCTCGCACTCGAAGGCGAAGTGGCCGTCGATGCCGCCCTGATCCGAGCGCGCGTGCATCGTGGCGATAGGCTCCCCGTCGAGTTCCATGGGCGCTCTGAGGTCGTGGCCGGAGGAGAAGTCCGGTCCGTCCGCCGCGAGCACGATGACGCTGACCTCCGCCTCGCGCACGGCGTCCATGAATGCCGCGTCGAGCTCCTTGAGCAGCTCGGGGCTCTGCGCATTGCGGGTCTGCGCGCGGGCGAGGACCACGCGGGCGATCCCCGGCCGCGGCCTCTCCGTCCGGATGTACCGGGCACTCGTGCTCATGCCTTCTCCTCCGTCAGTCCTTCTTCGTCTCTGCGAGCAGGGCCGCCATGGCCTCCCGCGCCGGCAGGCTCAGCCCTCCGACGACCTGCGCCCGGGCCTCGGAGTCGAGGTGTTCGTGGAGGCCGGCGGAGCCGCTCGCGTCCATCAGCGCCTTGCTCGCCCGGACGCCGTAGACCGGGAACGCGGCCAGGTCGCGGGCATACTCCGTGGCCGCATCCAGAGGATCCTCACAGATCCGGATCGCCAGGCCGTACTCCACCGCGTCTCCGGCCGTGAGCTCTCCGGCGGAGAGGAACAGCTCGGAGGCGCGGCCCTGACCGATGAGCCGCGGGAGGAACCATGACAGGCCCAGATCCCCGACACTCATCCCGAGCCGGAGGAACGGGGCGGAGAACACCGCCGCAGGGCCGATGAACCGCACGTCCGAGGCCGCTGCGAGCGCGAAGCCCGCGCCGACCGCGTGCCCCTGGACGACCGCGATGACCGGCTGCGGGACGGCGCGCATCGTCCGGATGAGATCCGCGCCTGTGCGCATCCCCTGCTCCATCGCGAGAGCCGGGTCCGCGACCGCTGGATCGCCGATGCCGGCCTCCAGGTCGAGACCCGCGCAGAAGGCCCGGCCCTCGCCGCGCAGGACGATCGCCCGGACGCCGTCCCGGCCGCCGAGGTCCCGGAATGCCTCGCGAAGCCGGATGATCACCTCGTGCGTCACGGCGTTGAGGCGCTGGGGGCGGTTCAGGGTGATGACACCGATCGCGTCCCGCACCTGCGTCCTCACCACCGGGCATCCGGAGTCCGACACTGCCTCGTCCTCTCACCGGATCCGGGCCGGAGCGCGCAGCGCCGCGTCGAGCCGGATCACCTCACCGTTGATCATCGGGTTCTCGATGATGTGCTGGACCAGGCCGGCGAACTCCTCGGCCGCGCCGCGGCGCGGCGGGTGCGCCGGCCGGCCGAGGCTCTCCACCGCGGCCGTGCTCATCCCGGCGACCATCTCCGTGTCGAAGACTCCGGGGGCGACGGCGGCCACCCTGATCGCCCGCCCGGCGAGTTCGCGTGCGGCGGCCAGCGCGATCCCGGCGACCGCGGCCTTCGACCCGCCGTAGGACACGGAGCTGCTGTCCAGTCCGGCCGCCGAGGAGACGAGGACCGCGACGCCGCGGTCTCCGTCCAGCGGCTCGTTGTGCTGCATGGCGTCAGCGGCATGGGCGAGTGCACCCACCGCACCCACGAAGTTCACATCCATCACGTGCCGCACTCTCCGCAGGTCCACCGGGCCCCGCGAGCCGAGGAGACGGCCCTGATCGGCGATGCCGGCACAGGCGACCAGGATGCGGAGGGGACCGAGCCCGCTCGCGGCGCGGACGGCCGCGGCGATGGCGGACTCGTCCGTCACGTCGGCCGGGGCGAACTCCACGCGACCGCCGAACTCGGCCTCCACGTGCGCCTGTGTGTACGGAAGATCCGCGATCACGACCCGGGCGCCGGATGCGGCCAGCCGATGCGCTGCTGCCCGCCCCAGCCCGGAGGCTCCGCCGGTGACCAGCGCGATCGCGTTCCCCACTTCCACTCCGCACTCCTCCGTGTTCCGTGGCGGGTCCGCAGCGGAGCGGGAGCACAGGGAGCCACCGCTGCCGCTGGGCGGGAAGCACCTCTCTGTGCCTCCTCCCATCGCTTTCCAGTAGACCGCGGTGAGACGGATAAGTCAACGGCCATTCAGGTAACACTGACGTCGCTGCGGCTCTCCAAGGCTGTCCCAAGGACTACAGTGAAGCAGAAGTGAATGTCGATTCCTCCCCGAGAAGGAGCGGGTATGACCGGCCGCGAAGAGCCGACCGCAGGGCGCAGACGCCCCCGCGACCGCAGACGGCAGATCGTCGCGCACGCCCGGGAGCTGTTCGTCGACCACGGCTTCCCCAACGTCTCCATGGCGACCATCGCCGCGGGGGTCGGCATCACCGCGGGAGCTCTGTACCGGCACTTCTCCGACAAGGCGGATCTGCTCCGTGCCGTGTGTCTGGACGGCTTCGCCTACCAGGACGACCCCATCCGCGACGCCACCCCGGAGGCCTTCATCGACGGGGCGATCGCCGCGGTGTCCGCGCGTCCCTATCTGGGCGTCCTGTGGTTCCGGGAGATCCGCTACCTCCCCCCGGAGTCGCAGCGGGAGATGCGTGCGCGGCTGCGCCGGTGGACGCACTCGTTCCTGCCCGTGCTCGGCCGCGCCCGCCCGGAGCTCGACGACGGGCAGGCGGAGATCCTGGCCTGGTCCCTGCACTCCGCACTCGCCGGCCTCGTGACACGAAGCGGCAGGGTTCCCGAGGACGAGCGGGTCGCCGGCGTCCGCACGGCGATGTCGGTCCTCATCCGCACGCAGCTGGTGCCCACGGGCCCGTGGATGCCGACGTCGCCCCGGCGCCTGCCGCAGTCTCGCCGGGAACGCCTCCTGCTCGCGGCCACGGAGCAGTTCGGGGAACGGGGCTACTCGGAGACGTCGATGGCGAACATCGCCGCCGCCGCCGGCGTGACGGGGCCCAGCCTCTACGGGTACTTCGAGAGCAAGGCGGACCTGCTCAGGGGCGTGCTGGACCGCGGCAGGCATGCCGCCTGGTTCGTCCTCGACCGGGCGCTGGCCGAGGCCGACTCGCCGGAGTCGGCGCTGCGCCTCCTCGTGGAGGGACAGCTGCGGCTGTCCCGGACATGGACCCGCTGGGTGGTCGAACCGGAGATCGGGGACGAGCTCATCGCCGGCACGCAGCGCGCGCAGTCGGAGTACATCGACGAATGGACCGCGCTCGTCTGCGAGGCCGATCCCGCCGCCGGTCGCCTCGAGGCCCGGATGCGGGTCATCATCGCCACGGCGATCCTCAGCGACCTCGGCCGGACGCCGCGGGTGAGCGCGCGGACGACCTTCGCCTCCAATGTGCAGGCGATCGCCATGGCGGTCCTGCACGGCGATCAGCCCGCGCCCTCCTCCTGAGACCCGGCTCCCACCGCGTCCACCGCTCCCCCGAACCGCCGGTCGCGGCCCGCGTACTCGAGCACCGCGTCCCAGAGCGTGCGCCGGTCCACGTCCGGCCACAGCACGTCCTGGAAGACGAACTCCGCGTAGGCGGACTGCCAGAGGAGGAAGTTCGAGGTGCGCTGCTCGCCGGAGGAGCGCAGGAACAGGTCCACGTCGGGCACCTCGGGCGCATACAGGCGCCTGGCGATGGACTTCTCCGTGATGTGGTCCGGGGAGATCCTGCCGGCGGCGGCCTCGGCCGCGAGCTCCCGCATCGCATCGACGAGCTCCGTGCGACCTCCGTAGTTCACGCAGAACTGCAGGACGAGCCCGGTGTTGTGCTTCGTCATCTCCGCGGCGTCCTCGAGCTCGCGGATGACGGACTTCCAGAGCCGGCCGGGCCGCCCCGCCCACACGATCCGCACGCCCAGCGCGTGCAGCTCGTCGCGGCGACGACGGATGACGTCACGGTTGAACCCCATGAGGAACCGGACCTCCGCCGGCGAACGCTTCCAGTTCTCCGTCGAGAAGGCGTAGGCGCTCAGGTACTCCACGCCCACCTCGATCGCCCCGTGGATGACGTCGAGGAGCGAGGCCTCCCCCGCCTTGTGGCCCTCCGTGCGCGGCAGCCCCCGCTCATTGGCCCAGCGGCCGTTGCCGTCCATCACGACGGCCACGTGCCGCGGCAGGAACCGCTTCTCGATCTGCGGCGCACGCGCTCCGCTCGGATGCGGCGGGGGTGCGGGATAGCTCATATGCGCTCCAGGACGGTGAGGGAGCGCACGCGGCGCTCCAGATGCCAGTGGACGAAGGAGGCGACCAGGCGCGAGGCCTCGGCCGCGTGATGCACAGGCGAGTCCTCCACCCGGGACCAGTCCCCCGTGAGGAGGGCGGCCAGGTGCTCGATCACCGCCACGGAGTGCAGCGCCGTACCGGGCGCACGGCAGTCCGGACAGACGGTCCCGCCCATCGCCGGGGAGAAGCCGCGGTGCGGACCCGGCGCCCCGCACTGCGCGCAGTCCGTGAGGCTGGGGGCCCAGCCGCCCAGGGACATCGCCCGCAGCAGATAGGCGTCGAGGCTGAGGCGCGGGGGATGCTCGCCGCGGCACAGGGACCGCAGCGCGGACAGCAGCAGGAGGAACTGCCCCCGGGTCCGCGGCTCGTCCTCGGTGAGCTTCTGCGCCGTCTCCGCCATCACCGAGGCGGCGGAGTACGTGTCGAAGTCCGCCGCGATCCCGCGGGCGAAGGGCTCCTTGAGCTCCACCTGGGTGATGACGTCCAGCGAGCGGCCCACGTGGGCCTGCACGTCGACGAACATGAACGGCTCCAGCCGGGAGCCGAACCGCGACTTGGTGCGCCTGATCCCCTTCGCCACGGCGCGCACCAGCCCGTGGTCGCGGGTGAGGAGGACGACGATGCGGTCGGCCTCGCCGAGCTTGTGCCCGCCGAGGACGACCGCCTCATCCCTGTAGTGCTTCACCCGGTGATTATCCCACCACCGGGCTCAGACCTCAGCGAACGGCACGGTTCACCGCGGAGATGATCGCCTTGAGCGTCGCCTTGGTGATGTTGGGGTGGAGGCCTGCGCCCCACAGCACCCGGTCGCCCACCGCGAGCTCCACGTACGCCGCGGCGGTGGTGTCCGCGCCCGTGCCCACGGCGTGCTCCGTGTAGTCCTGCAGCCGGATGTCCAGGTCGAAGCGGTCGTTGAGGATGTTCACCAGCGCGGCGACGGGTCCGTTGCCGCTGCCCTCGAACGTCCGCTCCTGGCCGTCGACCCGCAGATCCACCTCGATGCGCTCACCGTGGCGACCGCCCTCGTCCTCCTCGGTGTGCGCCGATTCCGTGCGCAGGCCGAGGATCTCGAAGCGGCCCCACTTCGCGGAGGCGTCGTCGGCCGGCAGGTACTCGTCGGAGAACATGCGCCAGATCTCCTTGGCGGTGACCTCGCCGCCGCCGTCCGTGTGCGCCTGCACGACCTTGGAGAACTCCACCTGCATGCGTCGCGGCGTGTCCAGCCCGTACTCGCTCTTGAGCAGGTACGTCACGCCGCCCTTGCCGGACTGCGAGTTCACGCGGATGACGGCCTCGTAGGTGCGGCCCAGGTCCTTGGGGTCCACCGGCAGGTAGGGCATGTCCCACTCCTGCAGGTCGACCGGCACGCCCGCCTCGAAGGCGTCCTTCTCACGGCGCGCGAACGCCTTGTTGATCGCGTCCTGGTGCGAACCGGAGAACGAGGTGAACACGAGATCGCCGCCGTAGGGGTGGCGTTCGTGCACGCCGATCTGGTTGCAGTGCTCCACGGTGTGGATGACCTCGTCGATGTCGGAGAAGTCAAGCTCCGGATCGATGCCCTGCGAGTACAGGTTCAGCGCCACCGTCACGAGGTCGAGGTTGCCGGTCCGCTCGCCGTTGCCGAACAGGCACCCCTCCACCCGGTCCGCACCGGCCATGAGGCCCAGCTCGGCCGCCGCCACGCCGGTGCCACGGTCGTTGTGCGGGTGCAGCGAGACCGCCACGTCCTCGCGGTAGGGCATGTTCCGGATGAACCACTCGATCTGGTCCGCGTAGGTGTTGGGGGTGCCGCGCTCCACCGTCGCCGGCAGGTTCACGACCGTCTCACGGCCGGCGCCGGGCTGCCACAGGTCGAGGACGCCGCTGACCACGTCGATGGCGAAGTCCGGCTCCGTGTCCACGAAGATCTCCGGGGAGTACTGGTAGCCGAACTCCGCGTCGCCGAGCATCGACTCCGCATGCTTCATGACGGCCTGCGTGCCTCGCAGCGCGATGTCGCGGATCTCGTCGCGGCCGTCGCCGTCGAGGCCGAAGACCACTTTGCGGAAGACGGGGGCAGTGGCGTTGTAGAGGTGCACGGTGGGCTTCGCCGCTCCCCGCAGGCTCTCCACCGTGCGCTCGATGAGATCCTCGCGGGCCTGGGTGAGGACGCTGATGCGGACGTCGTCCGGGATCGCGTCCTCCTCGATGATCTGCCGCACGAAGTCGAAGTCCGGCTGGCTCGCCGCCGGGAAGCCCACCTCGATCTCCTTGAAGCCCAGCTTCACGAGGAGGTCGAACATCCGGCGCTTGCGCTCGACCGTCATGGGGTCGATGAGGGCCTGGTTGCCGTCGCGCAGATCCGTGGACAGCCAGCGCGGGGCCTTGGTGAGCCGGTTGTCCGGCCAGGTGCGGTCCCGCATGTCCAGCTGGATGCGGTCGAAGAACGACTTGTACTTGCCGAACGGCATGGGACTGGGCTTCTGCAGATTGGCCATTGCTCTCACTCCTGTGTTCGTGTTCGCCTCTGCGGCGGGGTCCTGTCGATGAGTGACCCGCACCGGGTTCGTGAACAGTGTGCGACCGGCACGGCGAACTCCGCGGCGAGGGGGGCGGCCTCGTGGATCAGGCCTCGCCGCGGCAGATAAGGAGGAGCAGTCCGTGGGACATGCCCGTCACTATAGTGCCCCGGGCCACGGCACGAAGCCGCCTGTCCGCATCGCGGACCCTCTCCGGCTCCCGGTCGCCCGGGGAACGCCGGCGCGGGCCGCCTCAGGGCTGGTCGAAGGACGCACCCGCTCGGGCGATCTGGAAGCCCGCCTCGGTCTCGTCCGCCTCGCAGCGCACGCCCTGCTCGGAGGAGTGGCAGGACATGCCGTGCGCGGAGACCGACTGACCGTACTCCAGAGTCTCCGCACCCACCGGGAAGTTCGCCTCCGTGCAGGAGAATCCCGCGCCGTCGCGATTCGCCACCACGACGGAGCCCCACTTGTCCATGTCGCAGGAGTCCGGCGCCTCGGGCGGGGTGAAGTCCCACGACTTGATGATGCAGCGGGCGCGTTCGGAGTCGATGGTGCAGCCGATGTTCCCGGAGGGCACGACGAACGACTCCGCCGGCTCCTCGTCCTCACCGGTGACGAGGTCGTCGCCGCCCTGGGCGTCCTCGTCCGCACTCTCGTCGTCCTGCCCCTCCGCGGCCTCCGTCGCGGGAGGGGGCGCCACGTCCTGCGAGGAGTCGCCGCCGCGGGTGAGCACGTCGTAGGTGATCCATCCGCCCACGCCGAAGACCACGAGTGCGGCGATGATGACGAAGACCACCGCGACCGGCGGGAGACCGCCGCGGCGCTTCTGCCGCCCGTCGCCCTGCGGCGCCCCGTTCGGCTGTGCGCCTCCCTGTCCCACGCCGCCGTGACCGGCACCGCCGGCCGCCGCGAGGTGCGGGGCGACTCCCGCCTGCCTGCCGGAAGAACCGTACGGGTCCGCCGCGCCCGGAACCCCCTGAGAGCCCGAGGCGCCCTGGGGAAAGGTGCTGTGCGACTGGGGGAAGCTCCCCTGCGGCGCAGGAGCGACAGGGGCGGCAGCGGTGGGGAACACCCCCTGCAGGGACGAAGAGCCGTGCTGCGGGGCGTGCAGAGGCGCCGATGCGCCCGGCTGCGCGCTGAACACGCTGGGCGGGGCCTGCGCCTGCGCCCGTGCCTCGTCCTCGGCCCCGGCCTTCCTCGCCGTCCCGCGCCCGCCGGCCTCCCGCGGACCGTCGATCTCGTCCACGTGCGACTCCGCCGCGAGCTGCCGGAGCTCCTCCATCGACAGCATCTGCGTCGACTCGCCCTCGGCAGCCGCCCCGGACGCGGTCTCCGCACCGCTCGCACCGCCCACGTACAGCTGGGTGGTGAGCGACTCGCCCTCCTCGCCCACGGGAGGCTGAGGAGCGCGGCGCGGCGGCGGGTGCTGCGGAGGAGGAGGTACAGACATAGTGCCGACATCCTACGATGCGAAGCCTGGACCCCGCTTGAGAGGCGGACGCGTCCCGGCGCACCCGTCACGGCCCGGGACACCGGGCGTCCGCACCGCCGCGCCGCAGCGGCCACGGGAGGAGCACAGGCTGACAGGGGCCTGCGAGAAGTGGAAGAATGCTCACATGCGTCCTTCCCTCCTCTCTGCACGAGTGGTCTCCGCACGGGTGGCCGCTGCGGCACTCGCCGCGGGCCTGCTCACGGTGCCTCTCCTCCGCAGCGCGCTTCCCGCGGCCGCGGCGGACGGCGACGCCTTCGCCGCACCCGCGCAGCGGGAACCGGACGGCTTCGCCGCCCCGAGCCAGCGCACCCCCTCCCCGGCAGAGGCCTCGGAGACGCCCGCCGCGGATCAGGACGCCGACGGCCCGGCTGCGGACGCACAGGACGCAGACGCGCAGGACGCCGCTCTGCCCCGCCCCGCCGGCCTCGGCGAGAAGACCTACGCCCGGGTGCCCGAGGAGACCACCCAGCTCGTCGTGGTCTCCGGCGAGGACGAGACCTCCACGGATTCGCAGCTCTCGCTCTGGGAGCGGGAGGACGACGGCTGGGTGCGCACGATGGGGTGGGACACGATCAACGGACAGAACGGGTGGAGGGAGGACCGCCGGGAGGGCGACAAGACCACTCCCGAGGGCGTCTTCTCCCTCAGCGACGCCGGCGGCTTCCTCGACGACCCGGGCTCCGATCTGCCCTACTACCAGGACGCGGGCCTCCGCGGAGGCGCGGAGGCCGTCTACGGGGAGGGCTACGAGAACGTCTTCGACTACGTCATCGCCATCGACTACAACCGGAAGACCGGCGT
>NZ_JALAHB010000226.1 GCF_022712115.1 Brevibacterium sp. | reverse complement strand
TCGAGGCGCTGGGCCCGTATCCCGGCAGCTGCAGACCGTGGTTGGCCGCGACCCGGGTGGCCCGCCGTCCGTCCATGACGATGCCGCCCTCCGGGGTGCGCAGATCCAGCGGGGCCAGATGGTCCAGCCTGTGGAGGAAGCCCGTGGCCCAGAGGAGGACGTCGATCCCGAGGCGCCCGGAGGCAGGCACACGCCCCCAGTCGTATGCGACCGTCTCCGCTCCGCGAGGGTCCTGTCTTCCCACATGGGCAGCATCCGCGATCCCGGTCCACACCACTTCGTTCTGCCCCACCCGGTCGAACATGGGCATGCATGCGGGAAGCGTGCACAGCGTCGCCGCAGCCGCGGTTCCACGCGGCAGGCCCGTGTTGGAGACGACGGAACCCGGCGGCAGACCCTTCCGCACGCGCTCCTCCACCCGCGCGATCACCGCCTGCCCGTACTCGGGAGTGAACTCCTCCTCACGGATGTCAGGACGGCTGCGGGCGGCCCAGTACACCTCGGCGACGGACGCGAGCTCCTCGATGTGCTGAATCGCGGAGATCCCACCGCCGATCACCAACACCCGCGCTCCGCGGAAGTCCTCCGCCCGGGTGTAGTCGTGGGAGTGGAGGACCCTGCCGTGGAAGCCCTCCAGCCCCGGCACGTACGGACGCCGAGGCCGGTCCCAGGTGCCGGTGGCGCTCACCACTGCCTGCGCACGGACAGTGGCGGGTGCGGCCCCTCCCGGCGCGGTGAGCGTCGCGAGGAAATCCGTTCCGGGCCCGCCCGGCTGCGTGACGCGCTCCACCGTCACCGGCCTGTGCACCCGCAGCCCGTACCGGCGCTCGTCGCGGCCGTAGTAACGAGGAACGGTCAGCGCCGCCGGAACGGCCGCGTCCACGTCCAGAGCCTCGCGCAGCCCCCAGCCCGGCAGGTCGCTCACCCTGTTCGTCGTCTCCAGGGTCAGGCTCGGCCAGCGGTGCTGCCACGCACCGCCCGGCCCGGGGTTCTCGTCGATGAGCAGCAGCCTGTCCTCCGTGTCGAAGCCCCGTCTGCGCAGGTGATGCGCTGCGGAAAGACCCGCCTGCCCCATCCCGATCACGAGCACCTGCGTACGGTCCGGGAGCTCGGCGGTCACGGCTCGCGCCTCATCGTCCACTGTCCGTCCTCTCGCCGCTGCCCTCCGGTGCCGCCCACGCACTGCCGGCACGCAGCCGCCGCGCTGCCCGCGCATCCCGTGAAATCCGAAGCGACAGTATCACCGCCCGGAACCCTGCGCCGTGAGTCTCTTCACAGACTGCGCACCATCCGGCCGGTCACACATTCGGTACTCCAATCGAAGCGTAAGGTCACCTGCCATGAAGAGAATCCTTCCCCTCGCACTGTGCGCGGTCTTCGCGCTCTCCGCATGCGACTCCTCGACGGTCGACACCGCGGAATCCGACCGCGTCGCCGCTGCCGGCACCACCGCATCCGCCTCGCCCGCTGCCGCCGAGGCGGATGCGGCGGACAGAGATCCCTCCGACGCGGAGCCGGACAGCGCCCTGCGCATGCTCTACACACTCGACGTCAAGGGCCGAGCGCCCAAGACCGGGTACGACCGCGACGGTTTCGGCTGGCGCGACGACGTCGATCACAACGGCTGCGACACCCGCAACGACGTGCTCCGCCGCGACCTCACGGACATCACCCTGGCCGACGACGGCTGCGTGGTGCTGGGCGGAGCGCTGACGTCCACCTACAGCGGTGACACCTTCGACTTCATCCGCGGCGACGGCAACAACGTCGACATCGATCACGTCGTGGCCCTGTCCAACGCCTGGCAGACGGGAGCTCAGCAGCTCAGCGACGCCGAACGCCGGGAGCTGGCGAACGATCCGCTCAATCTGCTCGCCGTGGAGTCCTCCCTCAACAGGCAGAAGGGCGATGCGGACGCAGCGACGTGGCTCCCGCCCGAGCGCGGCTACCGCTGCGAGTACGTCTCCCGCCAGATCCGGGTGAAGCACGAGTACGACCTCTGGGTCACCCGTCCGGAGTTCGAGACCATGGAGGAGCTCCTCCTCGGCTGCGAGGAGCCCGCGTTCGACGATGACTCCGAGTGGCCGGACCGCTACGAGGGGGACGTGGACGACACCGACGCCTCCCGTACGGGATCGGGTGCATCAGGATCGAGTTCGTCCGGGTCCGGCTCCACAGGCTCCGGCTCTTCCAGCCCAGGCTCATCCGGCTCCGGCGGTGCGCACACCGGCGGAGCCGGCAGTGCACCTGACTCCGGCGGCGGAGCCTCCGGCGCCGCGTCCGGGCCGTTCGAGAACTGCGATGCGGCTCGCGCGGCGGGAGCCGCGCCCGTCCACGCCGGAGATCCCGGCTACGGCAGGCACCTGGACCGTGACGGCGACGGTGTCGGCTGCGAGTGAGCTCCGCTGACAGGTGAGGCGAGGAGGACGGCTGAGGTTCAGTCGTCCTCCTCGTCCATCGCGAGGAGGTCCTCACCGGAGAGACCGTCCTCGAAGGGATCCTCCCCACCGGCAGGGGCTTCGCC
>NZ_JALAHB010000225.1 GCF_022712115.1 Brevibacterium sp. | reverse complement strand
ATGGCCGGCATCACCAACACGGCGTTCCGCCGGCTGTGCCGTGAGTACGGCGGCGGTCTCTACGTCACGGAGATGGTGACCACGCGGGCACTCGTGGAGCGCAATGAGAAGACCATGCGGATCATCCACCACGAGCCCTACGAGACGCCGCGCTCGGTCCAGCTGTACGGCGTCGACCCGGTCACGACGGGCAAGGCCGTCCGCCTCCTCGTCGAGGAGGACCGGGCCGACCACATCGACCTGAACTTCGGCTGCCCCGTGCCCAAGGTGACCCGCAAGGGCGGGGGATCGGCGCTGCCGTGGAAGACGGACCTCTTCACCGCCATCGTGGAGACCGCCGTGCGCGAGGCCGACCGTGGCGGCGTCCCGCTCACCGTGAAGATGCGCAAGGGCATCGACGACGACCACCTCACGTTCGTCGACGCCGCCCGCACCGCGGTGCGCGCCGGGGTCTCCGCCATGACCCTCCACGGCCGCACCTGCGCGCAGCTCTACTCCGGCACGGCGGACTGGGAGTCGATCGCCCGCATGAAGGAGGTCGTGCACTCCCTGGTGGGCGACGAGATCCCCGTGCTGGGCAACGGCGACATCTTCGCCGCCGAGGACGCGCTGACCATGATGGAGCGGACCGGGTGCGACGGGGTGGTGATCGGCCGCGGCTGCCAGGGGCGTCCCTGGCTGTTCGGGGATCTGGAGAACGCGCTCGCAGGCAATCCGCTGCGCAATCAGCCGGACCTCGGCGGCGTGGCGGACGCCGTGCGCAGGCACGCCGTCTACCTCACCGAGCACTACGAGGACGAGTTCATGGGCGTCCGCGACCTGCGCAAGCACATCGCCTGGTACTTCAAGGGGTATCCGGTGGGCGGCGACCTACGCAGCCGGCTGGCGAAGGTCTCCTCACTCGAGGAGCTCGACGCGCTGCTGGGCGAGCTCGACCGCGGCCAGCCGTATCCCGGCGAGGCCGCGGAGGGCGCCCGCGGGCGCACCACCCGCCCCCGGCGCCCGCACCTCCCGGAGGGCTGGCTGGACTCGCGCACCATGGACGACTCCTGGTACGCGGAGCTGGCCGAGGCCGAACTCGACGTCTCGGGCGGCTGACGTGACGACCGGCTACCTCCCCGCTCCCGTCTACGAGTACTCGGCCGAGGACCAGGACCGCTGGGTGGTCGAAGCGCCCAAGAACCCGCGCCGCACCGCCTTCCAGCGCGACCGGGCGCGTGTCGTCCACTCCTCCGGGCTCCGGCGCCTGGGCGCGAAGACGCAGGTCGTCTCGCCCGGCAGCGACGACTTCGTCCGCACCCGGCTCACCCACTCGCTCGAGGTGGCGCAGGTGGGCCGCGAACTCGCCCGGTACCTCGGCTGCGATCCCGAGATCGTCGACACCGCCTGCCTCAGCCACGACCTCGGACACCCGCCCTTCGGCCATCACGGGGAGACGGTGCTGGACGAGCTCGCGAGCGGGATCGGCGGCTTCGAGGGGAACGCGCAGACGCTGCGTCTCCTCACCCGCCTCGAACCCAAGGTCTTCACGGAGGCGGGCGGTCCCGCCGGCCTCAACCTCACCCGGGCGAGCCTCGACGCCTGCACGAAGTACCCGTGGCCGCGCGCCGAGGCGCCGGCCGGCCGGGAAGGCGCGCCCGTGCGGAAGTTCGGCGTCTACGTAGACGACGCCTCCGTCTTCGCCTTCTACCGCCAGGGGCGCCCCGCGGGGCAGCGGTGCATCGAGGCGCAGCTCATGGACCTCGCAGACGACATCTCCTACTCGGTCCACGACGTGGAGGACGCCGTGGTCGCCGGGCACCTCCGGCTCGACGGCTTCACCGACGACGGAGCGCTGGCCCGGCTCGTGGAGATCACGCGCGCCTGGTACCTCCCGGACGCCGCCGAGGACACGGTCGCCGCGGCGCTGGGCCGCCTGCAGAAGGCCTCCTACTGGCCCCGTGAGAGCTACACCGGCACGCGCCGGGACCAGGCCTCGCTCAAGCACATGACGAGCCAGCTCATCGGCAGGTTCACCGCGGCCGCGGAGGCGGCGACCCGCGAGGAGTTCGGCTGGGGGCCGCTGGGCAGGTACGCCGGCAGCCTCGTCGTCCCCGACGCCTCGGCGGAGGAGATCGCCGTGCTCAAGGGCATGGCGACGCTCACCGTCATGGTCGCCGACGACCGGCTGCGCCTGCAGGAGATCCAGGGGGACGTGCTGCGCACCCTCACGGAGTTCTTCAGCGAGCGCCCCGCGGCGATGGATCCCATGTTCGCCGCGGACCACGCGGAGGCCGAGGACGATGCGGGCAGGCTCCGCGCCGTCATCGACCAGGTCGCCTCCCTCACCGACCACTCCGCCTGGACGCACTTCCACCGGATCCGCGCAGCGGACGCGGACCTGCTGTGAACCGACTGCCGTGAACAGAGGAGGCGCCCGCGCATGCCGGGACTGATCAGGCGCGAGGACATCGACGAGGTCCGCTCGCGCACCCGGCTCGACGAGGTCGTGGGGGAGTACGTCACGCTCCGGAACGCCGGTGTGGGCTCGATGAAGGGCCTCTGCCCGTTCCACGACGAGAAGACCCCGTCCTTCCACGTCCGCCCGCAGGTGGGGATGTACCACTGCTTCGGCTGCGGGGAGAGCGGGGACGTGTTCACGTTCCTCCAGAAGCTCGACGGGATGACCTTCGCGGAGTCCGTCGAGCGGCTCGCCGAGCGCGCGGGCGTCCAGCTCACGTACGAGGAGGGCGGCTCCGGCCCGGACCGTGAGGAGGTCGGCCGCAGGCAGCGGCTCATCGAGGCCCATCAGCTCGCGGAGGAGTACTATCGCACGCAGCTCGGCTCCCAGGAGGCCGGTGCGGCGCGCGAGTACCTGCACACCCGCGGCTTCGACGACGCGGCGCTCGCGCACTTCGGCGTCGGCTACGCCCCGCGCGGCTGGGACCATCTGCTCAAGGCGCTGCGCGGTCGCGGCTTCACGACGGAGGAGCTCGTCGCGACGGGTCTGGTCTCGGAGGGCCAGCGCGGGGTGTACGACCGCTTCCGCGGCCGCATCATGTGGCCCATCCGCGACGTCACGGGGCGGACCATCGGGTTCGGCGCCCGGAAGCTCTACGAGGACGACCCCGGTCCCAAGTACCTCAACACGCCGGAGACGGGCCTCTACCACAAGGCACAGGTGCTCTACGGCCTCGACCTCGCCAAGCGCGCGATCTCGAAGACCAAGCGCGTCGTCATCGTCGAGGGCTACACGGACGTCATGGCCGCGCACCTCGCCGGGGTGGAGCAGGCCGTGGCGACCTGCGGCACGGCCTTCGGTGATGAGCACGTGAAGATCGTCCGCCGGCTGCTGGGCGACGACGCCGCCGGGACGGGCGAGGTCGTGTTCACCTTCGACGGCGACGAGGCCGGGCAGAAGGCCGCGCTGCGCGCCTTCGAGCTCAACGAGAAGTTCGTCTCCCAGACCTTCGTCGCCGTCGAGCGCTCCGGCCGTGATCCGGCGGATCTGCGCCTGGCCGCCGGCGACGCCGCGGTGCGCGAGCTCATCGACTCCCGCCGCCCCCTCTT
>NZ_JALAHB010000224.1 GCF_022712115.1 Brevibacterium sp. | reverse complement strand
CCCCCCCGCCCTCCCCCCCCCGGCGGGCCTCTCGGACCTCGCCCCCGCGGGCCGCCCCCCATCCCCCTCGGCCGGGGCGTAGTACCCCCGGGCCCTCGGCCTAGGTGTTGGGGTGCCGGCCGGCGTCGCCGAGGTCGAAGAAGCCCGCGCGGGCGTGGAGGTCGGAGTGGCAGACGCCGGAGTGGGTGATGCGGACGAGGACGGATGCGCCGGTGAGCTCCGGCGTCTCGATCTCGATCTCCTCTGCGGGTGCGTTGGGGGTGGCGATGCCGAATACCTTCATGGGACCCTCCTCGGTCTGTGCGGTCGATCTGCGGTGACCGACCGGCGATGAAGCCGTGACCTGACTGTCTGGATGCGAGCCGTGGCCGAACCGTCCGTCATATAAGCGAACGTTCACACAGTACTCAACCACATCGACACGGGGCTTGCAGTCTCCGCGGCGCCGTCCGGGGGAGCACGAGGCGGATTTGTTAACGATTCCGCATCAAAGATTTGTGATTCAGCCCTCTTCTGTGCATAGTTGACGTGCCGCATATAAGCGGCTCGCCGGCTATCGGCGAGATCACCGACGCCGACAGATGCACAAGGAGCTTCAATGAGGAAACTTCCCGCAGCCGCTTCCGCCGCGGCACTCGCACTGGTCCTCTCCGCCTGCGGCAGCGACGGCGCGGAACCGGAGACCGTCTCCGAGGGGCCGCTCCCCGACACCTTCGCGATCGCGACCTACGGCACGGGCACCTCGACCTATGCGGACACCTCTGCCGTCTCGGAGGCCCTCACCGCCGAGGAGGGGATGAGCATCCGCGTGGTGCCCTCCGACACCGGGATCGGGCGGATCGCCCCCATGCGGGACGGGCAGGCGCTCTTCTCCCGCGGCGGCGACGAGTACATCTACGCCTTCGAGGCGGAGTACGACTTCGCGGTGCCGGAGTGGGGCCCGCAGGACATCAGGATGACCTGGACGCCCACCGCTCCGCACAGCGTCATGTCGCTGAGCGGCTCCGGCATCGACACCTTCTCCGACCTGCGGGGCAAGAAGGTCCCCTGGGCCACCGCGAACCCCTCGGTGCAGAACAAGATGACCGCGCTGCTCGAGTACGGCGGTCTCACCTGGGACGACGTGGAGGCCGTCGACATCAGCTACGGCGACCAGGCGGAGGGCGTGAAGAACGGCCAGGCGGACGTCGTCTACCAGCAGGTCTACGGCTCCTCGCTCTACGAGCTGGAGAGCCAGCACGACGTGCAGTGGCTGGAGCTCGACCCTGACGACGAGGCCGCCGTCGAGCGCATGCTGGAGGTCGCCCCCTCCACCTTCGTGGGCTCCTTCTCCGGCGGCCCCGCACAGGAGGAGGGCGAGGAGACCACCGCCCTCATGTACACCGTCCCGGTGATCACCTACGCGGAGACCTCCGCCGAGGCCGTGCACGACCTCGCCACCGCTCTCCACGGGAACTTCGTCAGCTACGAGGACGCGACGCCCACGACCTCGGGCTGGGGGCTCGACGAGATCCAGAGCGTCCCCACCCAGGTCCCGTTCCACGACGGCTTCGTGCAGTTCCTCGAGGAGCAGGACATGTGGACCGAGCAGGCGGAGACCCGGAATCAGGAGCTCATCGACCGTCAGGAGCAGCTGCGCACCGCATGGGACGAGTACCGGGAGTCCGAGGAGGGCGCTGAGCCGGACCACGAGTCCTGGACGGCGTGGAAGGACGAGAACCTCGCCTGACCGGCTGCGATGACGCAGACCGGCCGTGCGGTGCCGCCGCCTCGGGACGAAGCGGCGGCACCGTCCCCCGAACCGATTGGACTCATATGGAAACCCGACTGACTCCACTGTGGAAGGCGGTCGTCGCGGTGCTCACCGTCACGGGCGTCCTCCTCGCGATGAACCAGGTGTTCTTCTGGAACCCGGGCGGCTTCACGCTGCTGCGCAGCTCCTACCTGTACCTGGTCCTCGCGTGCTTCCTCCCCATCTGCTTCCTCGCCTTCCCCCTCCTGAAGTCCGTGCGGAACCGGCCCGTGCCGTTCTACGACGTGATCCTCGCACTGCTCGCGGCGGGCGTCTGCACGTACTTCGGGGTGAACGGCGAGACCATCGTGAACCAGGGCTGGGACTACGCAGCACCGCAGACCGCGGTGCTGCTGTCCTACCTCCTCTGGCTCCTGGTGCTGGAGGCGCTGCGCCGCACGGCGGGCCTCATCGTCACCCTCATCGCCCTCGCGTTCTCCCTCTACCCGCTCGCCGCCGGACAGATGCCTCTGGGCTTCCTCCGCGGCATCTCGACGGATCTCAGCGGCGCGGCCCAGGGGCACATCATGGGCGCGGACTCCGTCCTCGGCCTGCCCCTGCAGACGGCGGGCACCATCCTCATCGGCTTCCTGCTCTTCGGCGTCGCACTGCAGCACACCGGCGGCGCGACCTTCTTCTATGACCTCGCACAGGCATTGTTCGGCCGCTATCGGGGAGGTTCGGCGAAGGTCTCGGTGTTCTCCTCCGCCTTCATGGGGATGATGTCCGGGTCCGCGGTGTCCAATGTGCTCACCACCGGCCCCATGACCATCCCGGCCATGAAGCGCGCGGGCTTCCCCGGACGCTATGCGGCCGGCATCGAGGCGACGGCCTCGACGGGCGGCACCATCACCCCGCCCATCATGGGCAGCGCGGCCTTCATCATGGTCTCGTTCATCGGCGTGCCCTACAGCGAGATCGCGCTCGCCGCCGCCATCCCCGCGATTCTGTACTTCCTGGGCATCTTCGTCCAGGTGGACGCCTACTCGGCGAAGTCCGGGCTCATGGGGCAGCGCGGACCGGGGCCGGCCGCGGTCGGCGGCATCCTGCTGCGGGGCTGGCCCTATCTGGCCGCGCTCATCGGCCTCGTGGCGCTGCTCGTCGTGCAGCAGCGGGAGTCGCAGGCACCGTACTGGATCGTCGCGTTCCTGCTCGTGGTCCTCGTCGTCCGGCTGACGGGGGAGGGGAAGGCGCGTCAGGTGCCCGCCGCGCTGTTCGACTTCCTCGTCTCCGCGGGCAGGACCATCGCGGAGATCATCGGCATCATCGCCGGTGTGGGACTGATCGTGGGCGGCCTGTCCATGACGGGGGTCTCGCTCTCGCTCGCGCGGGAGCTCGTCGCGGCGGTGGGGGAGAACCTCGTCCTCATCCTCCTCGCCGGTGCGGTCACCTGCTTCATCCTGGGGATGGGCATGACGGTGTCCGCCGTGTACGTGTTCCTCGCCATCGTCATGGCTCCTGCGCTCACGCAGCTCGGGGTGAATCCGATCGCCGCCCACCTCTTCGTCATCTACTGGGCGACCGTCTCCTACATCACCCCGCCGGTGGGGCTCGCGGCCTTCGCCGCGGCGAACATCGCGAAGACCCCGCCCATGGCGACGGCGTGGACGGCGACGAGGCTGGGCGCGGTCAAGTACATCGTGCCGTTCGCCTTCGTCTTCAACCCGGCGCTGCTGGGCCAGGGAGCCGGCACGGACATCGTCCTTGCCGTGGTGTTCTCCGCCGCGGGCGTCTTCTTCCTCGCGTGCGCCTTCGAGGGATGGATGACCGGTGTGGGCCGAGCTCTCACCCTCCCGGTGCGGACGGCGATGGCGGTGCTCGCCCTGGGCCTGTTCGCACCGTCCCTCCCGGTGAGCAGCGCGTGCCTGGCGGGCTGCGCCGTGCTCGCCGTGGTCACCCGCTTCTGGAACGCCGGTGATCAGACGGTCTCCGCGGAGCGCGAGCGCGTGCGGAAGGAGAGGGTCGAGGCGGCGGATCGAGGCGAGGAGCCGGCTGAGGTGTGAGGCTGCCTCGGGCCTGGGTGCGCCGCTGCGAGAGCCCGGGCCCGAGGCCGCGGATCAGCGGGAGGAGTCCGCCGAGGCCTGCGGCGGCTCCGCTTGCGGGCCGTGATCCGCGCTGGGCGTCTGCTCCGCCGCCTCCCGCTCGCGGAACAGGCTGCGGAGGTGGTACCCACGGACGGTGCCGAACAGCACGAGGATGACGGTGGCCGCGGCGACCGCGCCCACCACGACCCAGTCGATCCCCACAGAGGAGTGGAAGAACGCGAGCTCCGCGATGAGCGCGGAGAAGAGGGAGGCGCACACCGCGGGTATCGTCCACGAGGCGGAGATGCGCGAGGAGATCGAGATGATGACGACGGCTCCGGCGGCGATCGCCAGCGGGGCGACCTGCCACACGGTGATGACCACGAGACCCGCGACGAGCGCGGACGGAGGGCCGATGTAGGTGTCCTCCTCCAGCTCCTCGTCGTCGTGGCGGATCGCGGCGGGGACGAGGCAGAGCGCGAGGATGCCCAGCACCGCGTCCGAGACGAGGGTGACCCAGAACAGCTCCGGGTCCGCCACCTGTGTGCCCGGCAGCCAGGCGTTGATGGCTGCGGCGTGGTAGAAGAACGAGTACATGAGCCCGAGCACGGCGGAGACGAGCACCAGCGCGGTCGTCCTGTTCCTGCTGCCACGCGGCGACCGCGCAGGCGGGGCGGCTGGGGACATGCGTCTCGACTCCTCGCTGCTGTGCCGGTCGTCATCCGTGGTGCCGGCCGCGACCGCCGGCGGTCCGGCTCTCACCATGGTAGGCAGAAAGCTCGGAGGCCGCTCGCGGAGAACCCCCAGGTGCAGGAGGAGGGTTTTCCCCACCTCGGACGGCAGTTCGCCCTGTAGCCGCGCTCCTGCCGGAGGCGGGAGAGTGGAGGCATGAACGAAGACGACTCGACCAGACCGCTCCCGGACGGGCAGGTGCCCCCGGCGGGCGAGGCACCGACCCGCGTGATGCCGGCCGGAGACGCCCCCACCCGCATCATGCCGGAGGGCGAGGCACCCACGCGCGTGCAGCCGCAGCCTCCTCAGGACGAGGCGCAGCTCCCCGCTGCGGCGCATCAGCCGCTGACGGAGGAGCGGACAGGGGAGCCCGTCCAGCCCGCCCCGGCGGATCAGCCGCCGGCGGAGGCGGGCGGAAACGCAGGCGGCAGCTCCGGCGGCTGGGACCCCGGCGCCTGGGGACCGGGACCGGCCCCCGCCCGCTACACGAAGGCCCGGATGCCCTGGCTCATGGGCGTTCTCAACGTCACCCTCTCCGCCGTGATCGGCACGTTCTTCCTGTGGATCCCCACGGTCCTCTTCTTCGTGGGCCTGGGCGGGCTCTTCGCGCTGGGCAGCGGGATCTTCGCGCTGCTCGTCTGGTTCTTCCTGCAGCGCGGCGTCAACCACGTCGAGCGTCTGCGCGCGGAGGCGGTCTACGGGGAGCGCATCCTCGTCCCGCGGTACCGGCGCACCCTGCGCAGCGGATTCGGCGGCTGGTTGCACCAGCAGTGGCTGATCCTCTCCTCGGGGGCGTACTGGCGTTCTGTCGCCCACCACTATGTGAAGTCGCTCTACGGAGTCGTCATCGGCGTCCTCGTGACGCTGACCGTGGGCACCGGCGCGGGAGCGCTCACCGTGGCGATCAACCCCGGCAGTGCGGGCTCCCGGCTCACGCTGGGGTTCGGCGACCTGCCGGACGCGCTGCTGGGCGGTTTCGACGGCGACGTCCCGTTCTCCGTGCGCTTCTGGGTGGGCGCCCTGGGCATCCTCGTGATGCTGGTGGGGTTCGCGCTGCTGGCCTTCTCCCCGTGGCTGGACCGCATGCTCGACCGCGCACTGCTGCCGCCGGCCAAGACCGAGGAGCTCGAGGAGCAGCGGGAGACGCTCAGCCGCGAGGTGGGCCAGCTCGAGACGGCGCGCACCGGCGCGGTGGACGCGGCGACGACGGAACGGCTGCGGATCGAACGCGATCTGCACGACGGGGTCCAGCCCATGCTCGTGGCGCTGAGCATGAAGCTCGGCATGGCCAAGTCCAAGCTCGATTCGGACCCGGAGGGTGCCAAGCGCCTGGTGGGTCAGGCGCACGAGGACTCCAAGGCCGCCATCACGGAGCTCCGCCAGCTGGCACGCGGCATCCACCCGGCGGTGCTGGAGGACCGTGGGCTCGACGCCGCGATCAGCGCGCTCGCCGCCCGCTCCTCCGTGCCGGTGGCGCTCGACGTGCGGGTGCCCGAGGGCGTGAGCGCGGAGGCGGAGTCCGTCGCGTACTTCGTCGTCGCGGAATCGCTCACCAACATCGCCAAGCACGCCCGGGCGGGCCAAGCCCGCGTGACCATCGCCGGGGTGGGCACCGCTGAGGCGCCCCTGCTCCAGGTGGCCGTCTCCGACGACGGCGCGGGTGGTGCGAGGATCGTCCGTGACGGCACGTCGACCGGTCTCAAGGGCCTGGCCGACCGCGTCGCCGCAGCCAAGGGAACCCTGTCCGTGACCAGCCCGGTGGGCGGTCCGACAACGATAGTCGTGGAGGTGCCATGCGCATCGTGATCGCAGAAGACAACGTCCTCCTCCGTGAGGGCATCTCCCTCCTCGTCACGGACGCCGGACACGAGGTCGTCGCGGCGGCCGCGGATGCGAGCGGCCTCCTCAGCGCGGTCGCCGCGCTCGCCCCGGACCTCGCGGTCGTGGACGTGCGCATGCCTCCTTCGTTCACGGACGAGGGGATCCGCGCCGCGACCCTCATCCGCGAGCAGAACCCGGACGTGGCGGTGCTGGTGCTCAGCCAGTACGTGGAGGAGCGCTACGCGAGCGACCTCATCGCCTCCGGCGCGGGCAGCTTTGGCTATCTCCTCAAGGACCGCGTGGCGGATGTCGAGGACTTCCTCGGAGCGCTCGAGGAGGTGGCCGGCGGCGGGACCGTGCTGGACCCGGAGGTCGTCTCGCAGATCCTCGTGCGATCCCGCAGCCAGGGCGGCCTGGCCGATCTCACCGAGCGTGAACGGGAGGTGCTCGAGCACATGGCCTCCGGCAAGTCGAACTCCGCGATCGCCCAGGCGATGTACCTCTCCGCCGGCGCGGTGGAGAAGCACATCAGCTCCGTCTTCACCAAGTTCGGCCTGTCCGCGGACACCAGCGAGAACCGCCGCGTGCTCGCCGTCCTCCGCTTCCTGGGGGTGTGAGGCAGACATGGGAGTCGCATCGCATCCGGCCGCACGCACCTCGACCACAAGGACCCGATCATGAACGATCCGCAGGATCCGCAGCAGAACATCCCTCCGCAGAACCACGACGGCGACCGGCCCCAGGACGAGGGCCGGGGCTGGACCTCACCCGAGGCCGTGCCGTCCCGGGACGAGTACGGCACCGACGTGCCGCCCGGTGCGTCTGCACAGCCCAGCGCGTCCGCGCCCTCGGGAGCACACGCTCAGCAGGGCGTGCCCTCCGCGTCGGGCGCGGCCGCACATCCGGGCAGCCCGCAGGCGTACGGCGTCCAGGCCCATGGGGCTCCGGCCTACGGCGCCCCCGCCGGTGGG
>NZ_JALAHB010000021.1 GCF_022712115.1 Brevibacterium sp. | reverse complement strand
CTGTAAGGAAACCCACACATGACCCTCACCTCTCCCGTCACCTCGTCCGTCCTCTCCGATCCCGGTATCCCCCCCTCCCCGACCAGCCGGCAGCGGGTGGCGACCGGTGCCAACCAGGCCCCCGCCCTCATGGTCGAGGACCTCCGCGCACTGGTGGACAGCGGCGAGGTGGACACCGTCGTCATGGCGGCGACGGACATCCAGGGACGGCTGCAGGGCAAGCGGCAGAGCGCCCGCTTCTTCCTCGACGAGCTCATGGAGCACGGGACGGAGGGCTGCAACTACCTGCTCGCCGTGGACGTGGACATGAACACCGTCGACGGCTACGACATGTCCTCGTGGGAGACCGGCTACGGCGACCTGGTCTTCTCACCGGACCTGTCCACGCTGCGCAGGCTGCCGTGGCAGCCCGGATCCGTGCTCGTCACCTGCGATCTGCTGTGGCCGGACGGCAGCCCGGTGGCGGCCTCGCCCCGGCAGATCCTGGCCCGGCAGGTGGAGCGGTTGCGGGAGCTGGGTCTGGAGGCGTTCGCCGGCACGGAGCTTGAGTTCATCGCGTTCGACACCAGCTACGAGGACGCGCAGCGCTCCGACTACCGCGAGGTGCGTCCCTCCAACCTCTACAACGTGGACTACTCGCTGCTGGGCACGGCACGCGTGGAGCCGCTGCTGCGCGACATCCGCAACTCCATGGCCGGTGCGGGCATGTACGTGGAGGGCGCCAAGGGTGAGTGCAATCTGGGTCAGCACGAGATCACCTTCCGCTACGCGGACGTCCTCACCACCTGCGACAACCATTCGATCTACAAGAACGGCGCCAAGGAGATCGCGGCCCAGCACGGTAAGTCGATCACTTTCATGGCGAAGTACAACCAGCGTGAGGGCAGCTCCTGCCACGTCCACCTGAGCCTGCGAGACACGGAGGGCGGTGCTGTGCTCCCCGGCGACAGCGAGCACGGGTTCTCCCCGATCATGGAGCGCTTCATCGCCGGTCAACTGGCGTGCCTGGAGGACTTCACCTACTTCTTCGCCCCCAACATCAACTCCTACAAGCGGTTCGTGGAGGGTTCGTTCGCCCCCACCGCCCTGGCCTGGGGCTTCGACAACCGCACCTGTGCTCTGCGAGTGGTGGGCGAAGGACCCTCCCTGCGTGTGGAGACACGGGTGGGCGGAGCGGACCTCAACCCCTATCTGGCGACGGCGGCGATCATCGCCGCGGGCATCCACGGCATCGAGAACGAGCTGGAGCTTCCGCCGGTCACGGAGGGCAGTGCCTATGCCGGGGACGCCCAGCGGCTGCCCACCACGCTGCGGGCGGCGCGGGAGCGGCTCGGCGCTTCGCAGACCGCGCGCGAGGCCTTCGGGGACGACGTGGTCCGCCACTACCTCAATGCCGCAGACGTGGAGCTCGCCGACTACGAATCCTCCGTGACCGACTGGGAGCGCCGACGTGGCTTCGAACGGCTCTGAGGCGGGCGCGGCCGCCGAGGCCCCCGCGAGTGCCGCACCCGCGGCGGCTGGCACCGCCCGCCGCCCCCTCATGGGGCTCACCACCTACATGCAGCAGGCGGCGTGGGGCGTGTGGGATGCCGAGGCCGTGATCCTGCCGGCGGAGTACGTCCAGATGGTGGTGGCCGCTGGTGGCGTGCCGGTGTTGCTGCCGCCCCACGGCACGGACCCCTCCGTGCTGGACGGCCTCGACGGGCTCATCCTCACGGGTGGTGCGGACGTGGGGCCCGAGCGCTACGGCGCCGTTCCCCACGAGCGCACGCAGGCGCAGCCCTGGCGCGACGACCACGAGTTCGCCCTCCTGACCGCTGCGCGGGAGCGCGGCATGCCGGTGCTCGGCATCTGCCGCGGTCTGCAGGTCATCAACGCGGCCTTCGGCGGCACCCTCCACCAGCACGTCCCGGAGGTGCTGGGCCACTCGGACTACCAGCCCGAACCCGGCGTCTACGGCGAGGTCACGACCCGGGTGGAGCCCGGCTCCCGGCTGGCGTTCGCGGTGGGGGAGCAGGTAAGCGCACCCTGCTACCACCACCAGTCCGTCGCCGAGGTGGGTGCAGGGCTCGTCGTCACGGCCCGGGCCGAGGACGGCACGGTGGAGGCGCTGGAGACCCCCTTGCCTTCGGCAGAAGCGCCTGCCGCGGGTGAGCCGGCGGACAGCGACCCCGCTGAGCCCTGGCTGCTGGCTGTCCAGTGGCATCCCGAGCACAACGTCCAGGATGTGCGCGTCGTCACGGCGGCCGTGGACGCGGCACGCACCTACGCTGAGCAGCGTGCCCGGACGGTGCGGCCTCCGGCCTCGGGCTCCCCTGCGCAGGAGTCCTCTCCCGCGGGAACACGACCGCCCGCACCCGCAGGATCGGGGCGGTCCGCACCTGCCGGACCGGGACAGCCTGCATCTGCAGGACCGCGGGCGGCCTCAGCTGCGGCCGCCCGCCCGAACCACAGCACACAGACCCACAGCACACAGGAAGGGGGCGCCACGTGAGCGTCAGCACAGTCCTCAATCCGGCCACCGGTGAGGCCCTCGCACAGATCGAGCGGACCGCACTGCCCGAGGTCGATGCCGCGATCGCACGCGCGCAGACCGCGTTCGAGGTGTGGCGGACGGTGGCACCGGGCGACCGGGTCCGGCTGCTGCGCCGTTTCGCCGCCGTCATTGACGCGCACGTGGACGAGCTCGCGCAGCTGGAGGTCGCCAACGCCGGTCACACGATCGGCAACGCGACGTGGGAGGCCGGCAACGTGCGCGATGTCGTCGAGTACTACGCGGCCGCACCGGAACGCAGCTTCGGCAAGCAGATCCCCGTGCCCGGCGGCGTGGACATCACCTTCAAGGAGCCGCTGGGCGTGGTGGGCGTCATCGTCCCCTGGAACTTCCCCATGCCGATCGCCGGCTGGGGGTTCGCCCCTGCGCTCGCCGCCGGCAACACGGTGGTGCTCAAGCCGGCGGAGCTCACCCCGCTCACGGCGATCCGGATCGGGGAGCTCGCGCTCGAGGCCGGCCTACCCGAGGGCGTGCTCACGGTGATCCCGGGGAAGGGCTCCGTGGTGGGCGAGCGGTTCGTCACCCATCCGCTCGTGCGCAAGGTGGTCTTCACGGGCTCCACCGAGGTGGGCCGGGGGATCATGCGCGGCTGCGCGGAGCAGATCAAGAACGTGACGCTGGAGCTGGGCGGGAAGAACGCGAACATCGTGTTCGCGGACGCGGACCTGGAGAAGGCCGCCGCCGAGGCCCCGGGTGGGGTGTTCGACAACGCGGGCCAGGACTGCTGCTCGCGGTCGCGGCTGCTGGTCCAGTCGAGCGTGTACGACGACTTCATGGCGCGGCTGGAGACCGCAGTGAAGTCCTTCATCGTCACGGACCCCGCCGACCCGGCCGCGGACATGGGGCCGCTCATCTCCGCGGCGCATCGCGACTCCGTGGCCGCCTACGCGGAATCCGGGGAGGTCGCCTTCTCCGGCAGCGCGCCCGAGGGGCCGGGCTTCTGGTTCCCGCCCACCGTCATCACCCCCGGTGAGCTCACCGCCCGGGACTTCTCCGAGGAGATCTTCGGCCCGGCGCTGTCCGTGGTGCGGTTCGACACGGAGGCCGATGCCGTGAGGATCGCCAACAACACGGAGTACGGCCTCTCCGGGTCGATCTACACGGAGAACCTGAGCCGTGCCATGCGGGTCGCCCGCGCGGTGGAAGCCGGCAATCTGTCCGTGAACTCGCACGCCTCCGTGCGGTACTGGACGCCGTTCGGCGGATACAAGCAGTCCGGGCTGGGCCGTGAGCTCGGCCCGGATGCGCTCGACGCATTCACCGAGACGAAGAACGTGTTCTTCGCGACCGACGACTGATCGGCGGCGCGCAGCCGGGAGGGCATCACCCACCCGGCGGGCGGGCCTGCCCTGCACGACCGCCGGCCCCGGCCTCGGCGGCAATCCCGAACCCCCAGAAACGAAGGAAAGCAGCAGATGACAGAGAACAAACCCCTCGTCCCCGGTCGGTTCGCCGGGAAGACCTGCGTGATCACGGGAGGTGCGTCCGGGATCGGACTGGCCACCGGGCGCAGGCTCGCGGCGGAAGGCGCGAACGTCGTCGTGGGCGACCTCGACGAGGTGCGCGGCCCGGAGGTCGCGCAGGAGCTGGGTGGCCTCTTCGTCCGCGTGAACGTGGCCGACGAGGCGGAGGTGAAGAACCTCTTTCAGCGGGCGAAGGATGCCTACGGCAGCGTGGACGTGGCGTTCAACAACGCCGGCATCAACCCCACCGACGACGCCTCGATCCTGGACACCGGGCTCGAGGCCTGGCAGCGCGTCCAGACCGTCAACCTCACCTCCGTCTACCTGTGCAGCAAGTACGCGCTCGAGCACATGGTGGAGCAGAGGTCCGGCTCCATCATCAACACCGCCTCCTTCGTGGCGCTCATGGGCGCGGCGACCTCGCAGATCTCCTACTCCGCGTCGAAGGGCGGGGTGCTCTCCATGAGCCGGGAGCTGGGCGTGCAGTTCGCCAAGGACGGCATCCGCGTGAACGCACTGTGCCCCGGACCGGTGAACACTCCGCTGCTGCAGGAGCTGTTCGCCTCCGATCCGGTGCAGGCGCAGCGTCGGCTGGTCCACGTGCCGGGCGGACGGTTCGCTGAGCCGGAGGAGATCGCGGCGGCCGCGGCGTTCCTCGCCAGTGATGACGCCTCCTTCGTCAACGCGACCGCGTTCACTGTGGACGGGGGCATCAGTGCGGCCTATGTGACCCCGGAGTGAGTGGCGTGAGCGGTGTGGGTGGCGTGAGCGCGGAGCCCGGCCCAGCGCCGGGCCCAGCGCCCGCGCAGGGTTCGGTCGTGTCCGAGTCCGACGTGTCCGAGCGCCGGACGGGTGCGGCAGTCCGCCTCGCCGTCATCGAGCACGAGGCGGGCACGGACGCGCGCAGGCTGGGGGAGTGGCTCGAATCCGCCGGGGCACAGCTCACCGTGTTCCGGCCGTACCTCGCAGACGCGCAGGGAGGAGCGGGATCCGAGCGAGACGTGCATTCCCAGGGAGACGCGGGCTCGCCGGGCCACGTGGTGCCTGGACTCGCTCCGGTCCCCGCGTCCGATCCTCAGGCTGGCCCAGGTGGCGCGGCGGCCTCCGTGTCGGGGCGCCTGCCCGGTCCGGAGGAGTTCGACGGCCTGGTGGTGCTGGGTGGCTCCATGGGTCCTGCGGATGACGAGGACCACCCCTGGATGCCGGGGACCCGCGAGCTGCTCGCGGCCTCGGCGGCGGGGGCCTTCCCGGCCCTCGCGGTGTGCCTGGGCGGGGAGCAGCTGTGCCTCGCCGCCGGCGCGGGGGTGCGTGAGAGGGAGGTGCCGCAGATTGGGGTGGGCACTGCGGTGACTCGGCCCGAGGCCCGCACGGATCCGCTCTTCTCCCAGCTCCCAGCGGAGTTCCCCGTCCTCCTCTGGCACGGCATCGAGATGACGCTGCCGGATGGTGCCGTGCACCTGATCGAAGGCACGGACGCGCCTGTTCAGGCGTTCCGGTGCGGCGAGGCCTGGGGCACCCAGTTCCATCCCGAGTCCACGGGCGAGCAGCTGCGGGTGTGGGGGACGCTAGGCGGCGCGCCGTCGTACCCGGGCGGGCGCAGCCTCGAGGACGTGGTGGCCGAGGCCGCCTCGGCGCAGGAGGCTGTGGCGGAGACGATGGAACCGCTGGCACACGCATTCGTCGCGTACGTGCGTCAGTTCGACCGGATGGGGATGAGCAGGCCCGCTGACTGCGGCTGAGCCGTTGCAGCAGGCGAGACGCCCTGTCATTCCTCGTAGATATATGGAATAGTGAATTCCTATAAGTAAGGGTGCGTGTGCGCCGGGGATGAGGCTGTCCCGCGGCGGGCGCGTCCCGCCAGCTGCGAGGAGGAGACAGCATGAAGCTCTGGACATCCGGACCCAAGGGGAGCGAGACCCCGGTCGTCACCGTGGACGGCAAGGACTTCGACGCCTCGGCGGTCACCGGGGAGTTCGGCCCGGCGTTCTTCGCCGCGGGCGGCCTCGACACGCTGCAGGAGAAGGCCGCCGCCGGTGAGCTGCCGGAGTTCACCGCCGAATCCGGTGCTCGCCTCGGCGCCCCGCTGGGCCGCCCGCAGGCGCTCATCTGCATCGGCCAGAACTACGCCGCCCACGCCGCGGAGTCCGGTTCCCAGCCGCCGGAGAGGCCCATCATCTTCTTCAAGCACCCCAACACGATCGCGGGCCCCGACGACACCGCATTCATCCCGCGGGGCTCGGACAAGACGGACTGGGAGGTGGAGCTGGGCCTCGTCATCGGCAGGCAGGCCTCCTACCTGTCCAGCCGTGAGGAGGCCGCCGAGGCCATCGCCGGCTACGTCATCGCCAACGACCTCTCCGAGCGCACCTTCCAGATCGAGCACTCCGGGGGCCAGTGGTCCAAGGGCAAGGTCGCACCCGGCTTCTCGCCGCTGGGCCCGTACTTCGTGACGGCCGACGAGTTCGACCCGCACAATGCGAACCTGCGCAGCTGGGTCAACGGCGAGCCTCGCCAGGACTCGAACACCGCGGACATGATCTTCTCCGTCGAGGACATCGTCCTGGACCTCAGCCAGTACATGCAGCTGGAGCCCGGCGACATCATCCTCACCGGCACCCCAGAGGGCGTGGCGCTGTCCGGTCGCTTCCCCTATCTCAAGGCCGGCGACGTCGTCGAGATCGAGATCGAGGGCCTCGGCCGCCAGCGCCAGGAGTTCGTCCAGGCCTGAGCCCTCCGGTCTCGGGCCCGTCCCTTCCCACCCCAGTCTCCAAGGAGTACAGCTTTGGCATCTGCATCTGAACCTTCCGGCGAGCTGTCCGGCCTGGTCGCCGTCGTCACCGGCGGCGCCTCGGGGATCGGCGAGGCCACGGCGGCCCTGCTGGCCCGTCGCGGGGCCGAGGTCGCCGTCCTGGACCTCAACGTCGACTTCGTCACCGGGCACTTCGCCCAGCGGGTCGACATCGGCGACGACGCCTCCGTGCGTGCGGGCATCGAGGCGGTCGCGGAGAGGTTCGGCCGCATCGACATCCTCGTGAACAACGCCGGGATCGGCGCGCAGGGCACCGTCGCGGACAACGACGACGAGGAGTGGCACCGCATCCTCAACGTCAACGTCGTGGGCATTGCCCGTGTCACCCGTGCCGCACTGCCGCACCTGCGGAAGTCCGAGAGCGCGGCGGTCGTCAACACCTGCTCGATCGCCGCGACCGCCGGCCTGCCGGACCGCGTCCTCTACTCCGCGTCCAAGGGCGCCGTGTACTCGATGACGCTCGCCATGGCCGCCGACCACCTCCGTGAGGGCATCCGCGTCAACTGCGTGAACCCCGGCACCGCCGACACCCCCTGGGTGGGGCGCCTGCTGGACGCGGCTGCGGATCCGGAGCACGAGCGCGCGCAGCTCAGCGCCCGCCAGCCCTCCGGCCGTCTCGTCTCCGCGGGCGAGGTCGCCTCGGCGATCGTCTACCTGGCCTCTCCTGCGGCCGCGGCGATCTCCGGGTCCTCACTCGCCGTGGACGGCGGGATGCAGGGGCTCCGCCTCCGCTCCGAGTGAGCTCCACGACGCGCCTGTCCGCCGGGCAGGCGCGTCGTTGACCCCCAAGACATCCTATGTTTGGATGAGTTCTAACGTCTTGCGGCCTGAAACTCGCAGCCGAAAGCGTCCATACATGGGATCTCTATGGGAGATGAGAATTGAGCACCATCACAGACATCAGCGTCTTCGACGTGCGGTTCCCCACCTCGCGCCATCTGGACGGTTCGGATGCGATGAACCCGGACCCGGACTACTCCGCCGCCTACCTGGTGGTCCGCACGGATGCCGAGGACGGACTGGAGGGGCACGGCTTCGTCTTCACCATCGGCCGCGGCAATGACATCGAGTCGGCCGCGATCGAGGCGCTCGCCGCACGCCTGCGCGGCCGGGACGCGGAGCCGATCCTCGGTGACATGGGCGAGTTCTGGCGCGAGCTCGTCCACGACTCCCAGCTGCGCTGGCTGGGGCCGGAGAAGGGCGTCATGCACATGGCCATCGGTGCGGTGGTCAACGCCTTCTGGGACCTCAAGGCCAAGCGGGCCGGGCTGCCGCTGTGGGAGCTGCTCGCGCGTATGAGCCCGGAGGAGATCCTCGACCTCACGGATCTGCGCTACCTCAGCGACGTGATGACGCGGGAGGACGCGCTCGCGATCCTGCGCCGGTCCGCGGACGGCCGTGAGGAGCGCATCGCCCGGCTGAAGGCCGAAGGCTACGGTGCGTACACGACGACGCCCGGCTGGCTGGGCTACAGCGACGAGAAGCTCGCCCGGCTCTGCCGGGAGGCGATCGCGGACGGCTTCAGCCAGATCAAGCTCAAGGTGGGCGCGGACCGCGAGGACGACGTCCGACGTCTGCGGATCGCCCGGGAGGTGTGCGGCGAGGGCTACCCCATCGCAGTGGACGCCAATCAGCGCTGGGACGTCGCCGAGGCCGTGGACTGGATCGGCGAGCTCGCGCCGTTCGATCTGCGCTGGGTCGAGGAGCCCACGAGCCCGGACGACGTGCTCGGCCACGCGAAGATCCAGCGGGGCATCCATCCCACCCCCGTGGCGACGGGTGAGCACTGCCAGAACCGCATCGTGTTCAAGCAGATGCTGGATGCGGATGCGCTGCGCGTGCTCCAGATCGACGCCTGCCGTGTGGCCGGCGTGAATGAGAACATCGCGATCCTGCTGCTCGCAGCGCACAAGGGCGTCCCGGTCTGTCCGCACGCCGGGGGAGTGGGACTGTGCGAGATCGTGCAGCACCTGTCGATGTTCGACTTCGTCGCCGTCTCCGGTGAGATGGACGGCCGCGTCATCGAGTTCGTCGACCATCTGCACGAGCACTTCGTCGAGCCCGTGGACGTGCACGACGGCCGCTACTGGCCGCCGCAGCTGCCCGGCGCCGGAGCGCAGATGCACCAGGCGAGCATCGACGCCCACCTCTACCCGGACGGCCCGGTGTGGGCCGAAGCCGTCTGAGACAACTGTCTGCGGGTTCTCATCGGAGAGGACCCGGGGGCCGCCTCCGCTCACTGAGCTCGTGACTCCGGGCCTGATGCGGGCGGGGAGCGGCAGAGAAAGGAAGTGAAAATGAGCGTCAGCGCAACTGACTCCACCTCCCGCTCCCTCCCAGGGGCACGGGACCACGCCTCTGAACCCATTCCCGGCAAGGTCTATCTCATCGCGGTCCTCGCAGGGTTCTCCGGTCTGCTGTATGGATACGATTCCGGAGCGATCTCCGGCGCGCTGCCCCCGCTGACCGCAGATTTCGGGCTCAGCGCCCAACAGCAGGGGCTCATCACCTCGCTGCTGCTCTGGGGCGCACTTCCGGCGATCGTCGGAGCCACTCTCGCTGCGCGCAGATACGACCGCCGGCACATTCTCATCGTCGGCGCGATCATCTTCGTCGTGGGTTCTCTCGCCAATGCCTTCGCCCCCTCTCCGGAGTTCCTCATGGGAGCGCGGTTCTTCCTGGGCTTCGCCGTGGGCATTGCGAACATGTTCGGGCTCATCTATCTCTCGGAACTGGCTCCCACCCGGATCCGCGGCATGCTGACCGGCATGTACCAGCTGACTGTGAACGTGGGAATCCTCTGCGCGTACATCGTGGGGGACCTCTTCCAGGACGCCGGATCATGGGAATGGATTCTGGGTGTGGGAGCGATCCCCGCTGTGGTCTTCCTCATCGGCATGGTCCTCGCACCGGCGAGCCCGCGCTGGCTCATGATGCGCCGGCGGGACCAGGAGGCGCTGCGCGTCCTCGGGTCCCTGCGCGGCGGCTCCGACTACGCGGAGAGGGAGGCTGCCGAGATCCGCGAGAGCCTCGAACGGCAGAAGAGCGGCTTCTCCGCGCTCTTCAGCACCGCTCGACGCCCTATGCTCGTGCTCGCTGTGCTGACATTCTTCCAGGTGTTCACCGGCATCAACGCCGTCGTCTACTACGCCCCGATCATCTTCGAGGACGTGCAGTCGATGGGGGCGAATGCCGGAATGATCGCCAACTACGGCGTGGGCATCGCTCTGGTGGTGTCCACGGCCGTTGCTCTGCCGATCATCGACCGCCTGGGACGGGTCAAGCTCCTCGCGATCTCCATGGCTGGTCAGGCCATTGCAATGGTGGTTCTGTGGCTGCTGCCGGACGCAGGGGCGGTCACGATTGCGGCTGTGTTCGTGTACACCTTCGCATTCGGGATCGGGCTCGGTCCCGTCTTCTGGCTCTACGTTCCGGAGGTTCTGCCGCTGCAGGTCCGCGCAATCGGCGTGGGGGTCATCACCTTCCTCCAGTACACTCTCAACGCGATCTTCGCTGCGGCCTTTCCCGTGGCGCTCGAACGCTGGGGCGCCACAGTCTTCCTTGTGTTCGCGCTGCTGAGCATCGTCGCCTTCGTCTATGTCATCAGACGGGTGCCGGAGACCAGCGGTCGATCGCTGGAAGAGATCGAAGCCTTCTGGCGGAAGGGGTGAGGTGCCGTGCTCAGAACTGAGATCATCCATCCGGATCTGCTGGCTGCGCTCGCGCGTGCCGGTCATGGAGCCCAGGTGCTCATCGCAGACGGCAACTATCCGCACAGCACCGGGGTCCCGGCAACGGCAGAGCGCATCCACCTCAACCTCGCGCCGGGTATGCTCACTGTCTCCCAGGTGCTCACCCCGCTCGCTGCGACCGTCCCCATCGAGTTCGCCGAGATCATGCTGACCTCTGAAGGCGAAGAAGCGCCGATCGTCGCCGAATACCGAGCGCTTCTGCCCGGGGTCCCATTCGCCGGCTGCGAACGGTTCGAGTTCTATGATCGCGCGAGGACGCCCGATGTCGCCGTTGTCATCGCCACAGGAGAGCAGCGGCAGTACGCGAATCTCCTGCTCACGATCGGAGTGCGGACCCCGTGAGGCGAATTGATTCCCATCTTCACCTGTGGGACCGCCGCCGTTTCGACTACGGCTGGATGGCTGGTCGCGCTCTGCCGGAGACCTCGCTCCCTGAGGAGTTCGCCGCGGTATGGGGCGGCGCACACGCCGCCAGAGCTGCGTCCCGGTGCGGGGCGGAATCGAGCGCGGACGGCGGGTCCCCGAATGTGGCTGCGGTTGTCATCGAAGCAGGCGTCAACGCTCCTCTCCGTGACGAGGAGCGGAAGTGGCTGGGCGGGCTCGTCCGTGAGCATCCGTTCCTGCTGGGTCTCGTTGCGGCGGTGGATCTTGCGGCCGCAGGTGCGGGCTCGGCGGGGGAAGAGACGGAGGCGCAGCTGGAAGCCTGCGCGGGCGACCCTGCTGTCGTCGGCATCCGCGACAACTTCGAAGGACTTCCCGCCGGGGAACTGGTGGACGGCAGCCCTGCTGCTGAGGCCCGGTTTCACGGGCTCGTCCGTGCACGCGAAGCGGGGCTCTCGGTCGACCTCTGCGTGCGGGCGGCTCAGCTGCCGGAGTTGTGCACGCTCCTGGAGCGCATCGCTGGGGTGCGAGGGGACCTCGATGGATTCGTCCTCGACCATCTGGGAAAGCCTCTTCCGGAGCAGTGGGCCGATGGTGGAGACGGCCGGCAGGGTCCTCACCCCGCTCGGCTGCGGTGGCAGGAGGACATAGCTGCTCTCGCGGCGTTCCCCGGTTTCAAGCTCAAGGTCTCCGGAATAGGCGGACAGCTCTCCGGTACGGCCTCGGCAGCAGAGCTCGACCGCCTGGTGCTGGAGTACGCAGTGCCTGCAGTGAGGGCATTCGGAGCGGAACGGAGCATGGTCGGCAGCGATCATCCCGTCTCCACTCTCCCGTGCGGGATCACTCAGGAGCAGTGGGTCCGAACGGTGGAGCGGACGCTCCGCGGGGAGTTCGGGGAGGCCGCAGAACAGACGTTGGGCGCTGTCGCAGAACACCATTACGGCCTCGGCAGCGAGGACCGGAGCACACGAGGAGAACGTCGATGGTGAAGCACAATTCCACGGTGGGGCGGATCGCCGGCGGGATGCGCCTGGGTTTCGGCGGCGCACCCGTGGGCAATCTCTACCGAGCGGTTGACGATGCGACCGCGCACGCGGCGGTGGAAGCGGCCTGGGAGCACGGGATCCGCTACTTCGACACGGCGCCTCACTACGGCCTCGGCCTCTCCGAGCGGCGAATGGGCGAGGTGCTCGCCGCGAAGCCGCGCGAGGAGTTCGTTCTCTCCACCAAGGTGGGGCGACTCCTCCGCCCGGCCGAGGTTCCCCGTCCGCAGGACGAGGAGGGCTTCGCCGTACCGGGGGATGTCGTGCGGGTGCGCGACTACTCCGGCGACGGTGTGCGGCGTTCGCTGGAGGAATCCCTCACGCGTCTGGGTCTCGACCGGATCGACGTCGTCTTCATCCATGATCCGGACGAGTACTGGCAGGAGGCCATTGCCGGGGCCGTCCCCGAACTGGAGCGTATGCGGTCCGAAGGAATCATCGGCGCTTGGGGTGCGGGGATGAACCAGTGGCAGATGCTGCACCGCTTCGTCATGGAGACGGACATCGATCTCGTCATGCTGGCAGGGCGGTACACGCTGCTCGACCAGGGCGCGCGGGGCGACCTGATCCCAGCTGCGGAGGCGCGGGGCGTGGGGATCATCGACGTCGGCGTGTTCAATTCCGGCATCCTCGCAAGCGCTTCTCCTGACCCCGCCGCCACGTTCGACTACGCTCCGGCAGAGGCGGAGGTTCTCGCCCGGGCGCGGGCGCTCGCACTGTTGGCCGAGGAGCATGGCACCACTCTGCCTGCGGCCGCTGTGGCTTTCCCCCTGCGGGACCCGGCGATCACGGCGATCGCTCTCGGCATGCGCACGGCCGAACAGGCTGTGGAGGATGCAGACCTCTTCGCAGCTGTCGTTCCCGAGGGATTCTGGGCGGAGGCGGTGGAACGCGGTCTGCTGGCCGTGGATCCGGCGAGCGGCAAGACACCGCGATCGTCCTGAGATCGTCATCGCCGGGATGCAGCCGGCGGCCGCGGCAGTGCCTCAGGGTGCGGTGCGGAGCCAGTCCTCGACCCCGGCGATATGGACCGTCATCGCAGCACGCGCGCGGTCGGGGTCATGCGCGCGCAGGGCGCGGGCGATCGCGCGATGCTCGTCCAGGGTGCGCGCGATCGCATCGGCCTGGGTGAGTCCGCGCCAGATCCGAGCGCGGCGGGTGCCCACGGACACGGCATCGAGGATCCCTGCGAGATAGTCGTTGCCCGCGGCCCGCGCGATGAGCCGATGGAACTCGAGGTCCTGCGCGACCAGGGCGTCGATGTCATCCGTCTCCACGACTGCGGCCTCGAGCTCCTCCAGCTGCGCTTCCGTGATGTGCTGCGCGGCGAGGCTGGAGGTTTCCGCCTCGAGAACGCGGCGGACGTAGAGGATCTCCTCGACGGAGGAGGAGGCGTGGAAGTCGACGACGAAAGCGATGGCCTCGCTCAGCTGAGGCGCGGAGAGCCGTGAGACGAAGGTGCCGTTCCCGCGGCGCACCTCGAGCACGTTGATGAGTTCAAGGGCTTTCACGGCCTCGCGCAGCGAGTTCCTCGACAGACCGAGACGCGCGGAGAGCTCATTCTCCGGAGGCAGGCGATCGCCCGGCGCGAGTTCGCCGGAGCTGATGAGATCCTTGATCCTGGAGAGAGCCTCGTCCGTCAATGCCATAGGAGGATCCTATAGAGGTGCTGCCGCGGCGGTCTCAGTGCGGTGGCGGCTTGAGACTGCGCAGCCAGCGTTCGGTGGAGGTGATGTGGGCGTGCATCGCAGCCCAAGCGCCCATGGAATCGTGCGTGCGGACAGCGTCGAGGACGGCCCGGTGGCCTATGACGCCCTCTGCGCGGGCTTCGGGATTGTCGACCAGGTCGTAGTGGCGACTGCGGGAGCGGATCACAGCGGTGATGGTGGCTGCGGACCTGTTGCCCGCGGTCTCGCAGATGAGCGCGTGGAACTGCTCGTCCAGCTTCTGCTCCTCCGGCGGGCTCTCCGCTCCCACCATCTCCTCGACGAGCGCCTCCAGCTGTGCCAACACCTCCCCTGAGGCCGCTGTCGCCGTCTGTGCGGCGGCCTCGGCCTCCAGCGTGCGTCTGATGCTCAGCAGTTCGAACAGACCGTCCAACGGAACCACGTCGACGGTGAACGCCAAGCCCTTGAGAAGCTCGCTCGGCTGCAGGCTGGAGACATAGGTGCCTGATCCGTGGCGGACCTCGATGAGTCCGTAGCCCTGCAGTTCACGCAGTGCCTCGCGCAGAGCGCCGCGGGAGACATCGAGTTGTTCGCAGAGACGGGGCTCCGGTGGCAGGCGCTGTCCCGGGACAAGTCGGCCCAGGGAGATCTCGGTCCGGAAATGGTCGATGACGGGTGAGTTCTGGGCCATGCCCCCAGAGTACCTTTCGGCGTTCTCCTCCATTCCAATTCTGGAAAAATCATCTGATGACTTGATGGAGCAGAGGGTGGAAATTGCCCTTTGACGCGGCTTCGGGCGTGCTGTAGCTTACAGACATCCGATGACTTGCGGAGGGGTGTGGCGTCGCTGCGAACCCCGCTCCCGGTCGAGCAAGGCGGGCGGCCCTCATACGATCGGTGGGCCCGCTCCGGCTCACACAGAAGGCAGAAACCAGCACAGGAGTTCCATGGATCAGCAGAGCAGCCAGCAGGGCACCGAACACGCATGTCCGCAGCGGGCCCGCCTCGGCGATTTCGACACCGTGCCGGTGCAGAGCTGGGAGGAGCTCGATGCGCGGCCGCTGCCGCAGTGGTACGCCGGCGCGAAGTTCGGCATCTTCGTGCACTGGGGTGTCTTCTCCGTCCCCGCGTGGCGCACGCTCAACGACGAGCAGTTCGGCTCCTACGCCGAGTGGTACTACGCCAGCGTGTACGGCAAGTACCGCAATGCCGACTCCGACTTCCACGCGCGGATGTTCCCGGGCAGGGACTACCGCGACCTGGCCGCGGACTTCCGGGCCGAGCTCTTCGACCCCGGCGCCTGGGCCGAACTCTTCCGCCGGGCAGGTGCCGGATACGTCGTGCTGACATCCAAGCACCACGACGGCTACTGCCTCTGGCCCACGGAGAACGAGCACAAGGAGGACTGGAACTCCGGCGCCGTGGGGCCTCGGCGCGATCTGCTGGGCGACCTGGCCGAGGCCGTGCGCGCACAGGGGATGCGCATGGGGCTCTACTACTCGATCCCCGAATGGGAGACGCACCGCTCCCATCGGGTCGACGGAGAGCACTTCATCCCCGAGGCCGACGCCGAGCGGTACGGGATCCCGGAGGACGACTACCCGCGGGAGATCCTCCACCAGCAGTGGGTGGAGCTCAACGAGCGCTACGCTCCCGCCGTCATCTACACCGACGGTGGGGAATGGGATTTCAGCGAGGACTACACCCAGACCCGCCGCATGCTCTCCTGGCTCTACACGGAGTCCCCGAACGCCGGCGAGGTCGTCGTCAACGATCGCATGCATGTGGGCATGCCGGGGGTCCACGGCGATGTCTACAGCACCGAGTACCAGGACCTGGACGGGTACGGCACGGTGCACCCCTGGGAGGAGGGCAGGGGGGTCGGCGGCTCCTTCGGATTCAACCGGGCTGAGTCCGTCGAGGACTACGCCAGTGCTGCGGACCTGCTGGCGCTGCTGGCACAGACGGTCGCGGGCGGCGGCAACCTCCTGCTCAATGTCGGCCCCACCGCCGACGGCCGGATCCCCCCGCTGCAGCAGGAGCGCCTGCTGCAGATCGGCGCCTGGCTGGAGACCAACGGCGAGGCGATCTACCAGACCACCCCCGTCACGGATCTGCGGCCGGAGGCACCCGGGGTGTTCGCCACCGCCCGCGGCGATGCCCGGTACGTGATCGTCACCGGCAGGCCGGAGGCGCCGATCCGCCTCTCGCTCGACCCCGGCACGGAAGTCGCAGGCTGGGAGCTGCTGGGCGCCGACGAGCAGCTCGCGGGGCAGCTGCTGGACATCCGCCCGCAGGCGGGGGCCCTCGAGCTCGTCCTGCGCCCCGCGGCGCGCTGGACCGGAGTTGCGACGGAGGCGCTTCCGCTCGTCATCCGCCTGCGCACGATCCCGGCCTGAAGCCCACAACGGAACAACGAACACAGGGAAGTGTCATGGAGAAGAAGCGAGCGGCGAAGGCGCCGCGGCCGGTGAAGGCTCCCACTCTGGCGCTGGCGATCTCGCCGCTGGTCGTCATGTTCGTCGTCATCGTGGGCGGCGTCGTGTGGCTGGACATCAGGGTCGAGGTCCTGCTGCTGATCTCGGCGGCCTATGCGACGGCCGTCGCGATGGCGCTGGGGCACAGGTGGCAGGAGATCCAGGACCGCTGGGTCGCCGAGTTCTCGAAGGCGTTCCCGGCGATCCTCATCGTGCTGTGCGTGGGCATCGTGATCGGCACCTGGGTGGCCAGCGGCACGATCCCGCTGCTGGTCCACTTCGGCATCACGGTCATCAGCCCCACCTTCATCATCGTCACCGCCTTCCTGGTCACGGTCGTCCTCTCCGTGAGCACCGGAACCTCATGGGGCTCGGTGGGCACGGTGGGCGCGGCGCTGATGGGCGTGGCCGCCGCGATGGGCGCGCCGCTGCCGGCAGTCGCGGGGGCGATCGTCTCCGGCGCGTACTTCGGCGACAAGCTCTCACCGCTCTCGGACAGCACCAACCTCTCCGCCGTGGCCGCGGGAGTGAACCTGTACAAGCACATCGCCCATCTCCTGTGGACCACCGGCCCCGGCTTCCTCGTGTGCGTCATCGTCTACACGATCGCGGGCTTCATGACGGCCGGCGACGGCTCGGCCCGCGCGGACGGCATGGACGAGTTCCTGCACCAGCTGGAGGTCCTCTTCCGCATCGGCATGCCGTTCGGGCTGCTGCTGCTCATCCCGGTGGTCGTCATCGTCGTGGGCTCGCTCATGCGTCTGCCCACTGTGCCCGTCATGCTGGTCTCGGCGGTGTCGGCTGCGGTGCTCGCCGTGTGGGGTCAGGGGTTCTCACTCAAAGACGCCGCACTGGCATCGATGTCCGGCTTCACCATGGAGATGTTCGCATCCAGCGGCAATGCCCGGATGGACCTCGCACAGGCGACGGAGGCGATCCCGAACCTCCTGGAGCGCGGTGGGATGGAGTCGATGACGACTATCTTCCTCGTCGTCGTGTGCGCCTTCGCCTTCGTGGCGGCGTTGAGCGTCTCCGGTGCCCTCGACGTGGTGATGAGTGCGCTCATGAAGGTCGTGCGCACGAACGGCCAGCTGATCCTCGTGACGACAGTGGGAGGGGTCATCCTCATCGCCGCGACGGGCACTTCGACGGTGTCGTTCCTGATCCTCGGAGGCCTGCTGCGCGCCGAGTACATCAGGCGAGGTCTGGAGGCGAGGAATCTGGGCCGGACCATGGAGGATTCGGTGACGGTGGTCGAGCCGATCATCCCCTGGACCCTCGCCGGCGTGTACATGGCGACGGCGCTGGGGGTGCCGACGTTGGAGTACGCCCCGTGGGCGATCCTCTGCTACTCCGGAGTCTTCTTCGCTCTGCTGTGGGGCTTCACGGGCTTCGCGGTCTCGAAGATCACCCCGAAGAGCGACGACTGGCGAGACTACCAGCAGGTGCTGCGCGAGGAGGGCGGAGCGGACGTCGTGGCCTCGTCGACTGGAAGCGCGAACAGCGGAGTCCTGCCCGCTGAGGCTGCCGGGGACCCCTCGCGAGAGTGAGGGGACAGCTGCACGCTGTTCGGCCTCGGCCGTGCACTCGGGTCTGAGATGGACCTCAGGCGGGGGCCGACCGGGTGCGGCGTGGACCCTTCCCCTCAGTTGAGAGCGTCGACGAGGGCGGTCACGTCTCCGGCTTCTTCCGCGGGGAGGGACGGCGTCGTCGTGATGAGGGTGAGCGTGACATTGCCCTTGCTCAGCTCGGCGAGGTCTCCGCTCTCCGGCGCGTCTTCCGCATGGCCCAGGCTCACCTCGTACGTGTCTCCGTCCTGGTGCTCATAGGTGGTGACGTAGCTCGAACCCTGTGCGGTCTCCGCGTAGACCACCTCGGGGTCCTCCGGAGCCTCGGCGGGGTTCGGGTAGTTCATGTTGAGGACGTATCCGGGTTCCAGTGAGCCGGCTCCCTGCTCGATGATGTCGAGGAGCAGCTGCGCGGCGGCCTCGTAGTCTGCCTGATCCTCGGAGGAGGCGTCGAGGCTCGTGGCGATCGCGGGGACCCCGTAGGAGCCCGAGGCGATCGAGGCGGCGCCGAAGGTGCCGGAGGAGCGGATGTCCGTGCCGGCGTTGGCCCCCGCGTTGATGCCGGAGACCACGAGGTCCGGTGCCTCCTCCATGACCTCCTTGAGGCCGAACGAAGCCGCCGTCGCCGGGGTTCCGCTCACGGAGTGGATCTGCGGATCGTCCGTGGGCTGGGTGACCTCGAGGGTGCCGGTGATGTCCACGGACCCTCCCTTGCCGCTCTGATTCTCCGCCGGTGCCACGAGCGTGACGGAGTGCCCGGCGCCGGTGAGTGCCTCGTAGGCCGCGGTGATGCCGGGGGCGTCCCAGCCGTCGTCATTGGTCAGGAGGATGTCGAGGGGCTCTCCGCCGCCCGCCGCAGGCGCGGCTGCTTCCGCCCCGTCCGTCTGGGCGTCGGCGGGCTCCGCCTCCGCGGGAGCGGCGCATCCGGCGAGGACGAGTGTCCCCGCTGCTGCGAGGGCGAGGAACGGGCGGGATGTCTGCATGAGGTGCTCTTCTCTGAGGAGGCGGAGGGTGCGTCTCTGCACTCGCGTGTGCCCGGTGCGGCGCTGAACAGGGCGTATGCGAATGAGCGAACATTCGACAGACTAGAAGCGAATTGACGATGTGGTCAAGATCACTTTCGGGGGTGGTGTGCGCGCGTCGTCGGAGCCCGCTGGGGCCTTGGGGTGCGACGGCAGTTCTGCTGATCGGCGAGCAGGCCGCTGCCGAGGTTCCGGCACCGGCCTGCGCGCGGGGGATCTGGCCGCGCGGTGAATCTGACACGGAGCGGTCGCGCGGCGGTTCCGTGTCGGATTGGAGGGGGTCGTAATCTGACACGCACGGAGCATGCGGGCGATTCGTGTCAGATTGAGGGGGTGCCTGATCTGACGGGGTCTCGCCGGCGGCGCGCGGCGGGCGCCGAGCGTCAGGGGGGGCTTCGGCCCCGCCCTCAGCCCAGGCTCAGCCAGTTCCGGCGGGTGAGCTCGGCCGCGCGGTCCGCATCGCCTGCGGCCAGCGCCTCGATGATCGCCTCGTGCTGTGCGGCCGAGGCCTCGACCGTGGCCGCATCGAAGTGCAGGTACTCCGCCCGCATGAGCATGGGCACCAGCAGCTCCAGCTGCCTGCCGATGAGCGGGTTGCCGGAGAGTTCGACCACTGCGTCATGGAACTCCGCATCCGCGCGGATCGCCGCCTCGGCATCGGTGGTGCCGAGGCGGCGATCCGGTTCTGCGCCGCCTCGTCCAGTTTCCGCCGCCCCCTGGGCCGCGGCGCGGAGGTCTCCGTTCGCCGTGCGCAGGCGCATGAGCGAGGCCGCCTCGCTGCCGAGCTCCTGTGCCGCCAGCCGTGCGGCCAGTGCGTGCAGCTCTGCCGCGATGGTGCGTGCATGCGCGAGCGCGACGGGGTCCTCGGGCGCCACCAGCGTGACCTTGCCGGGCTGCGCCTGCACCAGCCCGGCCTCCGCGAGCCGCAGCAGTGCCTCGCGCACGGGTGTGCGGGAGACGCCCAGCCACTCGCCCAGCTCACCGTCGCGCAGCCGCTCCCCCGGCAGCAGCTGGCCGCGGACGATCGCATCGCGGATCGCGGTGTACACGTTGTCCCGCAGCAGGGTGCGGGCAGTGGGCGCGTGGCCGGCGGGAACGGGCATGCGGCAAGTCTCCAAGACAGGGGTGGGTGGGCG